>NZ_CP019952.1:457385-759771 GCF_002021815.1 Pseudomonas parafulva
ACCGCCACTGGACAAGGTGTTGTTCGACAGCCGGCTGGACCTGACACACCGGGCGCTGGGCCTGAACACTGCCGTCTCTCGCGTGCAGGGCGGCAAACTCAAGGCCAAGAAGGAAATCCGCATCGCCTCGCTGTTCAAGGAGGCTGCGCCGCAGTTTCTGCGCATGATCGTGGTGCATGAGTTGGCCCACTTGCGCGAGCGTGACCACAACAAGGCGTTCTACCAGCTCTGTCAGCACATGGAGCCGGACTACCATCAACTGGAATTCGACCTGCGCGTCTACCTGACCTATCGGGAGTTGCCGGGTAACGCTTGAGGACCCGCAGCATGGAAATAAGCAAGACCAAGAGCAGTTTCTACCGCCGTCTTTATGTCGCCTGGCTGATCGACAGCCAGGCCGCTACCAGCGTGCCTGCGCTGATGGAGGCTACGGGCATGCCCCGGCGCACGGCCCAGGACACCCTTGCAGCGCTGGCCGATCTGGACATCGTCTGCACCTTCGAGCAGCAAGAAGGCGCGCGCAATCACGCAGGCCATTACCGCATAAAGGACTGGGGGGCCATCGACCGGCAGTGGATCGAGCGTCACCTGAATCAAATACGCAAGGTACTGGGTTATCCCTGACCTGTACCCGTTAAGTCCACTGCAATAAAAACCGTAGGTTCGGCCAGAATAGAGGCTAGATGACACTATTGGCCGCTGCCCCGACCAGAGCCTTTGTGTAAGCTCACCCGCAGTGTACGTTTCTTCACCGCGCAAGGGCTTGGGCATGCGGCTGATGCTTTGTGTTCTCGGGTTACTGGCCACTGTCATGGCGCCTCCGGCCGCCGCCTCCGGCAAGCTGCGCCTGGTATCGGATCATTGGCCGCCCTTCACCGACGCCAGTATGCCTGGCGGCGGTCTGGCCATCAGCATCGTGACCACGGCGCTGACGCGGGCGGGGTATAGCAGCAGCTTCGAGGAGGCACCCTGGGCTCGGGCCCTGGCAGGCGTCGGGGACGGTCGTTACGACATACTGATCAACGCCTGGCACAACGAATCGCGTGCGCGCATCGGACTTTTTTCCAGCGCCTACCTGAACAACCGTATCCGCCTGCTGCAGCGTAAGGGTGCGGGCCTGCATTATGAGCACATCTCGGACCTGTATCCCTACAGCATCGCCGTGGTGCGTGATTACGCCTACTCGAGCGCGTTCGACGGCAATACCCGCTTGCACAAGGTAGCGGTGAGTACATTTTCGTCCGCCGTGCGCATGCTGGCGGCAGGGCGTGTGAGCCTGGCCGTGGAGGACGAGTACGTGGCCCGCTATCACCTGCAGCGCGAGCCGGACAATGTGCGTGACAAGGTGGAGCTGGTGGAGCCTGCACTGGGCGAAAACCCGCTGCACATTCTGGTCAGCTTGAAGCACCCGGATCACCAATTGATCGTCGCTCGCTTCGACGCGGCCATCGCCGCCATGAAGGCCGATGGCAGTTATGAACGGTTACTGCATCAGTATGGTTTCTAGGCGAGCAGGGGTGGCGTTACGATGCGCCGGCTTGGCAATGGCTTCAGGATTGCAGCTTCGCAGCTCATGGTGCCGGGGGCCGCTCTGCGGCCCATCGCGGCACAAGGGCCGCTCCTACAAAGACCGCGTTTGCCTGCAAGTCGGTGCATCCAAAGGCAATCGATTTCTCGGGTGGGAGCGGCCTTGCCGGGGCGCCGGACCGGCCGCGATGGGCCGCAAAGCGGCCCCGGCAGTATGCGCTGCGAAGCTGAAATATCAGGCTATTGCATAGCCCCTACCAATCCGCTGTCCCTGGAGATTCGCCAGCCTGCGAAGACTAATCAAAGCTATTCATCCTTGCTCCAGACCTAACGCGAAGCGCCACCTGCCGGAGCATCCTTCTTGATCAAATGCGCCGCCAACGTACGCAGCGGAGCCAATTGGCGGCAGATCAGTGCCAGTTGCGTCTGTACCAGGCGCTGATGTTCATCCACCTCTTCGGGCATCTGCTCCAAGGCGTTGGCAAGCGCTTCTTCGGCATCGCTGTGAATCGCTACCGGTGAGCGCGCCGCCAGGCCATTGGCTATTTCCTCAAGGCTGTTTGCCAGGCGGCTGCCTGCGTCTTCGATCAAGTGCTCCCGTGCGTCGGCCGGCAGAGCCGTGTCACGGTGGGCGCCCAGTCCCGACAGGTAGCTGAGCAGGGTGTGCGACAGCACCAGGAAGCGGAAGCCCACATCGGCCTCCTTGCGAAAGTGGCCAGGCTCCATGAGCATGTTAGCCAAGGTCGTCGACAGGGCCGCATCGGCATTGTGGGCATTGCGCCGCGCCAGGCGATAGGCCAGGTCGTCGCGCTTGCCGTAGGCATATTGCTGCATGATCTGGCGCAGGTACTCGCTGGCACAGATCAGCGTGTTGGCCAAGGCCTTGTTCAAGCGGCGGCCTTGCCAGTCGGGCAGGAACAGGAACACGGCAAGAATGGCGATCAGGCTCCCGACCAGGGTGTCGAACAGCCGCGGCAGGAACAGCCCGTAGCCGTCGCCGATCTGGTTGAAACAGAACAGCACCATCAGTGTGATCGCAGCGGTGGCCAGGGTGTAGCGCGTGGTTCGGTTGACGAAGAACACCACCCCCGCCACGACCGCGAACAGCGACTGGATGACCGGGTTGGGGAACAGGTCGAACAGCGCCCAGCCGACGGTCAGGCCCACGGCAGTGCCGATGATGCGCTGCACCAGTTTGCGCCGGGTTGCTCCGTAGTTGGGTTGGCACACGAACAGCGTGGTCAGGATGATCCAGTAGCCCTGGGTCGGGTGGATCAGGTGCACCATGCCGTAACCGATGGACAGGGCCAGCGGCAGGCGCAGGGCGTGGCGGAACAACAGCGAGGTGGGCGTCAATTGCGTGCGCAGGCGCTTGCCCATGTCCTTGAGCGAGCGCGGCGAGCGGTCCAGCAAGCTGCTGTCGCTGGCATCGGCCAGGCTGTCAGGGTTGCTTGCGGCACCGAGCAGGCGATCGAGCGTGGCCAGGTTGGCCGCCAGTGCACGTAATGAACGCAGCAGCCCGCGCCAGGCCGGGTTGTTCTGGCCGCGCAGGTGTTCGAGCGAAGCGTTGAGGTCTTCGAGTGCCTCGGTAAAGCCGCTGGCCAACACGAAGGGTTGGCGCAACCGAATCGAGCGTGCAAGTTCCTGGCACGAGGCACCTTGCTTGCGCAGCAGGCGCTGGCACCGGAACATCACATCGCTGTGGAAGAAAGCTTCGGCCAGTGCATTGTAGGGGTAGTGGGAGGCGCTGACCCGCTCATGGATGTCCTGGGCCAGGAAGTAGAGTTTCAGGTAACGGCTGACCTTGGAGTTGGGCTGGCTGTTGCCCACCCGGTGCAGGATGATTTCCTTCGCCGCGTTGAGGGCCGCCACCACCTTGCCATTTTGCTGGGCGAGTTCGAGCCGACGTGCTTCGACGTCCAGGGTGCGGACAGGCTCGAACAGGCTGGCCTTGAGCTTGAGATAGCTGCCCAGTTCGAAGAACAGCTTCGCCAGGCTCTGCTGCACCGGCTGGTTGGAGAACAACGCCTGCCACAGCACCGAGAGCAGCCCATACCAGGCCGCGCCTGCCACCAGCAGCATGGGTTCGTGCCAGAAGTCCGTCACCTGCCCGCCGCGCTGGTCCACGCCGATCATCGTGTAGACCGCCGTGATGAGTGTTGCCGATGCGATGGCGCCGTAGCGCTCGCCCAGGGCGCCCAGCATGGTCAAGGCAAACGCTGCCAGGGCCAGGGCGCAGACGAAGATCAGGGGGTAGGGGAACAGCAGTTCGACCGCGAGCGCCGCGATGGCAAAACAGACCAGGGTGACCGCCAGGGCGCTGAGGCGGCCTTGCCAGCTGTCGTCGGTTTCAGCCAGGGCACTGGCGATGATGCCCAGAAACAACGGGATCAGCAGGGCCATTTCGTTCTGGTGCCAGCACAGGGCAAGGCTGCCGGTAAGGGCAATGGTTACCCGGATGCTGTAGCTGAACTTGTCCTGGCCCCACAGGCGACGCAGTGAATGACGTAACGAGCTCGATGACATGATGGCCTGCCGGGCAGTGATCGTAGAAATACCGTAGCGATGAGCGGGGCCGCCAGGCGCCCCGCCACCCGCTATTGAGCACGTGCCAGCAAGAAGCGTTCCGTGCTGCGCGGTGGATTCTACCCTAGACGAACTGCGCTGCGGCGTTGGCCGATGCCCAAGCCCACTGGAAGTTGAAGCCGCCCAGGTGCCCCGTGACGTCCAGCACTTCACCGATGAAGTAAAGCCCCGGGCTCTTGAGCGACTCCATGGTCTTGGACGAGACCTCACGGGTGTCCACACCGCCCAAGGTCACCTCGGCAGTGCGGTAACCCTCGGTGCCGGCAGGCACCAGTTGCCAGCGTGCCAGCTTGTCGGCGATCAGGGCCAGTTCAGCCGGTGTGTACTGCTTCATCGGCTTGGATTCGAACCACTGCTCGGCCAGCAAAGTGGCCAGCTTGCGCGTGAACACCTCACCCAGCACGGTCTTGAGTTCAGCATTGCCGCGCTCGGTTTGCTGGGTCTGCAACCAGTCCAGCGCATCGCGGTCAGGCAGCAGGTTGATCTCAAGCGTATCGCCGGCTTCCCAGAACGATGAGACCTGCAGGATCGCCGGGCCGCTCAGGCCCCGGTGGGTGAACAGCAGGTTTTCACGGAAGCTGGTGCCGTTGCAGCTGGCGGTGCAGTCCAGCGAGGTGCCGGACAGCTCGCTGCACATGGCCTTGAGCTGGGGCTCGGTGATGGTGAATGGCACCAGGCCCGCGCGGGTCGGCAGCAAGGTATGGCCAAACTGTCGGGCCACCTGGTAGCCGAAACCGGTCGCACCCAACGTCGGGATGGACAGACCACCCGTCGCGATCACCAGCGACTGGCAGGCGAATGGGCCGGCGCTGGTCTGCAGCAGGTAGCCGTTGTCGGTCTTGTCGATCTGCTCGATGCTGGTGTGCATGCGAATCTGGGCGCCGGCCTCGTCGCACTCGGCCAGGAGCATGTCGAGGATGTCGCTGGCCTTGTTGTCGCAGAACAGCTGGCCGAGCTTTTTTTCGTGGTAGGGCACGCCGTGCTTGCACACCAGCTCGATGAAGTCCCACTGGGTGTAGCGAGCCAGGGCCGACTTGCAGAAGTGCGCGTTGTGCGAAAGAAAGTTGCTCGGCTCGGTGTACAGGTTGGTGAAATTGCAGCGCCCGCCGCCGGACATCAGGATCTTCTTGCCTGGCTTGTTGGCGTGGTCGAGCAGCAGGACCCGGCGGCCTCGGCGGGCGCTGAGCTGGGCACACATCAGGCCGGCAGCGCCTGCGCCCAGGATGATCACGTCGGTGGAGTGCACGGTGTTACCTCATCAATAGCCGAGGCCGCGTTGCGGCCCATCGCAGGCACGCCAGCGCCTACAGGGACGGCAACTGGCTGGAGGCCTGTGATGATCCTGTAGGGGCTGGCTTGTCTGCGATAGGCTGCAACGCGGCCCGAAAAAATGTCAGACGATGCGGACTTTCAGGGAGCGGCCCTTGATCTTGCCGCTATTCAAGCGTTGCATGGCCTGCTTGGCCAGCGCCCGCTCCACCGCCACAAACGCCTGGAAATCAAAGATCGCAATCTTGCCCACCTGCTTGCCGGGGATACCGGCATCACCGGTCAGCGCACCGAGAATATCGCCCGGGCGCAGTTTGTCCTTGCGCCCGGCTGCGATGCACAGCGTACTCATGACCGGCAGCAGCGGCTCACCGCCCTTGTTCTTGAGACTGTCCAACAGGTCCCAGCGCAGCGGGCTCTTCTGCAAGGCTTCGATGGCCTGGGCGCGATGGCCTTCGGCAGGTGCGACCAGGCTGACCGCGATACCCTTCTCGCCAGCGCGGCCGGTGCGGCCCACGCGGTGCACGTGGATTTCGGCATCACGCGCCAGCTCTACGTTGATAACCATGTCCAGGCCGTCGATATCCAGGCCACGGGCGGCCACATCGGTGGCCACCAGCACCGAGCTGCTGCGGTTGGCGAACATGGTCAGCACCTGGTCGCGATCACGCTGCTCCAGGTCACCGTGCAGCGCCTGAGCCACGATGCCCTTGGCCGTAAGGTGGGCCACCACGTCTTCGCACTGCTGCTTGGTGAAGCAGAATGCCACGCAGGACTGCGGGCGATAATGGCCCAGCACCCGGGTAACCGCTTCAAGGCGCTGTTCGGGAGCGATTTCGATGAAGCGCTGCTCGATCTGGTTGTCGGTATGCAGGCTTTCGACTCTGACCTGCTGCGGGTCGCGCATGAAATCGGCCGCCAGCTGCTTGATGCCAGAGGGATAGGTGGCGGAGAACAGCAAGGTCTGACGGCGCGCTGGGGTCTTGGCGATGATGCTGGCGATGGCATCGAAGAAGCCCATGTCGAGCATGCGGTCGGCTTCGTCGAGGATCAGCGTGTTCAGGCCGCCCAAAACCAGCGTGCCCTTGTCCAGGTGCTGCTGGATGCGGCCCGGGGTGCCGACGATGATGTGCGCGCCGTGCTCCAGAGAGGCGATCTGCGGGCCCAGCGACACGCCGCCACACAGCGTCAGGATCTTGATGTTGTCTTCGGCACGGGCCAGGCGACGCAGTTCCTTGGCCACCTGGTCGGCGAGCTCGCGGGTAGGGCACAGCACCAGCGCCTGGCAGCCGAAGTACCGAGGGTTGATCGGGTTGAGCAAGCCGATACCGAAGGCGGCGGTCTTGCCGCTGCCGGTCTTGGCCTGGGCGATCAGGTCCTGGCCCTTGAGAATGACCGGCAGGCTCTGGGCCTGGATCGGCGTCATCGAGGTGTAGCCGAGAGCGTCCAGGTTGGCCAGCATGGCGGCGGACAACGGCAAGGTGGCAAAGGCGGTGGAATCGGTGGTCACGAGGCGGGCCTGCGGTGCGAAGCGAAAAATGCTGCACAGTCTACCAGCCCCGACGCCATTCGCCCTAAGACTCCACGTGCTCTTCCGGACGACGGGCACGCCTTCCGTCCGTCGGCGCCAGTTGCAGGAAGATGGCCGCCGCCAGCATAGCCATGATGCCGATGGTGAAGAACGTCAGCTGGAACGCACCCAAGGTGGTTTCCACGCCTTCGGCGCTGCCTGCTGCCGTGAAGCCGCCCAGCAGCGCGCCAGCACAAGCCACCCCCAGGCTCAGCGACAGCTGGGCCACCACCGACAACAAGCTGTTGCCGCTACTGGCGCTGGCATCGTCCAGGTCGATCAGCGTCACCGTGTTCATGGCAGTGAACTGCAGGGAGTTCACGGCGCCCAGCAGGCCCAGTTGCACCAGCAGCAACCAGTACGGGGTCTGCTCGTCCACCAGGCCCAGGCCAGCGAGCAGCACGCCCAGCAGCACCGTGTTGCCAGTCAGGATGATGCGGTAACCGAGCCGTTCGATCAGCGGCCTGGCGACGGACTTGGCGACCATGGCCGCCGCCGCCAAGGGGATCATGCTCATGCCCGCCTGGGCCGGTGAATACCCAAGCGCTACCTGAAGCAGCAGCGGTACCAGGAACGGCAGTGCACCGCTGCCCAGGCGGGCGAACAGGTTGCCCAGGATACCGATGGCGAAGGTACGTACGCGGAACAGGCTCGGAGAGAACAACGGCTCCGGGTCGCGCCCGGCTCGCAGCCAGTAGGCCGCCAGGCAGGCCATGCCGGCGAACAGCAGCAACATGACGCGCAAGTGCGGCAGGTGCAGCTCGCCCAGGCCTTCCATGGCGATGGTGATCAGCACCATCGCGGCGCCGAACAGCAAAAAGCCCGGCCCGTCGAACGTAGTGCGCTCGGCGCCGCGCAGGTCGGGTATGAACTTCCAGACGGCGTAACAGCCCAGCAGGCCGACCGGCAAGTTGAGCAGGAAGATCCAGTGCCAGCTCAGGATCTCCACCAGCCAGCCACCTACCGTCGGGCCCAGCAATGGCCCGAGCAGACCAGGGATGGTGATGAAGCTCATGATGCGCACCAGTTCGGTGCGAGGGTAGGCGCGCAGCACCACCAGCCGGCCGACCGGCAGCATCAGCGCCCCGCCGAGCCCTTGCACGATCCGCGCGAAGATCAGAAAGCCCAGGCTGTTGGCCACTGCGCACAGCAACGAGCCGAAACTGAACAGCAGGATGGCTCTGAAGAAGATGCGCTTGGTGCCGAAACGGTCGGCGATCCAGCCCGAGGCGGGGATCAGCAAAGCCACGGTGAGCATGTACGAAATGATCACACCCTGCATGCGCAAGGGGTCTTCGGCCAGGGAGCGGGCCATGGCGGGCAGCGCGGTGTTGAGAATGGTGCCGTCCAGCGACTGCATGAAGAAGGCGATCGCCACCACCCATGGCAGCCAGCGGGCGGTGATGGGGTCGAGCGGGTTGCGTTCGGGCATGACGTCCTCGTCTGTCTGTACTGGCCTCTCGACGGCAAGCGCCGCGCCTACGGGGCGGGGCAGGCGTGGCTACCGCCGTGAGGTGGCCGGCAAAATCCAATCACAATGTCAGCGTCAGCGCTTTGACCAGCGCGCCGGGCAAATGACTCGATCCGGTACTGCGTTGCCCGTAAGTGCTGGTCGACAGAATCAGCTCTCGCTCGCACGTCAACGCCTCCAGTTGCTCGCCCAGCAGGTTGTACAGGCTGTCATCGAAGCGCATCGTGTTGACCGGCCCCTGGATCTGCCCGTCCTGCACCCAGAACGTGGCGAAGCGGGTCAGGCCGGTCATGCGCGCTGCGGGCAGGTCGGAGTAGTTCAAGTACCACAGGTTGCTGATGTACAGGCCGGTGCCGAGCCGCTCCAGAACCTGTTCACGGGGTAATTGGCCGGGTGCGAGGCTGAGCGCACAGGGCGACTCGTGGCTGTCGGCCCCGTTGGCCAACACCCCGAACTCGGCCGCGCTGCGCGCGCAAACCAGGCGTCGTGCTGGCTTGCCCTGCTCGATCAGCGCCACGTCCAGGCGCGGTGAGCCCTCGTCGGAGAACGCTGGACTCAGTGAGCCGCTGACCTGCTCGGTGAAGCTGATCAGTGGGCTCAGGGTGGCGTCACCGCTGTACAACCGCTGCAGGGCACTGCTGCCGGTCGCCAGGGCCTGCGCCGAGAAGCCACCCCAGCACAGCATGCCGGCGATTTCGTCCATGGCCGCTGGCGCCAGGTAGGCGCGGTAGCTGCCCGGTTGCAGTACCACCGGCGCACGCCCCAGGTAGCCCAACTGTGCCCGAGCCTGACGCAGGCGGGCGGTGAAGTCGTCGGCACGCCATACCTGCCCGGCATAGTTGGCCTTGACCGCCTGGCCGCTCTCGTGGAACAGGCTCCAGTCGATGTTGAAGCTATTGGCCTGGTGCCAGCCAAAGGCGCCGAACGAGCTGGCGAAACCCCGCCAGATCGGGCCTGCGGCATAAATGCCGACCAGGTCCAGGTCACCGGTTTCCTGTTCCAGCAGGGCCAGCACCTCATTCAGGTCGGGCAGAGCATGCGTCTGTTGGCTATCACTGCGCCAGGCACTTTCATCCAGCCTCAGGTACGGGTCTGCCGCCAGTAGCGGCAGCATCTGGCGCAGTTGCGACAGGGCATCGAGCAGGCGCTGGCGGTCCAGGTGCGCATCACCGCTAAGGGTCACTTGTTGCTCGGCCTGACGACCAGCGTGGATCAAGCGCAGGTGAGCACTGGCCTGGCTCACCTCGCCCGCCTGACGAACCTTGGCGTGGTTAAAGCGCACGAACTGCGAATGCTCGGCACTCAACCCCAGGGTGTAGTGTTCGCCTGCTTGCAGGGCAGCGCCCAGGGTGTCGATGAGGGATTGGAAGGCCTGTTTCATCATGCATCTCCTCCAAACACGTCGATGGCGCTGAACACGCAAGCTGGCGAGGCGTGCCCAACCCGGATCACCTGGTTGGGCTCGCCCTTGCCACAATTGGGCGTCCCCAGGACCTGGAAGGTGCTGCGGTCGCCGACGGCGGCCAGGTTGCGCCAGAACCGTGCGGAGATGCCGCGATAGTTGGGGTTCTTCACGATGCCCTTGAGTTCGCCATTTTCGATCAGTTGGCCCCATTCGCAGCCGAACTGGAACTTGTTGCGCGCATCGTCGATGGACCAGGACCGGTTGGTGCGCATCAGGATGCCATGCTCGATACCTGCGATCAGCTGATCCAGGGACTGGTCGCCCGGCTCTATGTTCAGGTTCGCCATGCGGTCGATCGGCGCCCGGTTCCAGCCGCAGGCGCGGCTATTGGCCACGCCGCCAAGACCAGAGCGGAACTGGGAAAGGGCACCGCCCAGCGGGCGCAGCAGCACGCCGTCCTGAATGAGAAATTGCTTGCTGGCCGGCGTGCCATCGTCGTCGTGGCTGTAGCTGGCCAGCTCTTCGTTCAAGGTCGGGTCGAAGGTTACGTTCAGCAGGGAAGAGCCGTACTGCAACTGGCCAAAGTCACTGGCTTTGACGAAGCTGGTACCGGCGTAGTTGCGCTCATCGCCCAGGATGCGGTCCATCTCCAAGGGGTGGCCGATGGATTCGTGGATCTGCAGCATCATCTGGTCAGGCATCAACAGCAGGTCGCGTACGCCGCTGGGCGTGTTCGGCGCCTGCAGCAATTGCAGGGCCTGGTCGGCAACCTGCCGGGCCGAGCCCCTCAGGCCGCAGCGCTCGATGATTTCGAAGCCGCCCTGCTGACCGAAGTTCTCCCTGCCCAGGCTGCGGCTCTGGCTGTCCTGGCCATCGCTGGCCGTCACGGCCAGGCCAGGGAACAGAAAGCGCTGGGCCTGGCGCAGTTCGGCACCGGCCGAGTTCAGGTAAGTCTGCTCGACCAGGCTCATGCCAAGGCTTGCCTGCCAGTCCACCAGGCGCGAGTCCGACGGCACGCTGGCCGACTCTTCGGCGAGCAAGCCGAGGCAGTCGGCAAGGCCCGGCATCGGTTGGTCGAAATGAGGCGAAAGGTAATCGTGGCGCCCGGTCGGCACAGGCTGTTCGCGCAGGTCCAGCAGGCTGTAGCGGGCAATCTGTCGAGCGAGGGTTTCAGCCTGCTCCAATGCGCGCTGCAGGCCACTCTGGGACAGATCGGCCGTGGCGGCGTAGGCCTCCACACCGTTGATGCGCACGGTCAGCATGGCGCCCTCGTCCTGGCTCAAGGCAGGCGGCTCGGCGACGTTGCGGCGCACGGACAATGCCTGGTGCGACTGCCTGACATGGCGCAAGGAAAACAGATCCGCCGTGCTGCGCAGGGCGGCGAAGCGCTGGCGCAGCAGGGTGCTGGAATCGAACATGGACAAGCCTCCGGATACACGGTGGCTCCCTGGAACCACGCGCTGGGCAATGCCGAGACGGGCCGCGCTGCGGGCTCGGGCAATGCCGGGTCATTATGGCAGCCTACTGATGTGCTGGTCAGGCATTAACGGGCGTTTGCGTTGCGGCGAACTCTGAGTCGGCTTCTTTTTGAATCGCAGCCTTGAGCACTGCGTGCAAATGCACGGCCACAGGGTGCGCGGTGTCTGTCAACAGGTAGATGCCGTGCGCGGGAAGCGTCGGCAGGTCCTGGTCATGCAAAAAAACGAGCGAGTCGTCGGCTTCGAGTTCCTCGACGATGCCAACTGCCAGGCCACTTTTGACACAGGCCAGTACCGCATGCCAGTTGGCACTTTCCAGCAGGATACGGTACGCAATGCCTTCGGCTTTCAATGCCTGTACCGCTGCCTCCCGGTAGGGACAGCCCTTTAGCTGCAATGCCAGAGGTAGCGGGCGGCTGTGATCGCGGATGAAGCCCTTCGCGGCGGCCCAACGGGGTTTTGTGGGGCGCAGCCAGTCACCCTGTTGGATGTGCTCGCTGCTGACCGCCACGGCCAGGTCTAGTTGCTGCCTGGCAAACAGGTCCAGCAACTGCGCGCTGGAGCACGCCACAGCTTCCAGCTCCATCTTCGGATTACTGGCAACGAATACCGGCAGGCATTCACTCATGAGCGTGGCGGCATAGCCATCCGGTACCCCCAGACGGACTTTGCCTGTCAGTTGCCGGGGGGACAGCGTCGCCAGCAGCTTGTCGTGGGCGATCAGAAAGCGTGTCGCCTCGCCCAGTAGATGCCGGCCTGCGGGGGTGAGCTCCACTGCCTGGTTGCTGCGCGCAAACAGCTGTTGGCCAACCTGCTCTTCGAGCTTCTGTATCTGCGTGGTCACCGCTGAAGGACTGCGATGGACATAGTCTGCCGCTGCGTTGAAACGACCGAGTCGAGCCACGGCCTGAAAAGTTCGCAACACATTGATATCTAGACCTTTGCCCATGAAAGCACCTGGTTTGGCTGGATCGAATCAGCACTTCGATTTAATCAACTGTACAGGCTTTATACCCCTTCCTAAGGTGAGGTCAACGAATGTCCAACTGCCGAAATGCCTAGGCAGCGGGCACCGGATAACAGCGTGCCTGCGCTCTGCGCCTAGCCAAGAGGCTGAGTTTGTTTAATGAGCGCTTGGCTGATCGGGTAGAGGTGGGTGGCCGTAAATCCACTCTTTACCATCGCCCGCGTCATTTGGAGGTGTAGAGATGCAACATAACTGGCCCTCCCACATTTTCCTGCAAACAACCTTTGTCCTGTCCTGGAGTTCCGGTTTCATTGGCGCCCGGCTCGGCACGCAGGATGCAGGCGCAGTGAACTTGCTGTTCTGGCGCTTCCTGTTGGTCAGTCTTTGTTTATTGCCGTTTGTTTTGCATCGATTACGTAACCTGTCCTGGGCGCAAGTTCGCTACAACGCGGTCATCGGCTTCCTGGCTCAGTTCGCTTACCTGATCAGTGTCTACATTGCCATACGCGGTGGCTTGCCTGCGGGGATAGCCGCCATCATCTGCGCGCTGCAGCCCCTGATCACGGCGGCGATGGGTAGTGCGGATCAGCAGGAGCGAAGCGGCAGGCAGGAGTGGCTTGGGCTGGTACTCGGGTTTGCCGGGGTCAGTGTGGTGATTCTTGGTGAGTACAGCCTGTCTTCCACTCGGCTCGAGCTATGGCTGTATGCGCTGCCGCTGATTGCCGCGATCACGTTATCGATCGCCACCCTTTACCAACGGCGACAGTCGGTCATGGGCACGGATCACAGTAAAGAGGGCTTGTTGATGCCGCTCTTCCTGCAATCGAGCGCGACGCTGGTACTGCTCAGTGTCACAGGAGTGCCGTTGCGCCTGATCGAGCTGCCCAGCAGTGCTCAGGTATGGGTGGCGGTGGCGTGGTTGACCTTGTTTTCGACCTTCATCGCCTACCTGAGCCTGTGGATACTCTTGACCAAACTGTCGGCAACACGGGTGTCCGCGTTGGTTTACCTGGAACCCCCTGTAACGCTCATTTGGGCGGCGTTGATGTTCGGCGATGCCATTCATTGGACGACCTACCTGGGTATCGCGATAGTCGCCACTGGCATTGCCATCACCCGCACCGCTCGACGTGTGCCGTCAGCAGGGGAGTGCCCGCAACGATGAGCGGGCCAAGGCCACTTTCTAGAACCACTCTTGTTGCATGTTCAAGCTGGTGTCATCGCGCGCTTCAAGCAAGGCCAGGTCTGCATGGCAGCCCGGTATTTCGCAGGTCAGGAAATACCGGGCTGCCTGCAGCTTGCCGAGGTAGAAGTCGCGGTCAGCCGCGGCGCGCTGAAGCAGACCGAGTTCGGCATGAATCGCCTGTTCCAGCCAGCGCCAGCCAATCACGCAATGGCCGAAGACCTTGAGGTAAAGGGCCGAGTTGGCCAGGGCGCCGGCGACCTTGCCCTGGGCCAGGTCGCCGAGCAGGGCAAGGGTGACACCTTGCAAGCGATTGACCAGCTGTTCCAGTGGCTGGCGCAGCGGGTCGAGGTTGGGGTGATGGCTGGCGCGCTCACCAGTGACAGCGATCAGGCGCATCAAGTGCTTGAGCCCGGCACCCCCGTTCTGGGCCAGCTTGCGGCCCAGCAAATCGAGCGACTGGATGCCCTCGGTCCCTTCGTGGATGGGGTTCAGGCGATTGTCACGGTAATACTGCTCGACCGGGTACTCCCGGGTGTAGCCGTGGCCGCCGAGAATCTGGATGGCCAGTTCGTTCGCTTTCAGGCAATACGCCGAGGGCCAGGATTTGACGATGGGCGTCAACAGGTCGAGCAGCGCCTGGGCCTGCTGGCGAGTGTCTTCATCGGGCGCCGTGTGGGTGTCGTCGAACAGGCGCGCCGCATACAAGCCCAGGTCGAAAGCGCCTTCCACATAGGCCTTTTGCGCAAGCAGCATCCTTTTGACATCGGTGTGCTCGATGATCGGGATGGCCGGGGTTTGCGGGTCCTTGTTTTCGGCTGATCGGCCCTGTGGGCGCTGCCGCGCATAGTCCAGCGAGTACAGGTAACCGGCGTAACCGAGCATGACCGCGCCCATGCCGACGCCGATGCGTGCTTCGTTCATCATCTGGAACATGCAGGCCAGGCCTTGATGTGGCTGGCCGACCAGATAGCCCACGCACTGGCCGTTGTCGCCGAAGTTCAGCGCCGTGGACGTGGTGCCGCGCCAGCCCATCTTGTGAAACAGCCCCGCCAGCACTACGTCATTGCGCGAGCCCCGGCTGCCGTCGGGCCCGACCAGGTACTTGGGCACGATGAACAGCGAGATGCCTTTGACCCCCGGTGGGGCATCCGGCAGTTTGGCCAGGACCATGTGCACGATGTTTTCCGACAGCTCATGGTCACCGCCGGAGATGAAAATCTTGTTGCCCCGGAGCCGGTAGCTGCCGTCACCGGCCGGTTCTGCGCGGGTGCGGATGTCAGCCAGCGATGAGCCGGCGTGGGGTTCGGTCAGGGCCATGGTGCCGAAGTAGCGGCCCTCGATCATCGGCTGCAGGTACAGGCGCTTTTGTTCTTCGCTGCCGAAGCTCTCGATCAGGTTGGCCGCGCCCATGGTCAGAAACGGGTAGGCGGTGGTGCCGGCGTTCGCCGCCTGAAAATGGGCAAAGCAGGCTTGTGACACCAGGCTGGGCAACTGCATGCCCCCGACCTCGAAGTCGCGGTTGGCGTTGAGGAACCCGGCTTCAAGAAAAGCATCCACGGCAGGCTTGACCTCGGGAATCAGCTCGGCGCGGCCGTCTACGTAGCGCGGTTCGTTTTCGTCAGCTTTGCGGTTGTGGGGGGCGAAATATTTCTCGGCGATGGTGCGCGCGGTGGTCAGCGCAGCGTCGAAGGTTTCACGGCTGTGCTCGGCAAAGCGGGGGCGCTGGGTGAGGCTTTCGGCGTCGAGGACTTCATAGAGTTCGAATGCCAGGTTTCGGGTGCTAAGCAAGGTCTCGGGCATGATGGCGGTCCTGGTGCGCAATGCTGCGAGTGTAGAAGCGGGTTGGATGGCCAGGACAGGTTAATAGGTCTGGGTGATATGGCGTGAGAAAGGTGAAGCCCGTTGTGTCGAAAGTCGCTTCGCGACACGTCGCGTCATACCCCCGCTATTGGACGGGCGCCGGTACATGGTCAGGTTGTCACTCCGGCTAGAGTGCGACCATAAAAAAGGGAGAGCCGAGCTCTCCCTTTTTGTTCAACCTTCAGCGTTAGCCAATGGTCATCAAGCTGGCGTTACCCCCAGCCGCCGCAGTGTTCACACTCACCGCCCGCTCGATTACCAGACGCTCCAGTGCAATCTGATGATCACCGCTGGACAAGCCGTGTACCCCGACAATCGCCCCGGCACGCTTGGCCACCTGCTGGCAGACACTGCGCAGCTGGTCCGAATCGCCGTGATGGATCACGGCATCGAACGCCACTTCGTCCTTGCTCCAGTCCGGTACCAGCTTCACCTTGGCCTGCAGTTCGCGTGGCAGGCGGGCGCGCAGGGCCTTGCCGGGTTCGCCGTCGGCCCACACCGCTGAGCTTCCCACCGCCAGCACGGCGGCGAACTGCGCCAGCAGGTCGGTTTCGTTGTCCGCCAGGCACAGCACGTGTTCGCGTGGCAGGATGGTGTAAGTGTTGCGCTCGCCGGTCGGGCCAGGCAGCAGACGGGCGATACCGCTCTGCGACTGGCTGGCGAACTGGCTGCACAGCACGGCGAGGTCGGACAGCTGATTGCTCTCGGCCCAGGCCTTCAGGGCGTGGAGCGGCTTGACAAGCTGCTCGTGCAGCGCGCGGTCTGGCTTGGCTTCGCCGTCCTGGTGCTGGAAGTGGCTGCCGATGGCGTCCGCCGGGCGGGTCGACAGCAGGCGGTACAGGTACAGCGGGCCGCCGGCTTTCGGGCCAGTGCCCGACAGGCCTTCGCCACCGAACGGCTGTACGCCCACCACGGCACCGACAATGTTGCGGTTGACGTACATGTTGCCGGCATGGGCCGACTCGACCACCTTGGCGATGGTTTCGTCGATGCGTGTGTGCACACCCAGGGTCAGGCCATAGCCCGAATTGTTGATCTGCTCGATCAAATGGTCCAGGTTGCGGCGGTTGTAGCGCACCACGTGCAGTACTGGGCCGAAGATCTCGCGCTTGAGCTCGTCGAAGCTGTCCAGTTCGATCAAAGTTGGCATCACGAAGGTGCCACGCTTGATCTCGGCACTGTCGGCAATCGCCACCTGATAGACCGAGCGGCCTTTCTCGCGCATGCCCTGGATGTGCTTCTCGATGCCAGCCTTGGCTTCAGCGTCGATCACCGGGCCGATATCCACGGCCAGGCGATCCGGGCAACCGAGCCGGCTTTCGGCCATGGCGCCCTTGAGCATCTCGATCACGCGGTCGGCGGAGTCTTCCTGCAGGCACAGTACGCGCAGCGCGGAGCAACGCTGGCCGGCACTGTCGAAGGCTGAGGACACGACATCGATCACCACCTGCTCGGTCAGTGCCGAGGAGTCGACGATCATCGCGTTCTGGCCGCCGGTTTCGGCGATCAGTGGCACTGGGCGACCCTGGTTGTCCAGGCGGCCTGCCACGTTGCGTTGCAGCAGGCGAGCCACTTCGGTGGAACCGGTGAACATCACGCCCTTGACGCGCTCGTCACCCACCAGGCCAGCACCGACGGTTTCGCCGCGGCCCGGCAGCAGTTGCAGGACACCTTCCGGAATGCCGGCTTCCAGCAGCAGGCGCACGGCCTGGGCGGCGATCAGCGGGGTTTGCTCGGCAGGCTTGGCCAATACTGGGTTGCCGGCGGCCAAAGCTGCTGCCACTTGGCCGGTGAAGATCGCCAGCGGGAAGTTCCATGGGCTGATGCACACCACCGGGCCCAATGGGCGGTGGGCATCGTTGCTCAGGTCGTTGCGCGCCTGGACGGCGTAGTAGCGCAGGAAGTCGACGGCTTCGCGCACTTCGGCAATGGCGTTGGCAAAGGTTTTGCCGGCTTCGCGGATCAACAGACCCATCAGGGGCTGAATCTCGGCTTCCATCAGGTCGGCCGTGCGTTCCAGGATGGCGGCGCGCTCGGCTGGCGGGGTGGCCTGCCAGATGGGCGCTGCGTTGAGTGCGCACTGGATGGCATTGTCGACGTCTGCAACGGTCGCTTCCTGAACGTGGCCGACCACATCGCGGTGATCGGCAGGGTTCAGCACCGGCGTTGCCGCGCTGTCACTGGCGGTGCAGGCCAGCAGCGGACCGGCTTTCCAGTCGTTGTTGGCGGTGGCCAGCATGGCGCAGGACAGCGAAGCCAGGCGGTGTTCGTTGGCCATGTCGATGCCGGCGGAGTTGGCCCGCTCGGTGCCGTATAGGTCACGTGGCAGCGGAATGCGGGGGTGTGGCAAGCCGATGCGGCCTTCCTGGGTACCCATGCGCTCGATGCTGGTAACAGGGTCGGCGACCAGTTCCTGGATGGAAATGGACTGGTCGGCGATGCGGTTGACGAACGAGGTGTTCGCGCCGTTTTCCAGCAGGCGGCGAACCAGGTAGGCCAGCAGGGTTTCGTGGGTGCCGACCGGCGCATACACGCGGCAAGGGCGGTTCAGCTTGCCGTCGGCGATCTTGCCGACCACCTGTTCGTACAGCGGCTCACCCATGCCGTGCAGACACTGGAACTCGTACTGGCCGGGGTAGTAGTTCTGCCCGGCGATCTGGTAGATGGCCGACAGGGTGTGGGCGTTGTGCGTGGCGAACTGCGGGTAGATAGCCTCGGGCACAGCCAGCAGCTTGCGCGCGCAGGCCACGTACGACACGTCGGTGTAGACCTTGCGGGTGTAAACCGGGTAGCCCTCCAGGCCTTCGACCTGGGCGCGCTTGATCTCGCTGTCCCAGTAGGCACCTTTCACCAGGCGGATCATCAGGCGGTGGCGGCTGCGCTTGGCCAGGTCGATCACGTAGTCGATTACATACGGGCAGCGCTTCTGGTACGCCTGGATCACGAAGCCGATACCGTTCCAGCCGGCCAGCGCGGGCTCGAAGCACAGGCGCTCGAGCAGGTCCAGGGACAGCTCCAAGCGGTCGGCTTCCTCGGCATCGATGTTCAGGCCGATGTCGTATTGCTTGGCCAGCAGGGTCAGGGACAGCAGGCGCGGGTACAGCTCTTCCATCACCCGCTCGTACTGGGCACGGCTGTAGCGTGGGTGCAGGGCCGAGAGCTTGATGGAGATGCCCGGGCCTTCATAGATACCACGGCCGTTGGAAGCCTTGCCGATCGAGTGGATGGCTTGCTCATAGGATGCCAGGTACTTCTGGGCATCGTGCTCGGTGAGTGCTGCTTCACCGAGCATGTCATAGGAATAGCGGAAGCCCTTGGACTCGAAGCGCGTGGCATTGGCCAGTGCTTCGGCGATGGTTTCGCCGGTGACGAATTGCTCGCCCATCAAGCGCATGGCCATGTCCACGCCCTTGCGGATCATCGGCTCGCCGCTCTTGCCGATGATCCGGGTCAGCGAGGAGGTCAGCCCGGACTCATTGTGGGTGCTTACCAGCCTGCCCGTCAGCAACAGGCCCCAGGTGGCGGCGTTGACGAACAGCGACGGGCTGTTGCCCAGGTGCGGCTGCCAGTTACCGGTGCTGATCTTGTCGCGGATCAGGGCGTCGCGGGTGCCTTTGTCGGGGATGCGCAGCAGCGCTTCGGCCAGGCACATCAGCGCCACACCTTCCTGCGAAGACAACGAGAATTCCTGCAGCAGGCCTTGAACGATGCCGGCCCGGCCACCGGTGCTCTTCTGGTTGCGCAGCTTCTCGGCGATGCCGGCAGCCATCTTGTTGGCCGCGTCGGCAAGCGGAGCGCTCAGGCGCGCCTGCTCCAGCAGCATCGGCACCATTTCCTGCTCGGGCCGACGGTAGGCGGCGGTAATGGCCGAGCGCAGGACCGACTGCGGCAGGATGCTTTCGGCGAATTCCATGAAGCTCTGGTGACCTTGCTCGGGCTGTACATCGCCGGCTTCATCGCTCAGGCCCAGGGCCTGGCCACTGATTTCGGTCAGGGTCGCGCCACCCTCGAGCTTCTCCAGGTAGCTGAAGATCGCTTGCTTGATCAACCAATGCGGCGTGCGGTCCACGGACAGCGCAGCGGCCTTGAGTCGTTCACGGGTAGGGTCGTCGAGTTTGACCCCAAGGGTGGTCGTCGCCATTTCTTATCCTCATTATTGCCACGAGTGCGGCTTAAGCTGGCGACAAGATTATCTGTAGGAAAACGCGGGTGCAACCAGGTGCAACCCTAAAATGTCGCGAATAAGGTGCAACTCGTCAGGCTGTCGTTTTTAGTGAGGGTCAAAGCGTCAAGTCGACAAGATTTTGTTCTATAAAAGGGCAACGCCTGCCTCATTAGGGAGCAAAAACGGGGCTTTGTCTGAAAAAGCATACTTGGGTGCAACTTCACAGTGAAAAATGGTTGCACCGGATTTATGTTGTTGAATAGCATCTGCCGCCTGGGTGCAACCACCAACGATGTGGGTGCGCATGAGATAACAACAAACGCCAGGGCCAACACATGGGTAATCCGTTAACGATCACATTCGTGATCTACATCGCAGCAATGGTGCTGATCGGCTTCGCTGCCTACCGCGCCACCAAGAACCTTTCCGACTACATCCTTGGCGGTCGCAGCCTAGGCAGCGTGGTCACCGCATTGTCGGCCGGTGCTTCCGACATGAGTGGTTGGCTGCTGATGGGCCTGCCCGGCGCCATCTATTTCGCGGGGCTGTCGGAAGTCTGGATCGCCATCGGCCTAACCGTCGGCGCCTACCTGAACTGGCTGTTCGTCGCCGGCCGTCTGCGCGTACAGACCGAGCACAACGGCGATGCGCTCACCCTGCCGGACTATTTCTCCAGCCGTTTCGAAGACAAGAGCGGCCTGCTGCGAATCATCTCTGCCATCGTCATTCTGGTGTTCTTCACTATCTATTGCGCCTCCGGCATCGTGGCCGGTGCTCGCCTGTTCGAAAGCACCTTCGGCATGTCGTACGAGACAGCGCTGTGGGCAGGTGCTGCCGCTACCATCATCTACACCTTCGTCGGTGGCTTCCTGGCCGTGAGCTGGACCGACACGGTCCAGGCATCGCTGATGATCTTCGCGCTGATCCTGACGCCGGTAATCGTGCTGATCTCCACCGGTGGCTTCGACCAGACCTTCGCCGCCATCGAAGCCGTCAACCCGGCGCACTTCGACCTGCTCAAGGGTGCGAGCTTCATCGGGATCATCTCGCTGATGGGCTGGGGCCTGGGCTACTTCGGTCAGCCCCATATTCTGGCGCGCTTCATGGCCGCCGACTCGGTGAAGTCCATCGCCAACGCACGCCGCATCTCCATGACCTGGATGATCCTGTGCCTGGCCGGTACCTGCGCCGTCGGTTTCTTCGGCATCGCCTATTTCTCGGCCCACCCTGAGGTGGCCGGGCCAGTGAATGAAAACCACGAGCGCGTGTTCATCGAGTTGGCGAAGATCCTGTTCAACCCGTGGGTCGCCGGCGTCCTGCTGTCGGCCATCCTGGCGGCGGTGATGAGTACCCTGAGTTGCCAGCTGCTGGTGTGCTCGAGTGCGCTGACCGAAGACTTTTACAAAGCCTTCCTGCGCAAGAACGCCTCCCAGCGAGAACTGGTGTGGGTCGGTCGTCTGATGGTACTGGCCGTGGCCTTGATCGCCATCGCCATGGCTGCCAATCCTGAAAACCGCGTGCTGGGCCTGGTGGCCTACGCCTGGGCCGGCTTCGGCGCTGCATTCGGCCCTGTCGTGCTGATCTCGGTGCTGTGGAAGGGCATGACGCGCAACGGCGCGCTGGCCGGTATCGTGGTGGGTGCGCTGACCGTGATCCTGTGGAAAAGCTTCGACACCATGGGCTTGTACGAAATCATCCCTGGCTTCCTGTTCGCCAGCATCGCCATCGTCCTGGTGAGCAAGCTGGGCCGCCCATCGCAGGCGATGGTCAGCCGCTTTGAAACGGCAGATGCGGCTTATCGCGCTGACAAGTGACAGCCACCAAGGCTCGCTGCTAGCTGAAAGCCGGACCCGCTCCAGCAGTGTCCGCACGGCCTTTGAGGGTTCGTGCAGCACTGCGGTGGCGGGTTCGTTGTTCTCTGGGGACCGTCAGGCCTGACGTCGTTTGCCAGGCAGGGTAAACTTGCGTCCTGCGCAGGAGTTGCCATGAATTATCGTCACGCCTTCCACGCCGGCAACCATGCCGACGTTCTCAAACATATCGTGCTGACCCGCCTCATCGCCCTGATGTCGCGCAAGGAGCAACCGTTCGCCTACCTCGACACCCATGCCGGGCTGGGGCTGTACGACCTCAAGGGTGATCAGGCGAGCCGAACCGGTGAGTACCTCGAGGGGGTCGCGCGGCTGTGGAACCGTGATGACCTGCCGGCCATGACCGCCGATTACCTGCGCGTCATCAAGCGCCTGAATGCCGATGGCGAGCTGCGCTACTACCCAGGCTCCCCTGAATTGGCGCGTCGCCTGATGCGCCAGCAGGACCGCGCCTTGCTCAACGAGAAGCACCCCGAGGACGGGCCGCTGCTTAAGGAAAACATGAAGAAGGATCCGCGCGTGGTCGTGCACCTGGGCGAGGGTTGGCACGTGCCGCGCGCCTTGTTGCCCGTGCAGGAAAAACGCGCGGTCATGCTCATCGACCCGCCGTTCGAGCAGGCTGATGAGCTCAAGCGTTGCACGGCTGCGATGAAGGAAGCCATTGGTCGGATGCGCCAGACGGTGGTGGCCATCTGGTACCCCATCAAAGACCAGCGCTCGCTGACCCGTTTCTACCAGGACCTCACCAGCACTGGCGCGCCCAAGCTGTTGCGTGTCGAACTGTATGTGCACCACCAGGACAGCCCGCAGGGCCTCAATGGATCCGGGCTGGCCATCGCTAACCCGCCTTGGGGGCTGGAAGATGAGCTCAAGGAACTGCTGCCTTGGCTCGCCCGGGAATTGGCGCAGACCGAGGGCAGCTACCGCATGGATTGGCTGATCGCCGAATGAGGCCTGGCGGTCGCTGACGGGCCCATTGCGGTCGCCCCGGCTAGGCCGCGCCAGTGACCGCGTGATGGGTGAGCTGCGGGATTGCCGTGTTTGTGGAGTTTGTGCCCTGGCCAAAGGCGTAGCCTTTGCAGAGGCATGCGCACGCTGCGCTTTGCGTTATAATCCCGCCTTTTAGCCGCCACCCGCCCACCAGGCCGCTGGCGCATCTTTATCGAATGAAGAGGCCTATCCCTTGGCATTGACGATTCTTGGCCTGTCCGGCGCCCTCAGCCATGACCCTTCCGCGGCCCTGTACATCGACGGCAAGCTGATTGCCGCCGCCGAAGAAGAGCGTTTCGTGCGCGACAAGCATGCAAAAAACCGCATGCCCTACGAATCGGCGAAGTTCTGCCTGGAACAAGCCGGTATCAAGCCCTCCGACGTCGATGTCATTGCCATCCCGTTCGCGCCCATCAGCCTGTTCGGCAAGGCGCGCTGGCACTACGCCAAACGCTACTGGTACGCACCGGACCGCGCCCTCGACGCGATTCTGATGGGCAACCGCCGCTACAAGCGCTACCGCAAGAAGATCGTCTGGTGCCTGGAACAGCTGGGCTTCGACCCGAAAAAGGTCAAGATCGAGCCCGTGGAACACCACCTGGCTCATGCCTCCAGCGCCTATCACTGCTCCGGCTTCAAGGAAAAGACCGCGATCCTGGGCATCGACGGCAAAGGCGAGTACGCCACCACTTTCTTCGGCTACGGCGAGAACGGCAAGATCCACAAGATCAAGGAGTTCTTCGATCCGGATTCGCTGGGGGGCCTGTACGGTGCCATCACCGAATTCCTCGGGTTCGAAATGCTCGACGGCGAATTCAAGGTCATGGGCATGGCGCCCTATGGCGATGCCAGCAAATATGACTTCTCACGCCTGGCCAGTTTCGAAAACGGCGAGTTGGTGATCAACACCGACTACGCCAACGTCATTGGCTTGCGCCGCTACAAAGAGAAAGGCAAGGGCTTCTACTTCTCGCCCAAGTTGATCGAATGGCTGGGGCCCAAGCGCGAAGGCGACATCGCTGACGAGCCGTACATCCATTACGCAGCCAGCATGCAGGCACTGTTCGAGAAGATCGCCCTGCAGATGATCGACCACTACCTGGGCGACACCCTGCGCGAAACCGGCAAGCTGGCCTTCGCCGGCGGTTGTGCGCTGAACGTGAAGCTCAACCAGAAGATCATCGCCCGTCCCGACGTGAAGGAACTGTTCGTGCAGCCAGCCTCCGGCGATGCCGGCACGGCAGTGGGGGCGGCCGCCTACGTGTCCCACGCCCGCGGCGTGCCGGTCGAGAAGATGGAGCACGTCTACCTCGGCCCGTCCTACTCCAACGAAGATGTGATCGCAGCCTGCGCCCGTCACCCCAACGCGCCGAAATGGCGCAAGCTCGACGACATGCCGCAGCGCATCGCCAAGATCATGGTCGATGGCAACCCGGTGGCCTGGTTCCAGGGCCGCATGGAGTTCGGCCCTCGTGCCCTGGGTGGCCGCTCGATCATCGGTTGCCCGAGCGTGCCGGGCGTGGCCAACCGCATCAACGAGCAGATCAAGTTCCGCGAACGCTGGAGACCCTTCTGCCCGTCGATGCTCGATACGGTCGCCCCGCAGATGATCAAGGTCGACCACCCGGCGCCCTTCATGACCTTCACCTTCGAAGTGGCCGAGGAGTGGAAAAGCCGCGTGCCGGAGGTGGTCCATGAAGACGGCACGTCCCGTGCCCAAGTGCTCAAGCGCGAGTACAACCCGCGCTACTACGACATGATGAAGGCGCTGGAGACGTTGACCGGCAACGGCGTCTCGCTGAACACCTCGCTCAACCGTCGCGGTGAGCCGATGATCTGTTCGCCGACCGATGCCCTGAACATGTTCTTCGGCTCCGATCTGCAGTACTTGATCATGGAAGATATCCTTGTCGTCAAGGACGGCGCTGCCGCCTATGAACAGCCGCTCTGAACCGCGCATCCTGCAGTTCTGTCATGGCTATGACGGGCCTTTCCTCGATTGTGCCCGTCAATACGCCAGCCTGTTCGAGGGCAGCGGCTACAAGGTCACGACCGTGTTTCTGACTGGTGCAGCCGACCCGCAGGTGGCGGCCGGCTGTGGGTCGGATGAAGTGCTGTTTCTGGAGTTCAGTTCCAAGGCGGTCCGTGGCCTGAAGCTCGGCGCGATCCGGGCGTTGCGCAAGATCGCGGCCCAGCGCGACTTCGCGTTCTGCATCGCTCACCGTTTCAAGCCGATCTACGTCGCCTTGCTCGGGACCCGGTTACCGGTGATAGGCGTGCACCACGCCTTTGGCGACTATGAGCGCAAAGGCCGGCGCCTGTTCGCCAACCTGTTCAGCAAGCGCTTGAGCCTGTTGGGTGTATCCGACGCGGTGCGCGACGACATGCGCCGCTGCCTGGCGCAGTGGCCCGCCGACCGCATCCAGACGCTGTACAACCGCATCGACATCGCCACCCTTCAAGCCGCCCTGGTGCCGCGTGCCGAGGCACGCGAAGCCTTGGGGCTGGATGCGCAGGCCTGGGTGGTGGGCAATGTCGGTCGGTTGCACCCAGACAAGGACCAGGCCACCTTGCTGCGCGGCTTTGCCCAGGCGTTGCCGGCATTGCCGGTTGGTGCGCGCCTGGCCATCCTGGGCAAGGGCCGCCTGGAATCCAAGCTAAAGGCCCTGGCCCGCGAGCTGGGCATTGCCGATCAGGTCGACTTCCTGGGGCAGGTGCCCGATGCGCGTCGCTATTTCCAGGCCTTCGACGTGTTCGCCTTGAGTTCCGATCATGAGCCCTTCGGCATGGTCCTGCTCGAAGCTATGGTCGCTGGCGTCCCGGTGTTGGCCACGGCCTGTGGCGGTGCGCGGGAAGTGGTCGAAGGTGTCGGCATGCTGTTCCCCCTGAGCGATGCCAGCCAACTGGCGCAAGGCCTCGAACGCATGGCCGCGCTGGACGACTCGCAACGCCGGGTGTGCGCCGAGCATATGCTCGAACGCCTGCGCGAGCGTTTCTCGGACCAGGCGGTGCGCGACACCTTCTGGCAACTGCCCCAGGTTCGCGCGTTGGTGGGGGCCTGATGTTCAATCCTGTAAAAGCCCTGCGCGAGCGTGGCTGGCAAGTCATCGATGCGCAGACCTATGCCCAGGCCTGGGCGCGTTTCGGCGGCAGTGTCGCCACCCATCCCCTGGTGGTCTCGCAGTTGGCGGACCTGGCGCAGATCCCCGTGCGTTACCTGGCCTGGCACCAGGCCGGCGAGCTCAAGGCGGCCATCCCCACCTGGGGGCGTCACCTGGCGCTGTCCAAGGACGTGCTCAAGCGCAGCGGCAAGAAGGCATTGTTCGACCTGGGCAATGCCGAAATCATCCTGCCTGCGGCAGCCGACGCCGCCGCGCCGCTGCGCCATGGCGCACGCTACCTGTCCGAACTGAACCAGGGCCGCTTTGTCGGCCTCAAGGCGCAGAAAGAACAGCTGGCGATGGCCCGTGCGCCAGAAGACCTGTCGAAGAAATTCCGTTACAACCAGCGCCGTGAACTGCGGTTGCTGGAAGAAGCCGGTGGCGTGGTGCGGCCGATCAGCGACTTCGATGCCGCTACTGTCGCCGCCATGTATTGCGACCTTTTCCAGCGTCGCTGGGGGTTCGCAGCCACTGGCGCCGAGCGCATGGGCGACGTGATCGAGCGCCTGCGGGACCTGCTGATCGGCTCAGTCTTGCTGCTCGATGACAAGCCTATCGCCATCCAGCTGGTGTACCGCGTCGAGGCGCCTGAATGGATCAGCGTCGAATACGTCAATGGCGGCGTCGACCCTGAGACCAAGGCGTTCAGCCCCGGCAGCGTGCTGAGCTTCCTTAATACCCAGGCCGCCTGGGAGGACGCCCGCGCGCGCAACAAGCCATTGCGGTTCTCGTTCGGCCGGGCCGACCGCGAGTACAAGGACCGCTGGTGCCACCCTGTGCCGGTGTACCAGGCGTGAGCCGCAAGCAGCAGTTGCTAAAGCGCCATCGGCGCAACAAGCGCTTCGGGCTGCTGATGGCCCTGGTGGCGTTGATTGCGCTGGGTGCGTTCATCTGGTGGCTGCCGTTGTTGTTCCTGCCGCTGCTGTGGGTAGCCCACGAGGCGTGGCTGGCCGACCACCTGTTTTACACCCCGGCCGGCGACTACACCTATGCCTTCGATGGGGCCGATGAAGTGATGGGCGTAAGCCTGCAGGGCGGCCGTTTGCAATTACCCGCAGCGCCCGTCGCTGAAGGTGCAACATGGGTGCTGCAGGTTGAACTGCGTTGCGCCCTGCTGGGCAGGTTTTTCGACCCCGGGGTGTACATCGAAGGCGCAGGCGGCAAAGACCTGCAGGTGTTCGAGCGCGGTGTTCGCGGCAAGCGCTACCTCAACCTGACTGGGTTCGACACGGTGCTGCGTCAAAGCCAGATCACCTTGCGCGGGCGCTTCTGCCGGCTGGTGGGCCAGCCGCGCCTGTGGATGTTCCAGCAGCCAGACCTGCGTCGCAAGCGGGTGATGGTCATCGCGCCCCATGCCGATGATGCCGAACTCGCCGCCTACGGCCTGTACAGCCAGGCAGACGAAGCCTGGATCGTGACCCTGACCGCTGGCGAAATCGAGGCCGAGCACTACCAGGCCATGGGCCTGTCATCTGCCGAGGCTGCGCGCCTCAAAGGGCGCTTGCGGGCCTGGGACAGTATCGCGGTGCCTCGCTGGGCGGGCGTTGCGCAAGAGCGCTGCGTGCAGTTGGGCTACTTCTGCCTGCAATTGCCCGCCATGCGGCAGGCACCGACCACCCCCTTCGGCTCGCGCGAGGCGGACATGACCGACACGCGCCCCTTCCGTACCCTCAACGCGCTGCCTTTGCCGGGCGACGACGGCGTTCCGACCTGGCAGAACCTGCTGGCCGACGTGCGCGCGTTGGTACTACAGGCGCGCCCGGAAGTGATCGTGATGCCGCACCCGGTGCTCGATCCGCATCCTGACCATGTGGCTGCCCAGCAAGCGCTGCACGAAGCGTTGCAGGGCCTGCAGTGGCAACCCGAAATCCTGCTGGGCTATGCCAATCACCTGCACGACAACGACCGCTGGCCCATGGGCGACAGCGGTGCAGGCGTGGCCTTGCCGCCGGTTACCAGTGAGTTTTCGGTCGGGCACCCTTGCACCCTGGTGCTGGACCGCTCACTGCAACATGACAAGGCCATGGCATTGGGCATGATGCACGACCTGCAGCCCCGCCCGCCCTTCAAGCGCCGAGTACGCCGAGTGATCCAGCGCTGGTTGGCAGGCCGGCGCAGTTCGCCTTACGGCGAGAACGAATTTTTCCGCAAGGCCGTGCGTCGCCACGAGCTGTTCTGGGTTCTGACGGACCGCCACCAAGGTGTACATCGGGAAAACGTATGAAGCGTTTCAAAGTCCTGCAACTGCAACCGGACTACAACATCAAGCAGCACGATTTTGCCGACCTGGCCGAACAGATCTTCAAGGCGCTGCCAGCGGATCGGTTCGAAACGACCATGGCCTTTCTCAAGGGCCGGCCTGCGCCTGGCCAACCGGTCAGTCGTGCCGACCATTCAGTGTACTTCGACTTCAGCGACGGTGCGCTCAAGGGCATGCGCCTCAAGGCACTGTGGCAGCTCTACCGGTTTTGCCGGCGCGAACGCTTCGACGTGGTGATCTGCAACCGCTTCAAGCCTGTGAACATGCTGTTGCAACTCAACCGTTGGTTGAAGATCCCGTTGTGCATCGGCATTTCCCATGGCTTTGGCGAGTATGACCGCACCTATCGCCGTCGTCAGACCCAGCGCCTGATCGACGGTCATTGGCAGTTCGTGGGTGTGTCGCCGGCAGTCAAGCAATACCTGCTGGACTGCAAGTGCGGTTTCACCGATGCCAACACCCATGCCATCACCAATGCCATCGACACGGATCAGGCCCAGGCGTTGCAGTTGGACAAGGCCGAGGCCCGCACACAACTTGGCCTGGCCCAGAACGTTCGCATGGTCGGGGCGCTGGGCCGCCTGGTGCCGGTCAAGGGCCATACCTACCTGATCCAGGCGTTTGCCGCCTTGAAGGACAAGTACCCCACCGCGCAACTGGCGATCATCGGGGCGGGTCGTGAGCAGGCGCGCCTGCAGGCCGAGATCGATCGCCTGGGGCTGACGGGCAGGGCGCACTTGCTGGGCTTTCGTGACAACGCCCTGCGCTATGTCCGTGCGTTCGACATCTGGGCCATGCCATCGCTGGCCGAAGGTCTGGGCCTTGCCCTGCTCGAAGGTATGAGCGGGCGTTTGCCGGTCATCGCCAGCGACGTGCCGGCCATGTTGCCGCTGATCACCGGCGCGGGCGGCGAGGTGGTCAAGCCTGCGGACGTTGCCAGCCTGACCACAGCACTGGACCGCTACCTGGCGCTGGATGACGCGGCGTTGCACGCCAAGGGCGAGCAGGCCTATCACTACCTCAATCAACACCACGACATCGACGTGTTCCGTCAGCAATACCTGGCGCTGATCGAGTCGGGCTTGGCTGCGAAGGAGCCGAAATGAGTGCGGACCCAACCCTGGTCACGGTGATCATCGCATCGTACAACCATGGCCCATACATCGAGCAGAGCATTCTCAGCGTGCTGAACCAGACCTACCCGCACATCGAGCTGCTGGTGGTGGACGACGGCTCTACCGATGACAGCGTCGAGCGTATCGAGCGCCTGCAGGCGCAGCACGGTTTCGATTTTCGCGTGCAGCGCAACAAAGGCCTGACCCACACGCTCAACGAGGCCATTGCGCGGGCCAAGGGCTCGCTGATTGCGCCGTTTGGTTCCGACGACATCATGATGCCGGACCGCATCGCGATCCAGGTCCAGTACATGGCCGACAAGCCCGAAGTGGGTATCTGCGCTGGCAACATCGAGCTCATCGATTCCCAGGGTGAGCTGTTCCCCGAAGCGCGGCAGCGCCGCGAAGTCCCATTCAGGCGCCTAGACTTCGAGGACATGTTCCTTGAGCGCAAACCCTACCCACCTGCGCCCACGCTGCTGATTCGCCGCGAGGCACTGGAGAAGGTGGGCGGCTTCGACCCGGATATCCGCCTGGAAGACCTGTTGATCGAACTGAAGGTGACCCATGCCGGGTACTTCATCGATGGCCTGAGCGTGGTCATGGCGCGCTACCGCAAACATGCCAGCAACTCGTACAAGAACCACCGTTTCATGATCGACAACATCCTGCGCACCTATGCCAAGTTCAAGGATCATCCGGCCTATGAGCAGGTCAAGTTCAAGGCGTTGAACTCGATGTTCCTCAAGGTGGCCAACCGTGATCGCAAGCTGGCCCGCGAACTGCTGGCGCAGATTCCACTGCGCGCCTATACGCGCAAGACCTGGCGCGGGCTGGGGCGATTGTTCTTCTCGCCATTGGAAAAGGGCTGAAGGGCATGGGCTGGCTCTCGCGCTACCGGGAAAAACGGGCCAAGCGGGCGATTCGCAAGCTGCCGGCCATCGAGCGCGGGCAAGCGCGATTTGCCGCGCGTTACCCCCAGTACGCTTTCGGCGTGGGCAGCTATGGCGTGCCCGAGGTGCACGACTGGCAGGAGGGGACGACGCTGCGCATCGGCGCCTATTGCTCGATTGCCGAAGGCGTGCAGATTTTCCTGGGCGGGCATCATCGGGCCGACTGGGTAACCACTTACCCATTCCCGGCCATGCTGCCCGAGGCATCGGCCATCGAGGGCTATGCCTTCAGCCGCGGTGACGTGACCATCGGCAACGACGTATGGCTGTGCTCCAACTGCACGATCCTGTCGGGGGTTAGCATTGGCAGCGGGGCCATCGTGGCCGCTGGGGCCGTGGTGACCCGGGATGTGCCCGCTTACGCGGTGGTCGGCGGCAACCCGGCCAGCATCGTGCGCTGGCGATTTCCGGAAGCGGTGCGAGAGCAACTGCTGGCCAGCGCCTGGTGGGACTGGCCACCTGCCGAGATTGCCCATGTGGTGGGCAAGCTGTGCAGCGATGACATCCAGGCGTTTCTCGCCTATGCCGAGCGGCGCGCCTCAGGCCTGGTGGGTCGAGCCTGACTTCAGGTTCCCAGGCTTGGCCTGCGGGCGCTGGGCCAGGCGCTTGCCCAGGGCGATACCCGGCTTTTCCAGTAGGAGGAACGTGGCGCTACTCACGACCACCAACACGGTGCAGGCGACGGCGATCACGGCCATGAACGCCCCGCGGTCGTCGTAGGTGAACCCGTAAGAGGGGTAGAGGCGATAGGCGAGCCACCACAGCACCAGCCCATGGAGCAGGTACAGGCTATAGCTGATTTCACCCAGCCAGCGGGCACTGCGCAGGGCCAGGGCGCCCAGTAGGTCGTTGCCTGAGACGATGATGCAGAACACGAGGCTCAGCAGCAGCAGCGGGAACACCGCGAAGGTCTTGTGCAGCACCGTCATTACCAGCACCAGCAAGCCGATGGCCATCCAGGTGCCGTACCTGCCCTTGGCCCATTGCACCAGTGCCGGGCTGCGTACCCAGTAAACCGCCGCAATGCCGCCTGCAAAGCTCATCAGGTATTTCTTTTTCAGCGCATGTTCCCAGCCCACAAGCTTTGCCAGCAGGTACAGGGCGACCACGCAGGCAATGGCACTCAAGAGCGTACCGCGGTAGACGAACATCAGGCCCAGCAACGGCAGGGCCAGGTAGAAGTAGATTTCGTAGTTAAGGGTCCAGGTCACGTTCGAGATCAGGTTGCCGGTGCCGGCCAACTGGTTGATGTCGGGGCGGTGGAACAGCAGCCAGCCTGAAAGCTGTTGTGCCAGGGCGGTTGGCGTGTCGAGCAGCTTCCAGCCTTGCAGGTAGAACACCGTCACAAGCACCGCAGCCAGCAGGCCGAAATACAGCGGGTACAGGCGCATGACCCGGGAAATGGCAAAGGCTCGCCAGTCGAAGGCGCGGCCCTGGCGCACCAGCCTGCTCCAGAACAGAAACCCGGTGATCATGAAGAACAGCGCGACGCTCGCTTGCCCGATCTGGGCGAAGAAGCGTTCGGGGGGCATGTTGATCTGGCCGGTGTGCTGGTAGTGCCAGGCAATGGCGGCATGGTGGATGAAGACCCCGAGTGCCAGGTAGCCCCTCAAGCCATCGAGAGTGGCCCAGCGCCCCGCCACCGGCTCAAGATGGCGCGCCACCCAAGGGCTGCGCAGCAGCAGCCCTGCCAGCAACAAGGCAAGGCCGAACACCAGGAAACTCAGCAGCGGCGCCAGATAGCCCATGTCAGCGTTCCGCTCCCGGGGCCAGTTCCAGCTTTTGGCGCAGGGCGTGGCTCATGGTCTGGCTGGCTGCTGCGCTGTAGCCTTCCAGCAGGGCCTGGACGTTTTCCTCGAACAGCCACTGCTTGTCTTCGGTGTAGCGCTGCATGTGGCGCAAATTGCGCTGGCGCAGCTCCGCCGACAGCGGCGAAGGCAGCAAGCGCATGTCGGCAAGGTCGATCAGGCCGAATTCACCGTTGTCCATCAGCAGTACGTTGCCCAGATGCAAGGACCGGAAGTAGACGCCTTGCTGGTGCAGACGCCCCATGAACCGCCCCATACGCTGCACCAGGGCCCGGCGTTCTGCCAGCGATGGGCAGGCCTGCAGCGCCTGGCGTACGGTCTGGCCTGCCAGGGGGATGTAGCGCACGCCTTGGGTGCCATCGGCGTAGTTCAGCAGTTCCACGACGGGGGGCGTGGGAATGCCTTCGAGTGCCAGTTGCTGGCTGTTCCTGGCAAAGCGGCGCGCGTAGGGGTAGAAGGCGCCGGCGGTGTACCAGGCGCGCGGGCGGAACAACTTCAGGAAGCTGCCATCTTGCAGCAGCAGGACCTTGGGGCCCAGCCCGTCCTCTTCGATGACGCGAGCACCCTCATGCAGCTGCCTGGCCTGCGCCTCGCTCAAGCGGGCGCGGTTGGCCGCCACCAGCCTGCCACCCCGGCGGGCGATGTTCAGCCCGGCGACCAGCGCCAGCGGAATCCACAGCAGGAACCAATGCTCCTTGGGCCGCGACAGGATACCGCCGCCCTCGGTCAGACCCGCACCGATGCCAAACACCAGCAGCGCCGAGGCCATCTGCAAGGCAGGGTGGGTGCGGTACTTCCAGCCGCTGTAAAGCGCGTAGACGATCATGCCCAGCCACGGCAGCAAGCCCAGGATGCCCACGTAATACAGCACGCCCATGACGAAACTGTGGGGCTCGCTCAGCAGGTAGCCCACGCCGACATCGATGGACAGGGGCGCGTCGTAGCCATGGCCGATCAGCGGGTGCTGGAGGAACAGGTCCCACGTAATGCGCCAGATATCGAAACGGTATGAGTCGCCGCGCGCCATGATCAACTGCGGGTCCACCACCAGCACCGCGACGATGAACAGCGGGGCGGCCAGGAACAGGGGGATCGAGCGACGGTCCAGGCAGAGCAGGGCGATCCAGTTCACCGCCAGGGTCATGGCCACCAGGGGCGTGCGGGAACCGGTGGCCACCACCGCGGCGAACATGACCGCAAAGGCCGCCATGCACAGCGACACGGTCAACGCCCGCTTGCCGTTGACCGCCATCCACAGCCAGTAGGTCCCGAAGAAACCGTACAGGTGCGAGCTGAGCAGCGGGTTGTCCAGAGCGCCGGCCCCGATCAGCCGGCTGCCCGGGGTGTAGGTGAGCATGAACGTGGTCAGGTCCCGCAGCGTGGCCAGCAGCGCCAGCAGCGCAGCGCCCAGGAACAGCCCCTTGAGCGCCTCGGGTCGGTAACGCAGCATCAGCCCGGTGCCCAGGAACAGCATCAGGGTGTGCAGGGGCCGCTTGATCAGGTTGTCCGCCTGCGCCGGCGAGGGTGACCAGCTCAGGCTGAGGATGGCGTAGCCGGCGAAGGCCACGAACAGCCACAGCAGCGGTTCACGAAACAGGGTTTTCAGTTCACGAGGCCGGACGCACAGCGCCAGCAGGGTCGGAATGCTGAAAAGACCGTAGTACAGCTTGTGGTGCAGGCTGCGTTCGGGCAGGAAGAACAGGGCACCGAGCAGCGCCAGCATGCCGGCCGGCAGCAGCCACAGGCACACGAAATCGAAAAAGCGGTTGCCGGCGTTGTGTAGGCTGCTTGGGAACATGGAGAAAGAGGGCCCAGGTCGAAAGAACGGGCAATGTTAACCCAGCTTTGCGCGCATTGCTGCTGGTAAGCGGCGGGGCCGAGTGGTCCGACGCCGCTGCCAACGTGTGGTAAAGTCAGCACCCCATTTTCAGCATGTTCCGTGATATGACAGACGCCAACGGCTCCCAGAGCCCATCGAGCATGAAGATCTATTTCCGTCTACTTGGTTATGTCCGACCCTACATCGGCGTGTTCCTGCTGAGTATCCTGGGCTTTCTGATCTTTGCATCGACCCAGCCAATGCTGGGCTACATCCTCAAGTATTTCGTCGACGGCCTGTCCAACCCGGATGCCTCGCTGTTTCCCAACGTCCCGCACCTGCGTGACCTGAACCTGCTGCACACGGTGCCGGCGCTGATCATCATCATCGCTGCCTGGCAGGGCCTGGGGTCGTTTCTGGGCAACTACTTCCTGGCCAAGGTCTCGCTGGGCCTGGTCCATGACCTGCGGGTGCAACTGTTCAATAACCTGCTGAGCCTGCCCAACCGCTACTTCGACCAGAACAACTCCGGGCACCTGATCTCGCGCATCACCTTCAACGTGACCATGGTCACCGGGGCGGCTACCGATGCCATCAAGGTGGTCATTCGCGAAGGCATGACGGTGGTGTTCCTGTTCGGCTCGCTGCTGCTGATGAACTGGCGCCTGACGCTGGTGATGCTGGCCATCCTGCCCCTGATCGCCTTCATGGTGGGCCGTGCCAGCAAGAAATTCCGCAAGCAGAGCAAGAAGATCCAGGTTGCCATGGGCGACGTCACCCACGTGGCGTCCGAGACCATTCAGGGCTACCGCGTGGTGCGTAGCTTCGGCGGTGAAGCCTACGAGCGCCAGCGCTTCCTCAAGGCCAGCCAGAGCAACACCGACAAGCAGCTGCGCATGACCCGCACCAGCGCCATCTATACGCCCCTGCTGCAACTGGTGATCTACGTTGCCATGGCCGTTCTGATGTTCCTGGTGCTGTACCTTCGTGGCGACGCCTCGGCAGGTGACATGGTGGCCTATATCACCCTGGCCGGCCTGCTGCCCAAGCCGATTCGCCAGCTTTCGGAAGTCAGTTCGACCATCCAGAAGGGCGTGGCCGGTGCCGAGAGTATCTTCGAGCAGCTCGACGAGCAGCGGGAAGTGGACAAGGGCACCGTCGAGCGCGATGCGGTCAGCGGGCGCCTGGAAGTTCGCAACCTCAGCTTCACCTACCCCGGTACCGATCGCCAGGTGCTGAGCGACATCAACTTCACCGTCGAGCCTGGGCAGATGGTCGCGCTGGTGGGCCGCTCCGGGAGCGGCAAGTCCACCCTGGCCGGCCTGATTCCACGCTTCTACCACCACAGCAGCGGCGAGATACTGCTCGACGGCGTGGAAATCGAAGACTTCAAGTTGCTCAACCTGCGTCGACACATCGCCCAGGTCAACCAGCATGTGACCTTGTTCAGCGACACCATCGCCAACAACATTGCCTACGGTGACCTGGCCGGCGCGCCGCGTGCCGACATCGAAGCGGCGGCCGAGGCGGCGTTTGCCAAGGATTTCGTCGATCAGTTGCCCAAGGGCTTCGATACCCAGATCGGCGAAAACGGCGTGTTGCTCTCCGGTGGCCAGCGCCAACGCCTGGCCATCGCCCGTGCGCTGTTGAAGAACTCGCCGTTGCTGATCCTGGACGAAGCGACTTCGGCTCTGGATACCGAATCCGAGCGGCACATCCAGGCTGCGCTGGACCGCGTGATGCAGGGGCGCACCACGTTGGTGATCGCGCATCGCCTGTCGACCATCGAGAAGGCCGACCAGATCCTGGTCATGGATCAGGGCCGCCTGGTGGAGCGGGGCACCCATGCCGAACTGCTGGCTGCCAACGGCTACTATGCCCGCCTGCACGCCATGGGCCTGGATGAGCCGGCCAAGGCCGACATCACCTGACCCTGCCCGCAAAGGGGGCCCAGCGCCCCTTCTGTTTCGGGGTATTCCTCAGCGCGAACTGGCCCTAAAGCCGCCAGCCACGCTGTGCTAATATCCCGTCCCTGTTCACTATTGTCATATGGGTTGCCCATGAAGTTGTCCATGCCGCGTTTCGATCAAGCCCCGGTACTGGTGGTCGGCGATGTCATGCTCGACCGCTACTGGCATGGCGGTACGTCGCGTATTTCGCCGGAAGCGCCAGTGCCGGTGGTCAAGGTCGATCAGATCGAGGATCGCCCAGGCGGTGCGGCCAACGTGGCCTTGAACATCGCCGCACTCGGCGCGCCGGCTTCCCTGGTGGGCGTCACCGGGCAGGACGAAGCTGCCGACAGCCTTTCCAACAGCCTGCAGGCGGCAGGCGTGCGTTCTGTGTTCCAGCGCATTGCGCACCAGCCGACCATCGTCAAGCTGCGGGTCATGAGCCGGCACCAGCAACTGCTGCGCATCGATTTCGAAGAATCCTTCGCCACCGACCCGGTATCGCTCAGCGCAGAAGTCGACGGTTTGCTCGAAGGCGTCAAGGTTCTGGTGCTGTCGGACTACGGCAAAGGCGCGCTGAAAAACCATCAGGCGTTGATCCAGGCTGCACGGGCCAAGGGCATCCCGGTGCTGGCCGACCCCAAGGGCAAGGATTTCTCCGTCTACCGCGGGGCCAGCCTGATCACCCCCAACCTCAGCGAGTTCGAGAACATCGTCGGCCGTTGTGCCGACGAGGCGGAGCTGGTTGCCAAGGGTTTGCAGCTGCTGCAGGAACTGGACATGGGCGCCTTGCTGGTGACCCGTGGCGAGCACGGCATGACCTTGCTGCGCGAGGGCCATCCGCCCCTGCACCTGCCAGCCCGTGCGCGTGAAGTGTTCGATGTGACCGGCGCAGGCGATACCGTGATCTCCACCCTTGCCGCCGCCATTGCCGCCGGTGAGGAACTGCCCCAGGCAGTGGCCCTGGCCAACCTGGCAGCGGGCATTGTCGTCGGCAAGCTCGGTACTGCGGCGATCAGCGCGCCGGAGCTGCGCCGCGCCATCCAGCGCGAAGAGGGCTCCGAGCGCGGGGTGCTGGGCCTTGAGCAATTGCTGGTGGCAATCGACGATGCCAGGGCGCACAACGAGCGCATCGTGTTCACCAACGGCTGCTTCGACATCTTGCATGCGGGCCATGTGACCTACCTGGAGCAGGCACGCGCGCAAGGCGATCGCCTGATCGTCGCGGTCAACGACGATGCCTCGGTCAGCCGGCTGAAGGGCCCGGGCCGGCCGATCAACAGCGTCGACCGCCGCATGGCCGTGCTGGCAGGCCTGGGCGCGGTAGACTGGGTGATCAGTTTCTCCGAGGGCACCCCGGAAAACCTGCTGAGCCAGGTCAAGCCGGATGTGCTGGTCAAAGGCGGCGACTACGGCATCGACCAAGTGGTTGGCGCCGACATCGTCAACGCCTATGGCGGCACCGTGAAAGTGCTGGGGCTGGTGGAAAACAGCTCTACCACCGCCATCGTCGAGAAAATCCGCAAGCACTGACAGGGCAGGGCTGCGTGGTGGTCCTCGGTCAGCCGGCCCTGCTAGCGGCGCGCTGCAGGCCGGCTTCGGTCAGGGCTTGTGCAGCGAGGTACGCGCCCGCTTGAGCAGCGCTCGGGCCTTGGCACCGAACCGTTGCAGGTGGGAGGCGCGGGCTGGCTTGGGTTCCACCAGGCCTTGCTGACGCACCCAGTCCTTCCAGCGTATGCGTTCCTCGTTGACCACCCAGCCCTCCTGCCGCGCGAAGCTTTCGGCCAGGTACAACCCGCGTGTGCTGGCTGGCACCAGTTCGTCTTTCTTCAAGGTATACAGCTCGGCCAGGGGCTGGCCGTCCTGTAGCGGCATCAGGTACAGGTCCGGGCGCTTGCGGTTCAGCCGCGCCACCAACTGGTCACCCTCCAGGCGTTCGTCCACATGGAACAGGCTGAGTTTCTTGATCTCCCTGGGCACTTGCAGGCGCATGTCGTAGATCAGTTGCAGGGAAGCGGTCGGCAGGTGCACGTAGGCCCGGGGCCGTTCCAGCAGGACCAGGTTACCGCAGTAGACCGGGCGGGCGGCACCGGACTGCGGGGCCAGTTGAAAATGCGGCGTCTCACGGTAGTGCAAGGCTGCTGCATAGGGCACCGGTAGCCAGGTGTCGTTGAAACGGCCGCCCAGCCAACCCTCGGTGGTTTCCAGCAGGCATTCCTCTGCCACTTCCTGCACGGCGGTGTGCAACGGCAGGTTCAGCTCCTGGGCGGGCACGTAGCCTGAGATCAGTTTCAGCACCACGTCGCCACGGTCTTGCCGCCGTTGACGGACCAGCACCCAGTAGTCACGGTTCTGCCAGCTCAGCGTCAGGCGCACCGACACACCCAGGTTGGCAAGCTCAACCGCGAACCGCTGCGGATCTGCCACCGCCACCGGTTTGCGACGTTGCTGGGTCTGGGCGAAATTGAGGGGCATGCCGGTGCCCTGGTAGAGAAGGCTTTCGGCCGTGGCTTCGACATGCAGCGGCAGCGTCTTGAAGTTGCTCGGGTTCTTGCGTATCAGCGTTCGCGCCACGTTGCTCCTCCTTGCGACGGCTCACCTGGCGCGTGGCCAGGCAGACTCAATGCTGGCCCAGGATTCGGGCGACGGTGGCCACGTTATGGGCCAGGTGCAACGGGTTGATGGTGCCCACGATAGCACTGCTGACGCCTGGGTGGGCGAACAGCAGCTCGAAGCTGGCACGGACCGGGTCGACGCCGGGTGCCAGGCAGGCATGGCCGCTGGCCAGGGCCTTTTTAACCAAGATGGCCTTGCCGTGCTGCGCAGCGTAGTCGAGTACCGGTCGCTCCGCCTGTTCGTTCAGGTTGAAGGTCACCATGGCGCAGTCGCCTTGCTCCAACGCCTTCAAGCCTCCGGCCGCAGTCTTGCCTGAAAAGCCGAAACCCAGGAGCTTGCCTTCATGCTTGAGCGCGGCCAAGGTCTCATACACTTCCTGCTGTTCGAGGATGGCCAGGTCATTACCGTCGGAGTGCACCAGCACCAGGTCGATACGGTCGGTTTCCAGCCGGCGCAGGCTGCGTTCTACCGAGCGGCGGGTGTGGGCTGCGCTGAAATCGAAGCGCGATTGACCGCCGTCGTATTCCTCGCCCACCTTGCTCACCAGCACCCAGGCATCGCGCTGACCCCGCAGCAGCGGGCCAAGGCGCTCTTCACTACGGCCATAGGCCGGGGCGGTGTCGAGCAGGTTGATGCCCAGGTCGCGGGCCTGGCCGAGCAGCAGCCTGGCTTCATCGTCGCCGGGGATGGTGAAGCCTGAAGGGTATTTGACGCCCTGGTCCCGGCCAAGCTTGACCGTGCCCAGCCCCAGGGGCGAAACCTGCAAGCCCGTGCTGCCCAGGGGGCGATGCAGGCCGTGGAGGGTTGGCAGGCTCATGGCAGCAGGGTCTCCCACGCAGGCTGGCCCAGCGGCGGGCGCGGCAAGTCGGTCAGGTCGGCCTGGGCCTGGGGCTGCACGGCGTCGCGTTGCAACTGGCGGATAACCCGATCGCTGAAATCAGGTGCCAGGGCCAGCTTGGTAGGCCAGCCCACCAGCAGCCGTTGCTGTTCGGCAAGAAACGCATTGTCCGGGCGCACCAGGCCGGACTGGGCAGGCTCGGCACGGTCCACCCGCAAGGTAGCCCAGTGCAGCTGGCTTTGATCCACCCAGGGCAGCAGGCTGGCCACTTCTTTCTGTGCCGCGGCGATCTGCTCGGCCGGCTCGCGGGCCACCCCATCGGCTTCGGCCAGCTCGCCGCCCAGGTACCATACCCACTGTCCGTCGGCGGCCGGGTGGGTGGTCACCGTCATGCGCGGCTTGGGGCCTGCGCCCAGGCAATGGGCATAGAGTGGCTTGAGGTTGGCCCCCTTGACCATCACCATGTGCAGGGGGCGGGTTTGCATGGCGGGCTGCTCGAGGCCCAGTGCCTGCAACAGGTCCGCGATGCCGGCGCCGGCGCTGAGCACGATGCGCTGGGCGCGGATGTCACGCCCATCCACACGTAGGCCCACCAGCTCGCCATTGTCGCGCAGCGGCTCGATGCGCTCGCCTGCCAAGAGGCTGTCACCGGCCAGTTCGGCCAGGTTGGCCAATAGGCTGGGCACGTCGATCACCAGCTCGGCCAAGCGATAGACCTTGCCCTTGAAGGCGCGGTCTTGCAACGCCGCAGGCAATTGATCGCCTTTGACCTGATCTACCCGGCCACGCACCGCCTTGCTGGCGAAGAAGCTGGTGAGGTTGCCGGCCAGGGTGCCTGGAGACCACAGGTAATGCGCATCGGACAGCAAGCGCGTGTGGCGCAGGTCCAGTTCGCCGTTGCCCGCCAAGGCTTCGCGCCAGCGGCGCGGCATGTCGGCAATCGCTTCCGAGGCGCCGGTCAAGGCCCCATGCAGCGCGTACTTGGTCCCGCCATGGATGATGCCCTGGGACTTGAGCGTCTGTGCGCCGCCTACCGTGGCGCGCTCCACCAGCACTGTCGAATAACCCAAGCGGCGCAAGCGGGCATTGAGCCAGAGGCCTGCGACCCCGGCGCCGACGATCAGCACGTCAGTGGAAATGGCAGATGGCATGGCGATACCTCGAAAACTGGGACAGCTGGCAAGTATACAGGCTCAGGATCGGATGCACGGGGTGGCGTGCGTCACGCATCCAGAGGCTGCTGCCAAGGCCCGGCTCAATGCCCCGTGGTCTTGGAGAACAACTGGATCACCACCACGCCGCCGACGATCATCGCCATGCCGAGTATCGCCGGGATGTCCAGCTTCTGCCCATAGATCACCAGTGCTGCCACGCTGATCAGGACGATACCGAGCCCAGACCAGATCGCGTAGGCGATGCCCACCGGAATGCTGCGCACCACCAGCGTCAGCATCCAGAACGCGATGCCGTAACCCACCACCATCAGCAGCAAAGGCAATGGCGTGCTAAGGCCTTTGACGGCCTTCATGGAAGCGGTGGCGACGACTTCGGCGCAGATGGCAATCGCAAGGTAGGTGTAGGCATTCATGACGGTTCTCCATTCGATGGGCGCATTCTAGGCCGTACTCGGATGCGGTAAAGTCATTACCTATCTGGCAAGGAGATAGGTGGATGGCCGAACAATGGAGTCTGGATCAGCTGCGCACGTTCCTGCGGGTGGCTGAGCTGCGTTCGTTTTCGGCGGTTGCACGCGAACAGCACAAGGCTCAGTCAGCGATCAGCAGCGCCATCGCCCTGCTCGAAGCGGACCTTGGGGTCACCTTGTTCGAACGCAGCAGTGGGCGCCAACCGAAGCTCACCGCAAACGGCGAAGCGCTGCTTGCCGATGCCCGTGAGCTGCTGCGCCAATGCGAGCGCCTGGATGGGCGGGCCCTGGCACTGATGCGTGGCCAGGAAGCACTGCTGCGGGTGGCGCAGGATGAGGCGATGCCGTATCAGCCTGTCATCGACAGCCTGGATGAGCTGGCAACCCGTTACCCCTTTCTGGAAGTGCAACTGGCCAGCGGCGCTCAGGGCGATGTCGCGCGCAAGCTGGTGGAGCGGCGCGCCGACTTGGGGTTGTTCTTTCACCACGAGCGCATACCGGCGTCGCTTGAACGGCGGGCCTTGGGTAGCGTGGAAATGGTCACGGTCTGCGCCGTCGGCCACCCTTTGGCGCAGGCCGGCCGGGTGGACCGACAGCAACTGGCACGCCATCGACAGCTGCTGATTACGCCCCAGCAGAGCGGTTACCCGGGGGGTGAGGCGATCAGCCCGCAGGTATGGCGGGCCGACAGCTTCTATGCCATGGCCGAACTGCTGATGCGTGGGCTGGGCTGGGCCTGGCTGCCGCGCCATGTGGTGCAGTACCCCACCTACCAGGCGCACATGGTAGAGCTGGCCAGCGACTGGCGGCCACCGGCGCTGGTGGTGGAGCTTGCCTGGCGTCGGGACGAACCGCTGGGGCCTGCTGCGCAGTGGCTGGCCGAGCGCTTTGCGGTGCATTTGCGTGCGATCGGGTAAACTGCGTCGCCATGAACAGAACCCTCTACACTTTGCTGTTTCACCTGGGCCTGCCCTTGCTGGCGCTGCGCCTGTACTTGCGCGCGCGCAAGGCCCCTGCCTACGGCCGCCGCCTCGGTGAGCGGTTCGCCTTCAGGCTACCGGCCATGCGCAAAGGCGGCATCTGGGTGCATGCCGTCTCGGTGGGCGAAAGCATTGCAGCCGCGCCCATGGTGCGCGCCCTGCTCAAGGCCTACCCTGAGCTGCCGATTACACTGACGTGCATGACGCCCACCGGGTCGGAGCGTATTCGCGCCCTGTTCGGCGATGAACCCCGGGTCCAGCATTGCTACTTGCCATATGACCTGCCGTGGGCGGCAGGGCGCTTTCTCGACCATGTGCAGCCAAGGCTGGGCGTGATCATGGAAACCGAACTCTGGCCCAATCACATCCATCAGTGCGCCAGGCGTGGCATTCCCGTGGCGCTGGCCAACGCGCGCTTGTCAGAACGCTCGGCCCGTGGCTACGGGCGGTTTGCCAGGCTGACCCGGCCCATGCTGGCCGAAATGAGCCTGATTGCTGCGCAGACTGAAGTCGAAGCCCAGCGATTTCTTGCACTCGGAGCGCGTACTGGATGCGTGCAGGTGACCGGCTCGATCAAGTTCGACCTGAAGATCGATGAGCACCTGGTGCCGCGGGCCCAGGCCTTGCGCCAGCAATGGGCCGCCGCTTCGCGCCCGGTGTGGATCGCCGCCAGCACCCATGATGGCGAAGATGCCCTGGTCCTGCAGGCGCACCGGCAGTTGCTGCAGGTGCATGGGGATGCGCTGTTGATCCTGGTGCCCCGGCATCCGGAGCGCTTTGAGGCGGTCCGTGCCTTGTGCAGCCAGCAGTTTGCCACGGTGCGTCGCTCTACCGGGCTGCCGGTGCTTGCACAGACGCAAGTGCTGCTGGGCGACACCATGGGTGAGTTGCTGTTCTTGTATGCCCTTGCCGACATGGCGTTCGTCGGCGGCAGCCTGGTGCCGACTGGCGGGCACAACCCGTTGGAACCGGCAGCCCTGGCGCTACCGGTGCTGATGGGGCCGCACGTGTTCAATTTTCTCGAGATCAGTGCCATGTTGCGCGAGGCGGGCGGGTTGCAGCAGGTCGATGACGCCCAGGGGCTGGCCGGTGCCGTGCAGCGGCTGGTCGAATTACCGCAAGATGCCCGGCGCATGGGTGAGGCGGGCAGGGCGGTGATGAGGGCCAATCAGGGGGCGTTGCAGCGCTTGCTCGAGGGGTTGGAAAAGTTGATGCCCTGAGCTCACCACGGGGGCGATGGCTGCGGTTGCCGTGATCAGGGGGGCCGCTTTTGCGGCCCATCTTGCAGTTCGGACAGCCCGCCCTCAGGGCCTGCGCTCGAAATTCTTCGCCGCCGCTGCCGCCAGGTCCGGTGGCAGGAAATCCTTGTCCGGGTTGTAGTCGGGTTTCAGGTAGCGCTTGAGGTCCTGCAGGTCTTGCGGGCTCAGCGTACCGGCTGCCTGTTTCAGGCTCAGGTTGTCGAGGATGTAGGCGTACCGGCTGTTGTTGTAGTCGCGCACCGAGGTGTACAGCTGGCGCTGGGCGTCGAGCACATCGACGATGTTGCGGGTGCCCACCTGATAGCCGATTTCGGTAGCCTCAAGTGCGCTCTGGTTGGAAATGATCGACTGCTTGCGCGCCTGCACCTGTTCGACGTCGGTGTTCACCGCGCGGTGCAGGTTGCGGGTATTCTCCACCACCTGGCGGCGCAGGCTTTCGCGCTGCTGCTCGCTCTGGCTCAGGCGTTGGTAGGCTTCGCGTACCTGTGAACTGGTCAGCCCGCCGCTGTAGATGGGGATGTTCAACTGCAAGCCAACGGTGGTCTGCTCCACGTCGCCGCCATAGCGAACACCCAGCGGTGAAGGGTTGCTAAAGCCCAGGTTGTCGTTGTCACCCTTCTGGTATTTGGCCACGGCATCCACGGTCGGGGCGTGACCGGCCTTGCGCTGACGCAGCGTTTCTTGCGCCGCGGACACTGCGTAGTTGGTCGCCAGCAGGTTGAGGTTCTGCCGGCCTGCAGTTTCGACCCAGGCCTTGGCGTCGTTGGGCACGGGCACCTGCACCGGCAGGCTGTGCACCACGCCCTGGATAGCGGTGTATTCCCGGTTGGTCAGGGTGACCAACGCCTCGAAGGCGTCCTGCACCTGACGGTCGGCGATGATGCGGTTGGCGCGGGCCGTGTCGTAACTGGCCTGGGACTGCAGCACGTCGGTCTTGTCCGAAAGCCCCACGTCGAAACGCTCGTTGGACTGGTCGAGCTGACGCTTGAGGGCCGCTTCCTCGGCCTTGCTGGCCGCCAGGTTGTCCTGGGCGCGCAGCACCGCGAAGTAGCTTTGCGCCGTCTGCAGGATCAGGTTCTGCTCGGTGGCAGACAGCTCCAGCGCGGCCTGTTCGTTGAACGCTTCGGCAGCCTGCAACTGGAACCAGCGGTCGGCGCGGAAGATGGGCTGGGCCAGGGTCGCGCTCCAGGCATTGCCGCTGCGGTTGGATGTGATCGAAGGTTCGTCGAGCTTGGTGCGGGTGCTTTGCATTTCGGCACCGGCCGACAGGTTGGGCAGCAAGCCGGCACGGGCCTGGGGCACGATTTCGCGACGCGCGCCGTAGTCGGCGCGAGCGGCGGCCAGATCGGCGTTGTTCTGTACCGCTTCCTGGTAAACGCTCACCAGATCGGTCTTCACCGTAGCCGGCACGTCCGCTGCCCAGGCCATCGTCTGGGACGCACAAGACACGGCCAGGGCCAGTGAGAGTTTGCGCAGCATAGGGGCAATCCTTGTACGAAATGTAATTACTGAACTGTTGAGTTTCGTGTGATGACGCAGTGTAGTGCCATGCGCACCGGGCAACAATCACCCCGGATACCGTTGATCATTCCCGGGATTGCTCGCTTGGCTTTGCCGGCAACTCCAGTCTAGACTGCGCATGTTCTTGTCGGGGTGCCTTGAAGCAAAGGCTGAGATCGCATAGGTGCGGATCCCGTTGAACCTGATCAGGTTAGCGCCTGCGTAGGGAACAAGATTGCTCGCCTTCCCGGGGAGCCTCTTGTGCCAGGTCCGGGAAAGCATCGGCTGCTTGCAGCCCATGACACCCCGTCTTTGGCACCGCACCCGTCTAGGAGTGCGTCCGCGTCCTTCAGGTTCACCCCGACATTCCACTGCTAGGAAGCCGTCTGGAGAGCCTGTGATGACCCAACAAGAAAAAGCGATGAACCTCAGCGAATCGGCGCAAGTCGATCAGCAGTCCGTGCAGCCATTTCCGCGCTCGCGCAAGGTTTATGTCCAGGGCTCGCGCCCGGATATTCGCGTGCCGATGCGCGCGATCAGCCTGGCCGACACGCCCACCGATTTTGGGGGTGAGAGCAATGCGCCGGTGCTGGTCTACGACACTTCCGGCCCTTACACCGACCCAGAGGTGTTGATCGACGTGCGCAAGGGCCTGGCCGACGTGCGTTCGGCCTGGATCGACGCACGGGGTGACACCGAGCGCCTGAGCGGGCTGAGCTCCCACTTCGGCCAGCAGCGGCTGAACGACGCCGAACTGGCCAAGCTGCGCTTCGCCCATGTCCGCAACCCGCGTCGTGCCAAGCCAGGCGTCAATGTGTCGCAGATGCATTACGCCCGCCAGGGCATCATCACCGCCGAGATGGAATACGTGGCCATCCGCGAGAACATGAAGCTGCAGGAGGCCCGGGCGGCAGGCCTGCTCGATACGCAGCATGCCGGTCACAGCTTCGGCGCCAGCATTCCCAAGGAAATCACCCCCGAGTTCGTACGTGAGGAAGTGGCCCGTGGCCGCGCCATCATCCCGGCCAACATCAACCATACCGAGCTGGAGCCGATGATCATCGGCCGCAACTTCCTGGTGAAAATCAACGGCAACATCGGCAACAGTGCGTTGGGTTCGTCCATCGAAGAAGAAGTGGCCAAGCTCACCTGGGGCATTCGCTGGGGCTCGGACACCGTCATGGACTTGTCCACCGGCAAGCACATCCATGAAACCCGCGAATGGATCATTCGCAACTCACCCGTGCCCATCGGCACCGTTCCCATCTACCAGGCATTGGAAAAGGTTGGCGGTGTGGCCGAGGACCTGACCTGGGAGCTGTTTCGCGACACGCTGATCGAACAGGCCGAGCAGGGCGTGGACTACTTCACCATCCATGCCGGGGTGCTGCTGCGCTATGTCCCGCTGACCGCCAAGCGCGTCACCGGCATCGTCAGCCGGGGTGGCTCGATCATGGCCAAGTGGTGCTTGGCGCATCACCAGGAGAACTTCCTGTACACCCACTTCGAAGAAATCTGCGAAATCATGAAGGCCTACGACGTCAGCTTCTCGCTGGGCGATGGCCTGCGCCCAGGCTCGATCGCCGACGCCAACGATGCGGCGCAGTTCGGCGAGCTGGAAACCCTGGGCGAACTGACCAAGATCGCCTGGAAGCACGATGTGCAATGCATGATCGAAGGCCCTGGCCATGTGCCGATGCAGTTGATCAAGGAGAACATGGACAAGCAGCTAGAGTGCTGTGACGAAGCGCCGTTCTACACCCTCGGCCCGCTGACCACCGACATCGCCCCTGGCTACGACCACATCACCTCCGGCATCGGGGCGGCCATGATCGGCTGGTTTGGCTGCGCCATGCTCTGCTATGTGACGCCCAAGGAACACCTGGGACTGCCTGACAAGGACGACGTCAAGACCGGCATCATCACCTACAAGATTGCAGCCCATGCAGCCGACCTGGCCAAAGGTCACCCAGGGGCCCAGATTCGCGATAACGCGTTGTCGAAGGCGCGCTTCGAGTTTCGCTGGGAAGATCAGTTCAACCTGGGGTTGGACCCTGACACGGCGCGTGCCTTCCACGACGAAACCCTGCCCAAGGAGTCGGCCAAGGTGGCGCATTTCTGCTCCATGTGCGGGCCGAAGTTCTGCTCCATGAAGATCACCCAGGAAGTGCGTGAATACGCTGCCCGGATCGAAACCGTGGACGTCTCGGTGGAGCAGGGCATGCGTGAGCAGGCCGAGCGCTTCCGCCAGGCCGGCAGCCAGCTGTACCACAAGGTCTGAGGCGCAGCCTTTGGGCCAAGGTGGGCGCAAGCAGGTCGCGAAGCAGGTACCTGGTTAGCCGCCTGCCTTGCGCCCACCCCTACAATCACATTGCCGAGTGCGAGCAAGCATGACCACGTCCAGTCAATTCTCCCCCGATCATCCCATCCCCAACGGCCAACGCGTGTTCGGCGGCCGCGACCTGTTTTCACTATGGTTTTCCCTAGGCATCGGCCTGATGGTGCTGCAAGTCGGTGCCATGCTGGCGCCAGGCCTTGGCCTGTCCGGGGCTATCCTGGCCATCGCCCTGGGCACCGGGGTCGGTGTGTTGTTGTTGGGTGCTGCCGGTGTGATCGGCAGTGACACCGGTTTGTCCGCCATGGGTACGCTCAAGCTCAGCCTGGGGGCGCAAGGTGCGCGCTTGCCAGCGCTGCTCAACGTATTGCAGCTGATAGGCTGGGGCGCCTTCGAGATCATCGTCATGCGCGATGCCGCCAGCCTGCTGGGTGCACGAGCCTTCGGTGAGGCCAGCGTGTGGAACAGCCCGGTACTGTGGACGCTGTGTTTCGGCGCGCTGGCCACAGTGCTTGCGGTCAGCGGGCCGTTGGCCTTCGTGCGCAAGATCCTGCGGGCCTGGGGTATCTGGCTGCTGCTGGGCGCCTGTGCCTGGCTGACCTGGAACCTGTTCGCCAAGGCTGACCTGGCGACGCTGTGGCAACGCGGCGGGGATGGGTCGATGTCGCTGGCCGTGGGCTTTGACATCGTCATCGCCATGCCCTTGTCGTGGTTGCCGCTGATTGCCGACTATTCGCGGTTTGCCCGTGACGGCAGGCAGGTGTTCGGTAGTACGGTGGTGGGGTACTTCATCGGCAACACTTGGCTGATGAGCCTGGGGGTGGCCTACACCCTGGCCTTCGCGGCGCAGGGCGAAGTCAATGCCCTGCTACTGGCGCTCGCCGGGGCTGGCATGGGTATTCCGTTGTTGCTGATTCTGCTCGACGAATCGGAAAAAGCCTTCGCCGATATTCATTCGGCAGCGGTCTCCGCCGGGGTGCTGGTACGCGTGAAGGTAGAACACCTGGCCATGGCCATCGGTGTGCTGTGCACGTTGATCGCCCTGTTGGCACCGCTTGCGCAGTACGAGAACTTCTTGCTGCTGATCGGTTCGGTGTTCGCCCCGCTGTTCGGCGTGGTGCTGATGGACCATTACTGGGTTCGCCGTCGCAGCGTTCCAGCCCATGTGGGGGCGCTGCACTGGCCGGCATTGCTGGCATGGGCGGCTGGGGTGGCGGCGTATCACATCATCGCCGCCCAGGCGCCGGACCTGGGCGCGACCCTGCCGGCGTTGGTGCTGGCAGGGGTGTTGTATGGCGTGTTGAACCTCAGCCGCGGCCGGGGAACAGTTCGGGCTTGATCACACCATTGAGGCGTGGGTAAGGGATTTTCAGCTCCACATGGCCCATGGAATACGGCGCGATGGCGTACACCTCGTACTTCACCACCACCGCGCCGTAGGTCAGGGCGATATGGGGCGAGCGTTTGAATGGCCAGGTCTTGATGAACTCGGCATCCTTGTCCATGCCGACACTGATCAGCCAGGCGCGGTGCGATTCCTCCACCGTCTTCCAGAACGTTTCTTCCTGGCCCGGGACCAGCATGTCCTGCAGTGTCAGGACCTTGTCCAGCTTGCGTGAATAGTTGATGAAGGCACGACCTGGCATGCCATGGGCGCCACCGGTATCCAGGTAGCTGGACAGCTCGATGATCACCAGCCCGTCATGCTGTTCGCGTACCTTGGCCTGCAAGTAGCTGCTGTTGCGCTTCTCGGCGCTGGCCAGGTAGTGCTGTTCGTAGGCTTGCAACGTGGTCGGTGCTGCCGCGTGCTGGTTGTCCTCGGTCAGCTGCAGCAGGCGCTTTTCGACAATACCGTCGAGCTTGGGCAACGCCGGGAAATGCACGGTGTCAATATTCACCAACGGGCAATCACGCTCGCTGCAGCCTGGCTTGACGTGCTCCCAGGCTTCGCGCTTGACCTCGAGCGGTGCTCGGTAGTTGGGGGCGAACAGGCTCTGGCATGCGCCCAGCGCCAAGGCCAGCACAGCGATGGATGTCAGTTTGACGAGTGTCATGATGATCCTTGCAAGAACAGGGAAAAGTCGGCCTTTGACCGTCGGCATGGCCTTCAGTTCGCCACTAAGCTAACAGAGACCGGGCCCGCTGTGCCATGTACGCCAACGGTTGTCGCCGGGGGGTGAAACGTGCCAGCGTGCAGAGTAGGATGGCGCGATGCAGCAGCGATGCAACGAGGATTTTCATGTCGGATACGTTGAATTCAGTGCCCCAGGCGGTCGAGATCGTCAAGCGGGACAAGTGTTTCCAGGGCTTTTACAGGCTCGACAAGCTGCACCTTCGCCATGAGCTGTTCGCCGGTGGAATGGGCCGGGAAATCAGCCGTGAGCTGTTCGTGCGCCATGACGCGGTGTGCGTTTTGCCGTACGACCCGCAGCGCGATGAAGTGGTCCTGATCGAGCAGTTTCGTGTGGGCGCCCTGGACAAGGTCGCCAACCCCTGGTTGATCGAGATGGTCGCCGGGCTGATCGACAAGGACGAGCAGCCAGAAGAAGTGGCCCACCGTGAGGCCGAGGAAGAGGCCGGCCTGACGTTCAGCGCGCTGTGGCCGATGACGCGCTACTTCCCTTCGCCAGGCGGCAGTGACGAATACGTCCACCTGTTCCTTGGCCGCTGCAGCGCCGAGGGTGCCGGTGGCCTGCACGGGCTGGAGTCTGAAGGCGAGGATATCCGGGTGCGCGTGTGGTCGTTCGAGGATGCCTTGCAGGCGGTACGCGACGGGCGCATCTGCAATGCCGCGACCATCATCGGCTTGCAATGGCTCGCCCTGAACCGCGACGAAGTTCGAGGTATGTGGAAGTGAACCTGCTGCGCGAGCGCTACCGGGTCGACCTGGCCGGATTGCAGGCCGCCTGTGAGGCCAACTATGCCCGGCTGATGCGCCTGCTCCCGGACATGCGCACCACCCAGAGCTCGCGTAGCATCGGCATGACCCAGGGCGACCAGATGCTGGGCGTGCTGGTGCTCGACGTGGTCCTGGCCTGCCCCTACACCACCACGCTGCGCATACGCCAGGAGCACAGCCTGCCCTGGCTGCCGGTCCCGGTCATGGAGGTGCAGGTTTACCATGACGCCCGCATGGCCGAAGTGGTGAGCGCCGAGCACGCCAGGCGTCTGCGCAGCATCTATCCTTACCCCAACGCCGCCATGCACCAGCCGGACGAAAAAGCCCAGCTGAACCTGTTCCTGGGTGAATGGCTTTCTCACTGCCTGGCCTGCGGCCACGAACTGGTAAGCGCTCGCTGAAAGGAGACGGCCTTGCCGCACTCGAACCCTGCCGGCACCGTTAACGTGGTGCACCTGACCGACGCCCATCTGTTCGCCAGCCCCGAGGGCAGCATGCTAGGCCTCAATACCCGCGACAGCCTGCGCCATGTGGTGCGGCAGGCATTGCGCGAGCAGAGCGACACGCACCTGTTGTTGTGCACGGGGGACTTGTCCCAGGACGCCAGCGTTGCTTCCTACGCGGCCTTTGAGCAATTGACCGCAGGCTTTGCTGCGCCGGCGCGCTGGCTGCCGGGCAACCATGACGAAGCGCAGGTGATGGCGCAGGTGGCGCCCGAGTTGGTGCAGCCGGTTACCGACATCGGGCCCTGGCGCATCGTCATGCTCGACACGGCTGTGCCAGGAGCGGCCCATGGTTGGCTGCAGGATACCCAGCTCAGCCTGCTGGAAACTGCATTGCGCACGTCAGGGGAGCGCCACTGCCTGGTGTGCCTGCACCATCAACCGGTCGACATCGGCTGTGCATGGATCGCCCCCATCGGCCTGCGCAACGCCGATGCGCTGTTCGCCGTGATCGATCGTCACCCCCAGGTGCGTGCGCTGTTGTGGGGGCACGTGCATCAGGAATGGGATCAATGGCGCGGCGACCTGCGGCTGCTGGCCACGCCTTCGACCTGCATCCAGTTCGCCCCAGGCAGTGAAGATTTCGAGGTAAGCCAGCAGCATCCTGGCTATCGCTGGATCCGCTTGCAGACTGATGGGACGGTGGACACGGGGGTGGAGCGGGCGCTGGATTTCGAGGTCAGGCTCGATTTCGATAGCCCGGGGTATTGAACTGCGCGGGCTGTCCTGCACCCGCTCTCCAAAGAACCCAGTTCCGTGTGGGAACGGCCTCGCCGGGGCGCCGGACCGGCCGCTCCCATCCTAACCGTGTCACCATAGCTGCCAATAGTGTCAGTGACTCTCCACCTGCCCATAGCGGAATGTGTTTCAGAAAAACCAGCGCGGCGCCAAAACCTTGCGAACGCGATACACTGCGCGTCCCTGCGCCTGCCTACAGGCGCAACGCTACAGCTTCCGGGGGCAGCATGTCGGGTTCCATCCTCTATATACACGGCTTCAACAGCTCGCCGTTGTCAGCCAAGGCCAGGCAGCTTCAGGCCGTCATGCAGCACCTCGGGCTGATCGACCGGCTGCGCCTGCCAGCGCTGCATCATCATCCCCGCCAGGCCATCGAGCAGCTTGAAGGTTGCATTGCCGAACTGGGCGCGCCGTTGCTGGTGGGCAGTTCACTGGGCGGCTACTATGCCACCTTCCTGGCCGAGCGCCATGGCCTCAAGGCCTTGCTGGTCAACCCCGCCGTAGGGCCGCACCGCCTGTTCGACGGCTATTTGGGTACCCAGCACAACCATCACACAGGCCAGGCGTGGGAGTTGACCCTCGACCACGTCCAGGCGCTGGCCGAGCTGGAGGTCCCGCCCCCTACGGAGCCAAGCCGCTACCAGGTATGGTTGCAGACCGGCGACGAAACCCTGGACTATCGCCACGCCGAGCGGTACTACCGCCACTGCGCGCTGCGTATCCAGGCCGGTGGCGACCACAGCTTCCAAGGCTTCGCCGAGCGCCTGCCGGCCCTACTGGCCTTCGCCGGTGTTGCCCCGACGCAGTACGCTGCACTCGATTTTTCTGTATTTTGATTTTTTTGCATTCACCAGACTGACGACGAGACCCCATGGCCAATCCCAGCGCTAGCGCCTATAACGCAGACGCCATCGAAGTCCTCTCGGGCCTTGACCCGGTTCGCAAGCGGCCGGGCATGTACACCGACACCAGCCGCCCCAACCACCTGGCCCAGGAAGTCATCGACAACAGTGTCGACGAAGCCCTCGCCGGCCACGCCCGTTCGGTGCAGGTCATCCTGCACGCCGACCATTCGCTGGAAGTCAGCGACGATGGTCGCGGCATGCCAGTGGACATCCACCCTGAAGAAGGCGTGTCGGGCGTCGAACTGATCCTCACCAAGCTGCATGCCGGCGGTAAGTTCTCCAACAAGAACTACCAATTCTCCGGCGGCCTCCATGGCGTCGGTATTTCGGTGGTCAACGCCTTGTCCACGCAGGTGCGCGTGCGGGTGAAGCGTGACGGCAACGAATACCAGATGACCTTTGCCGATGGCTTCAAGTCAAGCGAGCTGGAAGTGGTCGGCACGGTCGGCAAGCGCAACACCGGCACCAGCGTCTATTTCAGCCCCGACCCCAAGTACTTCGACTCCCCGCGGTTCTCCATCAGCCGGCTCAAGCACGTACTGAAGGCCAAGGCCGTGCTCTGCCCAGGCCTGCTGGTCAGTTTCGAGGACAAGGCCAGCGGCGAGAAGGTGGAGTGGCATTACGAAGACGGCCTGCGCTCCTACCTCGTGGATTCGGTCAGTGACTTCCAGCGCCTGCCCGACGAGCCGTTCTGCGGCAGCCTGGCCGGCAACAAGGAAGCGGTCGACTGGGCCCTGCTGTGGCTGCCCGAAGGGGGCGACAGCATTCAGGAAAGCTACGTCAACCTGATCCCCACGGCCCAGGGCGGCACCCATGTCAATGGCCTTCGCCAAGGCCTGCTGGACGCGATGCGTGAGTTCTGCGAATTCCGCAACCTGCTGCCCCGTGGCGTGAAGCTGGCCCCGGAAGACGTCTGGGAGCGCATCACCTTCGTGCTGTCGATGAAGATGCAGGACCCACAGTTCTCCGGGCAGACCAAGGAGCGCCTTTCCTCGCGCGAAGCCGCCGCCTTCGTCTCAGGCGTGGTCAAGGATGCCTTCAGCCTGTGGCTCAACGCCCACCCGGAGCTGGGCATGCAGCTGGCCGAGTTGGCCATCAGCAACGCCGGTCGCCGCCTGAAGGCCAGCAAGAAGGTCGAGCGCAAGCGCATCACCCAGGGCCCCGCACTGCCGGGCAAGCTGGCCGATTGCGCGGGCCAGGACCCGATGCGCGCCGAGCTGTTCCTGGTCGAGGGCGACTCGGCAGGTGGTTCGGCCAAGCAGGCGCGTGACAAAGAGTTCCAGGCGATCCTGCCGCTGCGCGGCAAGATCCTCAACACCTGGGAAGTGGACGGCGGTGAAGTGCTCGCCAGCCAGGAAGTGCACAACATCGCCGTCGCCATTGGCGTGGACCCAGGCGCTACCGACCTGGCGCAGCTTCGTTACGGCAAGGTGTGCATCCTGGCCGACGCCGACTCCGACGGCCTGCACATCGCCACCCTGCTGTGCGCGCTGTTCGTGCAGCATTTCCGGGCACTGGTCGAAGCCGGTCATGTGTACGTGGCCATGCCGCCGCTGTACCGTATCGACCTGGGCAAGGAAATCTACTACGCCCTGGATGAAGCCGAACGAGACGGCATTCTCGACCGCCTGGTGGCAGAGAAAAAGCGCGGCAAGCCGCAGGTCACCCGCTTCAAGGGCCTGGGCGAGATGAACCCGCCCCAATTGCGCGAAACCACCATGGACCCCAACACTCGGCGCCTTGTCCAGCTCACCCTGGACGACGTGCAGACCACATGCGAGCTGATGGACAAGCTGCTGGCCAAGAAGCGTGCCGGGGACCGCAAGGCCTGGCTGGAAACCAAGGGCAACCTGGCAGAGGTCATGGTTTGATTCGTTGGCTCCTGGCGGCTTGCCTGCCGCTGGTGGCCTTGCCGACCCTGGCAGACACCTGGCCTGAACTTGAACTGATCGGCGAGCACCCCATCGATGGCATGCGTGCCGGTAACCTGTCGGGCCTTGCGCAATGCCGGGGTAGCTTATGGGGTGTCTCGGACCGGGACGACGATCGCCTCTACCGTTTCGAACTCAAGGACGGTGCGTGGCAGGCACAGGCAGTGGCGTTCGACCCACCACCGGTGCCGGAGAGCGGCTTGCCGTGGGGGCTGAAGATGCGGACCTGGCTGGCGTCGTGGCTGCGCGGTGGCGACCTTGATTTCGAGGGCATCACCTGTGACCAGGCCGGCAACCTGTACCTGGTCAGCGAGGCGCATGCCGCCGTGCTGCAACTGCCTGTTTCGGGCGCGCCGCACTGGCTGAAGATCGATTCGGCCATGGTGCGCCAGGCACGGGCCAGCGGCATGCTGCTGAACTTCAATGCGCTGTTCGAAGGCGTGGCCGTCAACCCTGCCGGCGATCGCCTGTGGCTGGCTGGCGAGCGTGAGCGCCGTGGGCTGGTGGCCATCGAGCGCCAACAGTCGGTGTGGGCCTGCGGGCGACGCTGCGTCCTGTTCAGCGAAGCCGGTGTAGAGATGCAGCCGCCGCAGCTGCCCGATGCGCGACCGGTTTCGCGAGACTTTGCCGACCTGGCCTGGTTCGACGGCAAACTGTTCACGCTCGAGCGCAATGCCTATCGCATCTGTCGCCGCGATGCCGACAGCGGTCAGATCGAGCGCTGCTGGTCGTTTGCGGCCGACGCGTTGACCGAGCCACGGCGCTATGACCAGCTGTTCGGTGTGGCCGAGGCGCTAGTGGTCGACGCCGAGGGGGCGTGGATCGGCCTGGACAACAATGAAGGCGCGCGTGCCGATGGCGAGCGCCGGCCGATCGTCTGGCGCTTTGCGGCCCCTGCCGGCGGCTGGAGTGCCAAGCCGTGAGCCAGGCACCGGGCAAACGGGCGGGCAGGGTGCTGATGATCCTGGCCTGGGCGGCGGCGCTGTTCCTGGCCACGCGCTTCTTCGGGCAATGGGAAGACCGCCAGCGCAACCCCAATGCGCAGGTCCAGTCCTCCCATGGACAAGGGTTTGTCGAGGTGCGCCTGCTGGGCAATGGCCAGGGCCACTTCGTCGCCGATGGCGCCATCAATGGCCAGGTGGTGCATTTCATGCTCGACACCGGTGCCACCGATGTTGCCATACCCGAATCCCTGGCCGACGGCCTTGCGCTCAAGCGTGGCAGCCCGGTAACCGTCAGCACCGCCAACGGTCGCACGCAAGGCTATCGCACCCGGCTGGACAGCCTGCAATTAGGCGATATCCACCTGCGCGACATTCGCGCGATCGTGGTGCCGGGCCTGGATGGCACCACTGTGCTATTGGGCATGAGCGCCCTGAAACAACTTGAATTTACCCAGCGCGGCGGCACCATGCTGCTGCGCCAGAACCTGAAATGACGAGGCTTGCATGAGCGAACTACAAGACAGTCTGGACGGCGTCGAACGCCGCTCGTTGGCTGACTTCACCGAACAGGCCTACCTCAACTACTCCATGTACGTGATCATGGACCGGGCCTTGCCGCATATCGGCGACGGCCTCAAGCCCGTGCAGCGGCGAATTGTCTACGCCATGAGCGAACTGGGCCTGGATGCCGATGCCAAGCACAAGAAGTCGGCGCGCACCGTGGGCGATGTGCTCGGCAAGTTTCACCCTCACGGGGACTCGGCCTGCTACGAGGCCATGGTGCTGATGGCGCAGCCCTTCAGCTACCGCTACACACTGGTGGACGGCCAGGGCAACTGGGGCGCGCCGGACGATCCCAAGTCGTTTGCCGCCATGCGTTATACCGAAGCACGGCTGTCGCGGTATGCCGAGGTGCTGCTCGACGAAGTCGGCCAAGGTACCGTGGATTGGGTGCCCAACTTCGACGGCACCTTGCAGGAACCGGCGGTGTTGCCCGCGCGCCTGCCCAACATTCTGCTCAACGGCACCACCGGCATCGCCGTGGGCATGGCCACCGACGTGCCGCCGCACAACCTGCGCGAGGTGGCCAGTGCCTGCGTGCGCTTGCTCGACGAGCCAAAGGCCTCCATCGAGCAGTTGTGCGAGCACATCCAGGGGCCCGATTACCCGACCGAGGCAGAGATCGTCACGCCTCGGGCCGACATTCTCAAGATGTATGAAAGCGGGCGCGGTTCGATTCGCATGCGTGCAGTGTACCGGGTCGAGGATGGCGATATCGTCGTCACGGCGTTACCGCACCAGGTGTCCGGCGCCAAGGTATTGGAGCAGATCGCCGCACAGATGCAGGCCAAGAAGCTGCCGATGGTCGCTGACCTGCGCGATGAGTCCGATCACGAAAACCCCTGCCGCATCGTCATCATCCCGCGCTCCAATCGCGTGGATGCCGACGAGCTGATGCAGCACCTGTTCGCCACCACCGACCTTGAAAGCAGCTACCGGGTCAACGTCAACATCATCGGCCTGGACGGCCGCCCGCAACTGAAGAACCTGCGGGCGCTGCTGCTGGAATGGTTGGAGTTCCGTACCGGCACTGTCCGGCGGCGCTTGCAGCATCGCCTGGACAAGGTCGAAAAACGCCTGCACTTGCTGGACGGCTTGCTCACTGCCTTCCTCAATCTGGACGAAGTGATTCATATCATCCGTACCGAGGAACATCCCAAGCAGGCGCTGATCGCCCGCTTCAACCTCACCGAGATCCAGGCCGATTACATCCTGGAAACCCGCCTGCGCCAGCTCGCCCGGCTGGAAGAGATGAAAATCCGTGGCGAGCAGGACGAGCTGCTCAAGGAGCAGGCCAAGCTGCAGGCACTGCTGGGCAGCGAGGCGAAGTTGCGCAAGTTGGTGCGCAGCGAATTGATCAAGGATGCTCAGACCTATGGCGATGACCGACGCTCGCCCATCGTGGCGCGGGCAGAAGCCAAGGCGCTCTCGGAAAACGAGCTGATGCCGACCGAGCCCGTCACGGTGGTGCTGTCGGAGAAAGGCTGGGTAAGGTGTGCCAAGGGGCATGACATCGATGCCACTGGCCTGTCTTATAAAGCCGGGGATGGGTTCAAGGCCGCGGCCGCAGGGCGCTCGAACCAATTTGCCGTGCTCATCGACTCCACCGGACGAAGTTATTCGGTGGCCGCCCACAGCCTGCCGTCAGCCCGTGGCCAGGGCGAGCCCCTGACCGGGCGCCTGGCGCCGCCACCGGGCGCCACTTTCGAGTGCGTGCTGCTGCCCGAAGACGATGCGCTCTACGTGGTGGCTTCCGATGCCGGCTACGGGTTCGTGGTCAAGGGTGAAGACCTGCAGGCTAAGAACAAGGCTGGCAAAGGGCTGCTCAGCCTGCCCAACGGCGCCAAGGTGATGACGCCGCGACCGGTGGCCAACCGGGAGCAGGACTGGTTGGCAGCGGTAACCACCGAAGGCCGTCTACTGGTGTTCAAGGTCAGTGACCTGCCGCAGTTGGGCAAGGGCAAGGGCAACAAGATCATCGGCGTGCCCGGTGACCGGGTCGCCAGCCGGGAAGAGTACGTCACCGACCTTGCCGTGGTGGCCGAAGGGGCCACGCTGGTGCTGCAAGCCGGCAAGCGGACCCTGTCACTCAAGGGCGATGACCTGGAGCACTACAAGGGCGAGCGTGGCAGGCGCGGCAGCAAGTTGCCCCGTGGCTTCCAGCGGGTCGATGGGCTGCAGGTCGAATTGCCCGCCTGAGCATCCGACAGGCCCGCAATGGCGATTCCACCGCCGTTGCGGGCAGAAATGCTGGAGTCGGGCACTTATTTCGCGGATGATATGCCCCCTGCGGTGCCGGCGTAGCCGTGTGCCCGTTTGAATCCATACGTATCACTGCGGCGTGCCTGAAGGCAGCCGCCTGGATGGGATGATGAAATTTCTGCGCCTTCCCTTTGCGCTGTTGATGACGGGTCTATTGGGCCTTGGCGGGTGCACCATGCACCAGCCGGTTGCCTTGTACCAGCTCGACAGCGGTGATCCTGGCCAGCCGTCGCAACATGCGGGCATGGCCGTCGTACTCGGCCCGGTTTCGGTGGCCGACTATCTGCAACGTGAGACGTTCCTGCAACGCCAGGCCGACGGCAGCCTCAGTGCTGCGACCGACGGGCGCTGGGCAGGCAGCCTGTCCTCGGATATTGACCAGTTGCTGGTGCGGCAGCTGGCCTGGCGTCTGGACAGCCAGCGCGTGGTGCTGGCGCCGGCGACGGCAGGTTTCAGCCCGGACGTGCAAGTGCTGCTATCGATCACGCGACTGGACTCTGGCAAGAACCAACCCGCGGTTCTGGATGCACAATGGCGTGTGCTCGACCGCCGTGGTCAGGTGCGTGACAACCGCATCGTACATTTAGAGCAGAAGCATGAAGGCAGCGAGGCCTCGCAGGTCCAGGCGCAAGGGCAACTGTTGCAGAAGCTGGCCGAGCAACTAAGCACTGCGGTCAAGCCGTTGGCAAACCAGCCGGCCATCGCCGAAGCCGCACCCAAGAAGCCTGCAGCGCCTGTGCAGGTCAAGAAGCAGCCCGAGAAATCCAAAATCCCGATGGCCTCGCCGATTCGTACCGACATGGAAGTGTATCGGTTCTGATCGAAGACCAGCCACGAAAAAGCCCGCATCAAGGCGGGCTTTTTCGTGGGCGCTGTACGGCGCCGCGCAGCGACCCTGTAATGGCTCAGGCGCGGCGTTCGTGCATGCGGGCCAGCTGGCGCTCCAGCATCGAGGGGTATGGCTCCATCAGGCGCTCCACACAGCAGGCGCCTTCCGGGCTTGCAATGGGGCGGATGCGAGCACGCTGGCGAATCAAACCGTCGTCATTGACCTTGCGCTCGACCAGCAACAGATTGCGGCTGTGTTGAGACAGTGCCAGCGCATCCTGCACCTTCTCAGCCATCAGCAGGTCGACCAGTTCCAGGCCATCGAGGTCATTGCTCATGGCAAGGCCCAGTTGCAGTTGCAAGGTGATGCCGCTGTCAGCGACGTCGATCTGCAAGGCATGGCCCAAGGCACGTAGCAACTCACCGCAACAGATGGCATTGGTAAGGTAGTCCTCGCCGCACTGGCGGCTGTGGAACAGGACCAACGTACTGCCATCGTTGAGGGTGTGGGTTTCGCCCTCGTACAGCGAGGCCGCATGCTCCAGGCACTCCTGATAGCGCTCGGTAAGCTCGGTCAGGCGGGTGCGCGGCAAACGCCGCAGCTGCTCCTGGGAACCCAGTTGCACGGCAAGCACTGCGCTGAACTGGGGCTCATCGGACTCCATTTCGATCGCATGCGCCGGTGTGTCGTCCAGCAGGCCGGCGAATGCCTCGTCGTCATCGTCCGCGCTGGTCACGGTAGTGCGCTGGGCAGGCTTGGAAACGGGGGCGGGCGCTTCATCGAAGTGCTCGTCGTCCTCCAGTTCCGGTTCCGGCTCTGGCGGAGGCGGTGGCGCCAGTCGGGCGTGCAGTTGCCGGGCGATGTCGCCGATCTCGTCCTGGCGGTCGGTGGCGGGCGTGTAATACTGCGGGTCGCGCAACCAGACCCGCAGTTGCAGCAGCGGCAAGGTGATGAATCGGCCCTGGCGCAGGCTCAAGGTCAGGGCGAGCACCAGCAGAATGGCCGCCAGGATAGCCATGCTCTGCATGCTGATCAGCATGGGCTGCTGGAACTGGCTCATGTCCAGGCTCATGCGCAGTTGTCCGGCGGCCACGTCCTGGAAGGTGATCTTGGTCTGATAGACGCCCTCGGCCTCACCCAGCAGGCTGTTGCGCGGACGCTGGCCTGCCTCGGCGAGGATGCGGTTGTCGACACTGTAGATGGCGGCATGCGCCACCAGCGGGTTCTTCACCAGGTTGCCCAGCAGCACGTTGAGGCTGAGGATATCGTTGGCCACCAGCAACTCGGTCGCCGACGTGGCCGTCTGGGTCGTCAGGCTCTGGCCCACGGCATCGGCCTGGTCGTGCATGGCCTGCTTGAACTGCAACCCCATTACGCAGGCATAGATCACCAGCGCCAGGGCCACCAGGAAAATGTTGGTGCAGGCGATGCGCAATGCCAATGGCACGCGACGTTGACTCAGGGCGCGATAGATCATCAGGAAGAAATTGTCTGTTTTGACTGAGGTGGGCCGGTTCACTGAGCTCGGCTCTTAATGGCATGAAGTGGGGGGCAGTATAGCGACACGGGTTTTGTCGGCAAAGTATCGTTAGCGCCCGATGGTCACGGAAAATCGGTAGAATGCGCATTTTTCATCGAAGTCGGAGCCTGGTTGTGCGCGAAATCGTCCTGATCAACATCACCGGTGAGGACCGCCCCGGTCTTACCGCTGCCATCACTGGCGTCCTGCTGCAGGGCGGTGTGAGCATTCTCGACATCGGCCTGGCGGTGATGCACGGCACGCTGTCGTTCGGCATCCTGGTGGATATCCCGGATAACGAAGTGGCGACCAAGCTGCTGCAGAGTGTCCAGGCCAAGGCGCACGAGCTGAACTTGCAGGCGCGCTACACACCGATTTCCGAAGCGGACTACCAGCACTGGGCCGATGGCCATGGTGAAGCACGGCACATGGTGACCCTGCTTAGCCGCAAGATCTCGCCCGACCAGTTACAGCGTGTCAGCGCCATCATCAGCCAGCACGGGCTGACCATCGAGCGCATCGAGCGCCTGTCGGCTCGAGTGGCGCTGGACGCGGACACCAGCAAGGGCAAGGCCGCGGTGGAGATTTCGGTTCGCGGCGAGCCTGACGATGGCCAGGCGTTGCGCGCCGAGTTCTTTGCCTTGTCCGAGGCCCTGAGCATCGACATCGCCTTCCAGCGGGACGACCTGTTCCGCCGCAACCGCCGCCTGGCCGTGTTCGACATGGATTCGACCCTGATCGAGGCCGAAGTGATCGACGAGCTGGCCAAGGCCGCTGGCGTGGGCGAGCAGGTCGCGGCAATCACCGAGCGGGCCATGCGGGGCGAGTTGGACTTCCGGGCCAGTTTCAAGGAACGCATGGCGCTGCTCAAGGGCCTGGATGTCAGCGTACTGGATGAAATCGGCGCATCGCTGCGCTTGACCGAGGGCGCGGAAAACCTCTTTGCCGAGCTCAAGCGCCTGGGTTACAAGACCGCCATTTTGTCGGGTGGCTTCACCTACTTCGCCCGCCAGGTACAGGCGCGCCTGGGCATCGACTATGTCTTTGCCAATGAGCTGGAAGTGGTCGACGGCAAGGTGACTGGCGTGGCGGTGGAGCCTATCGTCGATGCCCAGCGCAAGGCCGAGCTGCTCCAGCAACTGGCCAGCGAAGAGGGCCTGCAACTGGAGCAGACCATCGCCGTTGGCGATGGCGCGAACGACCTGCCGATGCTGGCGTTGGCGGGGCTGGGCGTGGCCTTCCGCGCCAAGCCGCTGGTGCGTCAGTCGGCCAAGCAGGCGATTTCCACGCTGGGCCTTGATGGTGTGCTGTACCTGCTGGGCCTGCGCGATCGCGATACCCGCGGCTGATCCAGCCTGCGCAGACCCCAGGGTTTTGGCGTTAGCGCCCGAACCCTGGAGCCACGTCTCGGGCCATCACGCCTGCAACGGGGTGGCCAACAGCTGGCCCATGCGCACCGCCGAGGCGGCGCCCACGTGTTCGGCCCATTTGACCTGGTCGGGGCCGAACAGCACGATCGCCGTCGAACCCAGCTTGAACCGACCCAGTTCGGCGCCTTTTTCCAGGTGAATTGGCGCACGGCTGGCATCGTCGTAGCGGAAGGTCTTGAGCTCGCGCTTGGGCGGCGTGACCAGCCCTGCCCAGACGGTCTCGATGGAGGCCACGATCATGGCACCGACCAAGACAACCGCCATCGGGCCGCGCTCGGTGTCGAACAGGCAGACCACCCGCTCATTGCGAGCGAACAGTTCAGGCACGTTTTCTGCGGTGGTCTGGTTTACCGAGAACAGCCGCCCCGGCACGTAGACCATCTCGCGCAGCGTGCCTGCCAGCGGCATGTGCACGCGGTGGTAGTCCTTGGGTGACAGGTAGACAGTGGCAAACTCGCCGCCCATGAAGGGGGCTGCCAGGGCCGGGTCGCCGCCCAGCAGTTCCTGTGCGCTGTAACTGTGGCCCTTGGCCTGGAAGATGCGGCCGTGCTCGATCGGGCCAACCTGGCTCACTGCACCGTCGGCCGGGCACAGGATGGCGCCGGGGGTCTGGTCCAGGGGGCGTGCGCCTGGTTTCAGGGCGCGGGTGAAGAATGCGTTGAAGTGCTCATAGGCGGTCAAGTCTTCGACCAGCGCTTCACGCATGTCGACCTGGTAGCGCTTGGCAAACCAGGCGGTGAAGGCGTTCTTGAACCAGCGGGCGCGGCACTCGGCAACGCAGCCGGCCAGGCGCGACAGCAGGTGATGCGGCAGCAGGTACTGGCTGATGATGAACAGACGGGATTTCATTCAGGTTCCTTAAACTTCGACAGGCGTGTCCGGGTGGTTGCCCCACTCGCTCCAGGAGCCAGCGTACGCTTTGACTCGCGGGTAGCCCAGGGCCTTTGCCACCAGATAAGTGAAGCCGGAGCGGCGATGCGTCTGGCAGTGGGTGATCACTTCCTTGTCAGGCGTGATGCCAAGGGACTGCAGCACTTCGGCGATGTCCGGGCGGATGCGCAGATGGTCATTGAGATCCATGCCGGCGGTCCATTCGAAATTGACCGCACCAGGTATGTGCCCGCCTTTGGCCGCGAGCATTTTTTCGCCGGTGAATTCCTGTGGGGCGCGAGCATCCCAGATGGCCAGGTCATCGGCGCCCAGGCGGCTTTGCAGGTACTCGCGGGTGGCGGTGGGTTCCGAATGCAGTTGCAAACTCACCGGCCGGGTACCCTTGGCAGGCACATCGGTACTGAGCCGGTCGGCCGGCCAGGTCTGGATGCCACCGTTGAGATAGTGGTACCGGGTGTGACCGATCACATCGAGCAACCAGATGAAGCGGCCAGCCCAGCCACCGCCATCATCGTCATACACCACGTAGACCGCATCGCTGCGGTGGCCCAGTTCGCCGAACAGCTTTTCCAGGTCGCTCTGCGGCGGTAGCAGCCCAGGCGCAGGCGGCTGGCCGAGCTGGGTCCGCTTGCCCTCGACGAAATGCGCGCCCGGGATATGCCCGCTGACGTAACGATTGGCGCTGCTGAGGTCGACCAGGATCAGGTCGGGCGAGCCCAGGCGTGGCAACAGGTCGGCGGCTTCGATCACCAGCGGCAGGCCGGAAAAGTCGGTCATCCACGGTCTCCAGTGTGCAAAGGGGCGATTGTAGCGCAAGGCTCAGCCGTTGCGGTTGGCAAACACCCACAGCGCCCGTTCGATGCATTGCGAGGTTTTGCCAAAAGCCTGCACGCTGATGTCGGCCAAGGGCCGGCACCCCTGGTCGGCCACCAATAACATGACCACCTGGTCATTGACCGCCAGCGAGCGCAGCAGGACATGCTCGCCTCGGAACAGGGCACGCAAGGGCGGCGGCAACAACGAGGCGAACTGCGTGTGGTTTTCGGGCGTGATGCGCAGTTGCCCGGCCTTGGACATCAGCTTTTGCAGCAGCTTGTTCGCCGCCACCGGCAATACCAGGCTGGTCGCCTCTTTCGCTAGCCCGGCCGCCTGTTGCACGCGCAGGCAGTCATTGGCCCGGTCCAGGCCAAGCAGCAGCAGGCGTTGCATGCCGCACGCCAGTACCGCCTCACGGGCTTGGGCCGCCAGGTGCACGGTATTGGTGAAAGGGCTGGGCTGGGCCAGCAAGTCCTGGCAGAGCGACCGCCAGCGCGCCAGTTCATCGGCGGTGGGGGGCGGGGGCGCCAGCATGTCCGGGTGGGGGCGGCGTTGATGCCATGGCCAGATCAAGGCCTCGGCTGGGTGGAACAGTGCCAGGCGCGCATGGCGCCTGGCACTAGCCGCGGCTTGCTGGTGCACCTGCTGCTGTATGTCTTCGAGCGAGGTCTGCAGGTAGAGTGCGGTCAGCAGTTGCCAGCGCAGCAGATGGGGATTGTCCCAGCCCACCTGGGCTGCCAGCGCCAGGTTATTGGCCAACAGCACGGTGTTGGCCGGTTGATTGAACCAGCGCCGCAGACCGGGCTCGGCATCGAGCCGATGTTGTTGGTTGAGCAGGTCTTCGTCCCGGGCGATGTTCAACACCTGGGCAAGCTGCTCGCGCTCTTCGAGCAGCAGACGGTAACCCTGGGTCACCCATTGCGGCAGGCGCCACTGCTGGGCCACGGCCTGGCACAGCGCCATGATGCGAACACCGAACAGCTCCTGCTCGACAATGGCGGCGTCTTCTCCTTTATGGATGACCCGCAGCTCCCAGGTGTCGAGCAGCTTCGGGTGGGCCAATGCCAGCGGCCATAACGGGGACAGAAACAGCAGGCTACCCCAGTGGATTTCCTGCCACAGCCGCGCCAGTCGGCTGGCGAACAGGCCACTGGCCTGCTGCGAGGCATGCTGGCTGATCATCTGGAACTGGCGCAGCACCGGCGGGATGTCTTCCATCGGCAGCGCTGGCAGGCGCTTGAGCAGCAGTGCGCTGCGCTCAAGGCCCAGGCGATTGAGCGCAATTTCCAGGCTTTCGGCCGGCTCGGCCTGGCTGGCGTTGGTCGGGTGGTTGGCTTCGCGCATCACCGACAGCACCAGGGCCGGGCTGTCCTGCATCAGCTCGGCGATGTCGCGCAATGAACGCCGGTTATCGTTGATGGCCGCCATGACCCGGTCGTAGCTGTGCTTGGGCACAGGAATGCGCACACTCTCCAGCAGCTTCACCCAGGCTTCTAACGTACGTGGGGCCTGGCCGGATACCTCGGTTTCAATTGGCATTTTGACATCAGTCCGAACTGGCTTTTCGCTTTTAGTGGCTATAGTCTGGCGCAGTTCTGCCGATAAGGAGAAGAAGAGTTTTGACGCTCCCGCCTCTTTCCCTGACCACGACAGCAAGTGCTTTGAATCTATGGCTAAAATTATCGGCATCATCGTCGTATTCGCGAGCGTACTCGGCGGCTACGTCCTTTCCCACGGCAAGATTGCGGCGCTGATCCAGCCGTTCGAAGTGCTGATCATCGGCGGCGCGGCCTTTGGTGCGTTTCTGCAGGCCAACCCTGGCTACATGACGATGCACGTTCTGAAGAAGTCGATGAAGATGTTCGGCTCGCGCTTCACCCATGCCTATTACCTGGAAGTGCTGGGACTGGTCTATGAAATTCTCAACAAGAGCCGCCGCGAAGGCATGATGGCCATCGAGGCCGACATCGAAGACGCCTCGGCCAGCCCGATCTTTGCCAAGTACCCGACCGTACTGGCCGATGAGCGCATGACCGCGTTCGTCTGCGACTACCTGCGCATCATGTCCACCGGCAACATGGCCCCCCACGAACTCGAAGGTCTGTTCGACATGGAGCTGCTGAGCATGAAGGAGGAGCTGGAGCATCCGTCCCACGCGGTCACTGGGGTCGCAGACGGCATGCCAGGCTTCGGTATCGTTGCAGCCGTATTGGGTATCGTCGTCACCATGGCGTCGCTGGGCGATGGTGACCAGGCAGCCATCGGTATGCACGTGGGCGCCGCCTTGGTGGGTACCTTCTTCGGTATTCTCGCCGCCTACGGTTTCTTCGGCCCACTGGCCAAGTGCCTTGAGCACGATGCCAAGGAAGAACTCAACCTGTACGAGTCGATCAAGGCCTCGCTGGTCGCCTCGGCCTCGGGCATGCCGCCGTCGCTGGCCGTGGAGTTCGGGCGCAAGGTGCTGTACCCCAAGCATCGCCCCAGCTTCTCCGAGCTCGAGCAAGCGGTACGCGGTCGCTGAGTCATGGAGAACAATCAGCCCATCATCGTCAAGCGCGTAAAGCGCTTTGGCGGCGGCCACCACGGTGGCGCCTGGAAGATCGCCTTTGCCGACTTCGCCACGGCCATGATGGCGTTCTTTCTGGTGCTGTGGTTGCTGTCGACCGCAACCCCTGAGCAGAAGATCGCCATCGCCGGGTACTTCAAGGACCCGATCGGCTTCTCCGAGAGTGGTACACCCTACGTCATCGACCTGGGCGGCTCGCCCGAGCTGGCGCCGGAGAAGACCATCAACCCCGAGGTGAAATCGGAGCCGACCCCAGACACCAGCATCGAACTGAACAAGGACCAGGTGGAAACCATGGCCGAGCAGGTCGAGCGCGAGCGCCTCGAGCTGCTGCTGCAGGAGTTGCAGAACAAGGTGGAGGAGAACCCGCAGCTGCAGAAGTTCAAGGACCAGATCCTGTTCGAGATCACCCAGGACGGCCTGCGCATCCAGATCATGGACGCCGAGAACCGGCCCATGTTCGACATCGGCAGTGCACGCTTGCAGCCCTATTTCGAGGACATCCTGCTGGCCATGGCCGATACCATCAAGACCGTGCCCAACAAGATCAGCGTCAGTGGCCATACCGATGCCAAGCCGTACGCAGGCGCTGGCGAGTTCGGCAACTGGGAGCTGTCGGCCAACCGTGCCAACGCTGCGCGGCGGGCCCTGGTGGCAGGGGGTTATCCAGATGGCCAGGTGGCACGGGTGGTGGGGTATGCGTCTTCGTCGCTGTTCGATCGCAAGAACCCGTTCAACCCGGTAAACCGTCGGATCGACATCATCGTGCTGACCAAGAAGGCCCAGCGTGATATCGAAGGCGAGCAGGGCGCCGCGCCACCGCCGGCGCAAGCCCCTACCGGGGCGCAGCCACCTTCAACGACTGCACCGGCACCCTCGGCGGCCGATGACCATACGCCCATGCAACCACGTGAGTTGCGCCAGAAGCTCAACATCTTCGAGGACGGCACGTTGAAGATGGATGAGACCAAGGAACAGTAAGGGCTTGGCAGCCCCGTTGGGCTGCCGGTCACTGCCGGGGCGGACAAGGCACCCCGCCTGCATTGGGCATGCAGGGTTGATCAGTAGGTTTCTTCCGGCAGGCTGGCGATGATCGAGCGGTAGCTGTTCATCCGCTGTGGCTTGATTCGCCCGTCTTCCAGGGCCTTGAGCAGCGCGCACCCAGGCTCGCGATCATGTTTGCAGTCGCGGAAGCGGCAGGTGCCGAACAGGTCGCGGAACTCGATAAAGCCCTCTTCCACATCGGTGCGGCTGACATGCCCCAGGCCGAACTCACGGATGCCCGGCGAGTCGATCAGGTCGCCCCCGTTGGGGAAGTGGTACAGGCGGGCGGTGGTGGTGGTATGGGTGCCCTGGCCTGACCATTCCGACAGGTCACCGACCCGGGTACCGGCCTGTGGCAGCAGGCTGTTGACCAGCGACGACTTGCCCACCCCCGACTGACCGACGAAGACGCTGATGTGTCCATCCAGTGACTGCTGCAGGCGCTGCATGCCATCCCCTTGATGCGCCGACACTTCCAGCAGCGGGTAGCCCAGCTCACGATAGACGTCCAGGAGTGCTTGCAGGCCTGGCCCGTTCTCGTCATTGACCAGGTCAGCCTTGTTCAGCAGCAACAGGGGCCGCAGGCCGGCATGCTCGGCGGCCACCAGGTAGCGGTCGATGAGGTTGGGGTGCGGTTCCGGCGCCGGTGCGAAAACGATGACGATAAGGTCGACATTGGCCGCCACTGGCTTGAGCTGGCCATGGTTGTTGGGCCGGCACAGTTCGGTTGCACGGGGCATCTGCGCAACGATGACGCCGATCCCCTGGTTGCCGGCACGCCAGACCACGCGGTCGCCAGTGACCAACGCAGGAAGGTTGGCGCGCAGGTGGCAGCGAAACACCTGGCCTGCGGTGTCGCCATCCTGGGCTTCGACTTCAACTTGTACACCGAAGTGCGCGATCACCAGCCCCAGCTGCTCGGGCCCAAGGTCGCCGCCTTCCAGTTCCTGCAAGGCATGCTGCTCGCGCTTTGCCGCACGTGCAGCGCGCTCGTTCTGAATCTTTTCGATACGCCAGTTCTGGCGACGGTTGAGCTGGCGTTTGGCCATGAACGCTCCGTAGAAGGCCCCGTGCGGGGCGTAGAAAACGACTGGCAGTCTAGCATGCCGGGCCTGAACGCTGTCCGCTTCACTTTGGTTCGTGGGGGTGCACTGCGCTAATATAGGCCTCCATCGGAGGAGTGCCTGCATGCAAAACCCACAGAACCTGATCTGGATCGACCTGGAGATGACCGGGCTGGATCCGGACAGCGATGTCATCATCGAGATGGCCACCATTGTCACCGACAGCGACCTCAATACGCTGGCCGAGGGCCCGGTCATCGCCATCCACCACAGTGATGAAGTGCTGGCGCGCATGGACGACTGGAACACCCGCACCCACGGCGCCTCCGGCCTGACCCAGCGTGTGCGCGAGAGCCAGGTGAGCATGGCCCAGGCCGAGGCCCAGACCATCGCCTTCCTCGAGCAGTGGGTACCTAAAGGCAAATCGCCAATCTGCGGGAACAGCATCTGCCAGGACCGTCGATTCCTGTACCGGCACATGCGTCAGCTGGAAAATTACTTCCACTACCGCAATCTCGACGTCTCCACCCTCAAGGAACTGGCAGCGCGCTGGGCCCCCGAAGTGCGAGACAGCTTCAGCAAGGGCAATACGCACCTGGCGCTGGACGACATTCGCGAATCCATCGCCGAGCTGCGCCACTACCGCGAACACTTCATCAAATTCTAAAAAAACGCAGCTCACGCGCTTCACGCGGCCATTGGCGCACGGCCCCCGGCACTTCTGCCCGGGGCCGTACGCTGATGGTCGCTTGAGCGGGTGATCGGTGTGGGTCTTGCTCATGTTGCTGATGCTTTATCTGATCGCCATCACCGCCGAAGCGATGACCGGTGCGCTGTCTGCCGGCCGTCGTGGCATGGACTGGTTCGGGGTGGTGCTGATCGCATGCGTGACCGCATTGGGCGGTGGCTCGGTGCGTGACGTGCTGTTGGGGCACTACCCGCTGACCTGGGTCAAGCACCCGGAATACCTGGTGCTGACCAGCTGTGCGGCGCTGTTGACCATTTTCATCGCGCCGATGATGCGCCGCCTGCGCTCCCTGTTTCTGGTACTCGACGCCTTGGGGCTGGTGGCCTTTACCCTCATTGGTTGCATGACCGCGCTGGAGATGGGGCAGGGCATGCTGGTGGCGTCCATCAGCGGTGTGATCACGGGGGTCTTCGGCGGGATTTTGCGGGATATCTTCTGCAATGACATTCCGCTTGTGTTCCGCCGGGAGCTTTACGCGAGCGTGTCGTTCGCTGCGGCCTGGTTCTACCTGGGCTGCGACTACTTCAAGGTGCCCGCAGAGCAAGCCATGCTGCTGACCTTGTTCGGTGGCTTTCTGGTGCGGTTGCTGGCTATCCGCTTTCACTGGGAGATGCCCAAGTTTCATTACAATGACCAGCAGTGAGGTTGGGCGCCCGCACCAGGCTAGCGGGCCCTGGCTTTGTGCTACACCGCAAAGGTGCAGAGGCCGCTATGCGGCCTATCGCGACCTCCCCTAGAGGGTCATGCCACCCCGTGCCGGGCAAGCGCCCATTCCACGTGTTCCCTCACCAGTGGCGAGGCATCGTCGCGCCGCGCCTTGAGGGCTTCGATGACCGGGATCGTGGAGGGGGCGTTGCCCAGGCCGACGGCCAGGTTGCGCAGCCAGCGCTCATAACCGGCACGGCGCAGAGGTCCGCCTTCGGTCTTGCGCAGGAAAGTAGGCTCATCCCACAGAAACATCTGCGCCAGTTCCGCATTCTCCAGGCCGTGGCGGGGCTGGAAGTCCTGCTCGCGGGTGGGCTTGGCGAAGCGGTTCCAGGGGCAGACGATCTGGCAGTCATCGCAGCCGAACACCCGGTTGCCCATCATCGAGCGCAACTGCACCGGGATCGGCCCCTTGAGCTCGATGGTCAGGTAGGAGATGCAGCGGCGGGCATCGAGCACGTACGGGCCGACGAATGCCTGGGTTGGGCAGATGTCCAGGCAAGCCGTGCAGCGGCCGCAATGCTCGCTGGTGGTGGCCTGGTCCACTGGCAGGGGCAGGTCGACGAACAGTTCAGCCAGAAAGAAGTAGCTGCCGGCCTTGCGGTTGAGCAACAGGGTGTTCTTGCCGATCCAGCCAAGCCCGGCTTGTTCGGCCAGCGCCTTTTCCAGCACCGGCGCGCTGTCGACGAAGGCTCGGTAGCCAAAGGGGCCGATGGCCTGCTGGATGCGGTCGGCCAGCGACTGCACACGCTTGCGCACCAGCTTGTGGTAGTCCCTGCCCAAGGCATAGCGGGATACGTAGGCCTTTTCCGGTTGGGCCAGGCGCTGCGCCATTTGCGTGTCGCCGGGCAGATAGTCCATGCGCAGCGAGACGACGCGCACGGTGCCTGGAATCAGCTGCTCTGGGTGGGCGCGCTTGCTGCCGTGTGCCCCCAGGTATTCCATCTCCCCCTGATAACCGGCGTCCAGCCAGCGCTGCAGGTGATGCTCGTGTTCGCCCAGGTCGATACCGGCGATGCCGACGTGGGCAAAGCCCAGTTCCTGGCCCCACAGCTTGATGTTATGGGCCAGTGCGTCGAGGTCAGGAGTGAAGGCGGACATGGATGGGCAAGCAATACGGGCAGAGGTGCGTATAATTCTGCCAGACATTGGAGCTTTTGACCCCATGCAACAGACCAGTAACCCCGTACACGCCCCCACAGTGCTGAGCAGCCTGACCGTTGCCCGCCTGCCGCCACGCCCTGCTCAGGCCCATAAAGGTGACTTCGGCCATGTGCTGGTGGTCGGCGGCGACCTTGGCACCGGCGGCTCCGTCCTGCTCAGCGCCGAGGCCGCGTTGCGCTGCGGCGCGGGGCTGGTGAGCGTAGCCACGCGGCCGGAGCACGTGGCCGCCGGGCTGACTCGCATGCCCGAAACCATGTGCCTGGGCGTGCAGTCGGCCAACCAGTTGATGACCGTGCTGGGCCGCGCTTCGGTGGCGGTCGTGGGGCCTGGCCTGGGGCAGGCGGCATGGGGGCGCAGCCTGCTGTCCGCTGTGGCCAACGCCGAGGGCGCGCAGGTTTGGGATGCCGATGCCCTGAACCTGCTGGCAGCCTCGCCCCTTGCGCTGCCCAGTGGCAGTATCCTGACCCCGCACCCAGGCGAAGCTGCACGGCTGCTGGGTATTTCCACCGAAGCGGTGCAGGCGGACCGCCCGGGTGCAGCGCGCAAGCTGGCACGCCGCCACAACAGTGTGTGCGTGCTCAAAGGCGCAGGTACCTTGGTCGCCGACCCCGAAGGGCGGTTGGCGCGCTGCGACCGTGGCCATCCAGCCATGGCGGGCGCAGGCCTTGGAGATGTGCTCAGTGGTGTGTGCGGCGCGCTGCTGGCCCAGGGGCTTGGCGCCTGGGACGCCGCAGGCCTGGGCGTCTGGCTGCATGCCTGTGCTGGCGAGCGCCTGGGTAGCGGCGGCCGGGGGTTGGCGGCCAGTGATCTGATACCTGTGATTCGTGCGTTGTTGGAGGAGCATTCAGCGTGTCTGGCTTAAACCTGTTTCTGGCCGATGAAGCGGCCATGGTTGCCTTTGGCGGCCAACTGGCCGGTGTGACCGGTGGGCGCGGGATCATCTTCCTGGAAGGCGACCTCGGCGCTGGCAAGACAACCCTGTCTCGCGGCCTTATTCGTGGGTTGGGCCATACGGGTGCAGTGAAAAGCCCTACGTTTACCGTGGTAGAACCCTACGAGATTGGTGATGTCCGAGCTTTTCACTTCGACCTCTATCGGCTGGTCGATCCAGAGGAGCTTGAGTTCATGGGCATTCGTGACTATTTCGAGGGTGATCCACTGTGCCTGTTCGAGTGGCCACAAAAGGGTGCGGGCGTTTTGCCAAAGCCTGACCTGACCATTACCATAAGCCCCCAGGCGAGCGGACGCTCGCTTGTACTTTCGCCGCAGGGGGCTCGCGGCGACGCCTGGTGCGTGGCACTGGCCGAATACTATAAACAGCAAGCGGGGTAGGTATGCGCATACGCGCACTGGTCGCCATCGTTGGGCTTTTGCTGACAACGGTGACCGTTGAGGCTCTGGCCGTCACTCAAGTCAAGAGCGTGCGCCTGTGGCGTGCGCCGGACAACACCCGGCTGGTCTTCGACCTGTCTGGCCCTGTGCAGCACAGTGTCTTCACATTGAGCGCACCCGATCGGCTGGTCATCGACATCAACGGCGCAACCCTGGGCGCACCCTTGAAGGTGGCGACGTCCAATACGCCGATCAGCAGCGTGCGCTCGGCCCAGCGCACGCCGACCGACCTGCGGGTGGTCGTGGACCTGAAGAAATCGGTCACGCCCAAGAGCTTCACCCTGGCGCCTAACGCGCAATACGGCAATCGCCTGGTGGTCGACCTGTACGATCAGGAGGCGGACGCCATTGCCGCCAGTGCCCCACCGCCTGCGCCGCCACCGGTGCAAACGCCAGCCACCACGCCAGCGGTGCCCGTCACGCCAACCCAGCCAGCCATCAAGCTGCCACCGGTGCCCAGTGGCAAGCGCGATATCGTGGTGGCCATCGATGCCGGTCACGGTGGCGAGGATCCAGGCGCTTCGGGCTCCAGCGGGCAGCATGAAAAAGACATCGTCCTGCAGATCGCCCGCGAACTGCAGCGCCAGATCAACAGCGAGAAGGGCTTTCGCGCCGAGCTGACGCGCACCGGCGACTACTTCATCCCGTTGCGCAAGCGCACCGAGATCGCCCGCAAGAAAGGCGCCGACCTGTTCATCTCCATCCACGCCGATGCTGCCCCGTCGCGCGCTGCCTTCGGCGCCTCGGTGTTCGCCTTGTCCGACCGCGGTGCCACCTCCGAGACCGCACGCTGGCTGGCCGATACGGAAAACCGCTCTGACCTGATCGGCGGTGCCGGCAATGTCAGCCTCGATGACAAGGACCGCATGCTGGCCGGGGTGCTGCTCGACCTGTCGATGACGGCCACGCTCAGCTCCAGCCTCAACGTCGGTCAGAAGGTGCTGGGCAACATGGGGCGTATCACCTCGCTGCACAAGCAGCGCGTGGAACAGGCCGGCTTCATGGTGCTCAAGTCCCCGGACATTCCCTCGATCCTGGTAGAGACCGGCTTCATCTCGAACAATGCAGAAGCCGCCAAGCTGGCCACACGCAGCCACCAGCAGGCATTGGCGCGCTCCATTCACACCGGGGTTCGCCAGTACTTCCAGCAGAACCCACCGCCAGGCACTTACGTGGCGTGGCTGCGCGACAGCGGCAAGATCGCCCAGGGCCCGCGTGAACATACGGTGCGGCCCGGCGAAACCCTGGCCATGCTTGCGGTGCGCTATCAGGTCAGCGTCACCAGCCTGCGCAGCACCAATAGCCTAAAGACCGATGAGCTGAAGGTCGGCCAGCGCCTGGACATTCCTGCCACCACGTTGGCTTCACAATGAGCGGCGGCTCACGTATCCAGCTGCTCAGCCCGCGGCTGGCCAACCAGATTGCGGCTGGCGAGGTGGTGGAACGGCCGGCATCGGTTGCCAAGGAGCTGTTGGAAAACAGTCTTGACTCCGGTGCTCGCCGAATCGACGTCGACGTCGAGCAGGGTGGCATCAAGCTGCTGAAGGTGCGCGACGATGGCAGCGGCATCTCTGCTGACGATCTGCCGCTGGCGCTGGAGCGCCATGCCACCAGCAAGATCCGCGAGCTCGAAGATCTCGAAGGCGTCCTGAGCCTGGGATTTCGCGGTGAAGCCTTGGCCTCGATCAGTTCGGTCGCCCGGCTGACCCTGACCTCGCGCACGGCCAACGCCAGCGAAGCCTGGCAGGTGGAAACCGAAGGGCGCGAGATGACCGCGCGGGTGCAGCCTGCTGCGCACCCCGTCGGCACGTCCGTGGAAGTGCGCGACCTGTTTTTCAACACGCCGGCGCGGCGCAAGTTTCTCAAGGCCGAGAAAACCGAATTCGACCACTTGCAGGAAGTGATCCGACGCCTGGCACTGGCCCGGTTCGACGTGGCCTTCCATCTGCGGCACAACGGCAAGAGCATTCTGAGCTTGCACGAGGCACGCGAGGAAGCCGACCGTGCCCGGCGGGTGGGCGCCATCTGCGGTCCGGGTTTCATGGAGCAGGCCCTGCCCATCGACGTGGAGCGCAACGGCCTGCGTCTATGGGGGTGGGTCGGGTTGCCGACCTACTCGCGTAGCCAGGCAGACTTGCAGTACTTCTTCGTGAACGGGCGCGCGGTGCGCGACAAGCTGGTGGCCCATGCCGTACGCCAGGCTTATCGGGACGTGCTGTTCAACGGCCGTCACCCCACCTTCGTCCTGTTTCTTGAGCTTGAGCCCAACGGCGTGGACGTCAATGTTCACCCGACCAAGCACGAAGTGCGCTTCCGTGAGGGACGCAGCGTCCACGACTTTCTGTACGGCACCTTGCACCGTGCCCTGGCCGATGTGCGTCCCGAAGACCAGTTGGCTGCCCCGGCTGCTTTGCCTGAGGCGACCCGCCCGACGGGGCAGCAGGCAGGCGAGTTCGGGCCCCAGGGCGAAATGCGCCTGGCTGCGGCCGTGCTCGAGCAACCGCGTGCTGCGCCGTCTCCCGTTGCCGGCAGTGGCAGTGGCGCGGGTTACCAGTATCAATACACACCCAGGCCGTCGCCGCCATTGCCGGCTGCCGAGGCCCAGGCGGTCTATCGCGAGTTCTACAAGCCCTTGAGCGAAGGCGCCGCCGCGCTGCCGGAAAGCCAGGGCGACATCCCCCCGCTTGGCTTCGCGTTGGCCCAGCTCAAGGGCATCTACATCCTGGCCGAGAACGCCGCAGGCCTGGTGCTCGTCGACATGCATGCCGCCCATGAACGGATCATGTACGAGCGGCTGAAGGTGGCCATGGCCAGCGAGGGTCTTAGCGGTCAGCCATTGCTGGTGCCCGAAACGCTCGCCCTGAGCCAGCGCGAGGCCGATTGCGCCGAAGAACACGCCGCCTGGTTCCAGCGCCTGGGCTTCGAGTTGCAGCGCCTTGGCCCGGAAACCCTGGCGATTCGCCAGATTCCTGCGTTGCTCAAGCAGGCTGAAGCCAACCGCCTGGTACAGGATGTGCTGGCGGACCTCATGGAGTACGGCACCAGCGACCGTATCCAGGCACACCTGAACGAATTGCTCGGCACCATGGCCTGTCACGGTGCCGTGCGTGCCAATCGGCGTCTGGCGATCCCGGAAATGAACGCCTTGCTGCGCGACATGGAAAACACCGAGCGCAGCGGCCAGTGCAACCATGGCCGTCCCACCTGGACCCAGATGGGCCTGGATGATCTGGACAAACTATTCCTGCGCGGTCGATGAAATGAGTGGCAAGCCCCCTGCAATATTTCTGATGGGCCCGACGGCATCGGGCAAGACCGACCTCGCCATCGAGCTGAGCAAGGTCTTGCCTTGCGAGCTGGTGAGCGTCGATTCCGCCCTGGTCTATCGGGGCATGGACATCGGTTCGGCAAAGCCTTCCAAGGCTGTGCTGGCTGCCCATCCGCACCACCTGATCGACATCCGCGACCCGGCCGACGCTTACTCGGCTGCGCAGTTTCGTGCCGACGCCTTGCGCGTGATGGCCCAGATCACCGCCCGCGGCAATATCCCATTGCTGGTGGGCGGGACCATGCTCTATTACAAGGCGTTGACCGAGGGGCTGGCCGACATGCCGGCGGCCGATGCCCAGGTCAGGGCCGAGCTCGAGGCCCTGGCCGAAGTCGAGGGCCTGGAGGCGCTGCACCAGCAATTGGCTGAGGTCGATCCGGAGTCGGCCGCGCGCATCCATCCCAACGATCCGCAACGGTTGATCCGGGCACTGGAGGTGTACCGGGTCAGCGGGCAAAGCATGACGGCCCATCGACAGCGTCAATTGGCTGAAAGTAGCGGTGCAGACGCAAGCGCCTGCGGTCATTTGCCCTATACTGTCGCCAGTCTTGCGATTGCGCCTACAGATCGTCACATTCTGCATCAGCGAATTGCGTTACGATTTTCACAGATGTTGGAACAGGGCTTTGTCGACGAGGTCCGATTGCTGCGAGCCAGAAGTGACTTGCACGCCGGACTGCCGTCTATACGGGCAGTGGGCTATCGGCAGGTCTGGGATTACCTGGACGGCCAGCTGACTGAGAATGAGATGCGTGAACGCGGTATCATCGCGACCAGGCAGTTGGCCAAGCGGCAATTCACCTGGCTGCGTGGCTGGCCAGACGTGCATTGGCTCGACAGCCTGGCCTGCGACAATCTGTCCCGCACCTTGAAATACCTTGGGGCCGTCTCCATATTGAGCTGAGTCCCTGCTGATTGCCGTCTATCCTTGTGAAAGCCGGCCTTACTTATCGTTTTTTCAGATTTTCCAATTATTTATCCTTACAGGAGTGCGGCATATGTCAAAAGGGCATTCGCTACAAGACCCTTACCTGAATACCTTGAGAAAAGAAAAGGTTCCGGTTTCGATCTACCTGGTAAACGGCATCAAGCTGCAAGGCTCGATTGAGTCGTTCGACCAGTTCGTGGTGCTGCTGAAGAACACCGTCAGCCAGATGGTCTACAAGCACGCCATTTCCACTGTTGTACCTGCCCGCCCGGTTCGTCTGCCAAGCCCGTCCGATTCCGATCACGGCGACAGCGAGCCAGGCAACGCCTGATAGGAGCCTGCATTGTTCTTTGAGCGCCACGGTGGTGGTGAACGCGCGTTGCTCGTTCACTTGGAAGGTCAGAACCCTGAGGCGCGCGAAGACCCGCAGGAGTTTCAGGAACTCGCGTTGTCGGCCGGTGCCGACATCGTCTCGCTGGTAACGGTCTCGAGGCATCAGCCCTCGGCCAAGTACCTGATTGGCAGTGGCAAAGTCGAGGAGTTGCACGACCGTGTCCATGCCGAGCAGGTAGACCTGGTGATTTTCAATCACACCCTCACGCCCAGTCAGGAACGCAACCTCGAACGCGTGTTCGAGTGCCGTGTGCTCGACAGGACCGGGCTGATTCTGGATATCTTCGCCCAACGGGCACGTACCCACGAAGGCAAGCTGCAGGTCGAACTGGCCCAGCTTGAGCACATGAGTACGCGGCTGGTACGCGGTTGGACCCACCTTGAGCGACAAAAAGGGGGTATTGGCCTGCGGGGGCCGGGTGAAACCCAGCTCGAAACCGACCGTCGCCTGCTGCGCGTACGCATCCGGCAGATCAAGTCCCGCCTCGAGAAAGTACGCAGCCAGCGCGAACAGGCGCGTCGCGGGCGCAAGCGCGCGGACATTCCGTCGGTCTCGCTGGTGGGCTACACCAACGCCGGCAAGTCCACGTTGTTCAACGCCCTGACCCAGTCCGAGGTGTACGCCGCCGACCAGTTGTTCGCAACCCTCGACCCGACGCTGCGTCGGCTTGAGCTCAACGACCTGGGGCCTATCGTGCTGGCCGATACCGTGGGCTTCATTCGCCACCTGCCGCACAAGCTGGTCGAGGCGTTTCGGGCTACGCTCGAGGAGTCGAGCAACTCCGACCTGCTGCTGCACGTGATCGATGCCCATGAGCCTGAGCGCATGGAGCAAATCGAGCAGGTGCTGGCCGTGTTGGGCGAGATTGGCGCCGAAGGCTTGCCGATCCTCGAGGTGTATAACAAACTCGACCTGCTCGAAGAGGTCGAGCCGCAGATCCAGCGCAATGCCGACGGCAAGCCTGAGCGGGTCTGGGTTTCGGCACGTGACGGGCGTGGCCTGGAGTTGGTTGGCCAGGCTATTGCCGAGCTGCTGGGTGATGATCTGTTTGTCGGCACCTTGTGCCTGGAGCAACGTTTTGCCCGCCTGCGCGCGCAATTCTTTGACCTGGGCGCGGTGCAGAGTGAAGCGCATGATGAAGAAGGGCGCAGCCTGCTGAGCGTGCGTCTGCCCAGGGTAGAACTCAATCGCCTGGTCAGCCGTGAAGGCATGGAGCCGCAAGTGTTTGTCGAGCAACACACTTTGCAATAAATGCCCTACGAGGTCGTCGGGCAGCAGTGACAGGCATTCTGTAGCATTGGACGGCGCGCCGTGGGCGCGTCTTTGCTTTATCAGATGGAGAGCGCTATGGCTTGGAACGAGCCGGGTGGCAACTCGAACAATCAGGATCCCTGGGGCGGCCGCCGCGGTGGCGGTGGTGGCGGCGACAAAAAAGGTCCGCCGGATCTGGACGAGGCCTTCCGCAAACTGCAGGACAGCCTCAACGGCATGTTCGGTGGTGGCAAGAAACGGGGTGGCGGTGACCGCAATGTCGGCAAAGGCGGCGGCCTCGGGCTGCTGGCCATCGGCCTGGCAGTGCTGGCGGCCATCTGGCTGTACAGCGCCGTGTATGTCGTCGACGAGCAGGAGCAGGCCGTTGTGCTGCGCTTCGGCAAGTACTATGAGACGGTCGGTCCCGGCCTGAACATCTACTTCCCGCCGATCGATCGCAAGTACATGGAAAACGTCACGCGCGAGCGGGCCTACACCAAGCAGGGCCAGATGCTGACCGAAGACGAGAACATCGTCGAGGTACCGCTGACCGTCCAGTACAAGATCAGCAACCTGCAGGACTTCGTGCTCAACGTCGACCAGCCTGAGGTCAGCCTGCAGCATGCGACCGACAGCGCCCTGCGTCACGTGGTGGGCTCTACGTCCATGGACCAGGTATTGACCGAAGGTCGTGAACAGATGGCCGTGGACATCCGCGAACGTCTGCAGCGTTTCCTCGACAACTACCGCACCGGCATTACCGTTACCCAGGTCAACGTGCAGAGCGCGGCAGCCCCGCGTGAAGTGCAGGAAGCCTTCGATGACGTGATCCGGGCGCGCGAAGACGAGCAGCGTGCCCGCAACCAGGCCGAGTCCTACGCCAATGGCGTGGTGCCCGAAGCCCGTGGTCAGGCCCAGCGCATCATCGAAGACGCCAACGGTTACCGCGATGAAGTCATTGCCCGGGCCAAGGGTGAGGCCGACCGCTTCACCAAGCTGGTCACCGAGTACCGCAAGGCACCTGATGTGACCCGCGAGCGCTTGTACCTGGAAACCATGCAGGCGGTGTACAGCAATTCGAGCAAGGTCATGGTGGCAACCAAGGATGGGCAGAACAACCTGCTCTACCTGCCACTGGACAAGATGGTCGAAGGCAGCCGCAACTCGTCCGCACCTGCGAGCGGTGTATCGTCGGCCAACGACGCTGCCGCCGCGCGCTCGGCGCAGGACACGCAACAGCAACAGCAGCCGCTGCGCACTAGGGAGAGCCGCTGATGAGCAACCGATCGCTGATCGCCCTGATCGCCGCCGTGGTTCTGGCCATCGTGGCCTGGAACAGCTTCTACATCGTGGCCCAGACCGAGCGGGCAGTATTGCTGCGCTTCGGCAAGGTGGTTCAGGCCGATGTCCAGCCAGGGCTGCACGTGAAAGTGCCGTACGTGAACCAGGTACGCAAGTTCGACGCCCGCCTGATGACCCTCGACGCCCCTACCCAGCGGTTCCTGACCCTGGAGAAGAAAGCGGTGATGGTCGACGCCTATGCCAAATGGCGCGTCAAGGATGCCGAGCGCTTCTATACGGCCACTTCCGGCATGAAGCAGATCGCTGATGAGCGTCTGTCCCGTCGTCTGGAAAGCGGCCTGCGTGACCAGTTCGGTAAGCGCACCCTGCACGAAGTGGTGTCCGGTGAGCGTGACGCGTTGATGGCCGACATCACCGCTTCGCTGAACCGCATGGCCAACAAGGAGCTGGGTATCGAGGTCATCGACGTCCGCGTCAAGGCCATCGACCTGCCCAAGGAAGTCAACCGCAGTGTGTTCGATCGCATGAGCACCGAGCGTGAGCGCGAGGCGCGCGAGCACCGGGCCAAGGGTAATGAGCTGGCCGAAGGTATTCGTGCCGACGCCGATCGCCAGCGCCGTGTGCTACTGGCCGAGGCCTATCGCGAATCTGAACAGACCCGCGGTGAGGGTGATGCCCAGGCGGCGGCTATCTACGCCAAGGCCTACACGCAGGACGCTGATTTCTACGCGTTCTACCGTAGCTTGCAAGCCTACCGCGAGAGCTTCTCCAGCAAGAGCGACGTGCTGGTCCTGGATCCGAAGAACGAGTTCTTCCGCTTCATGGACAAGAGCAAGCCCTGAGGCGAATTCAGGCAGGCGCCCCGCCTGGCAGCTAAAACGCCAGGCAGGGTGCATCCCGAATCAAAAGGGGTGTATGATGAATCAGCCGGGAAATTTCCCGGCTTTTTTGCGTCTGCAAGGTTGATCGGCTTGGTGTCGGTTCGCCTTTGACACGTTTGCAAGGCAATTCGAGGGTATCGGGTACGGTGGCTGCGCTGGGATCAGTGCTGCCCGTTGCTGTGCGCGATACCTGCTTTACTGACGGCCGGCTTGCTGGCGGCCGCCCGGACCAGAGGGGAAAAGGCGTAATGGCAACGGTAGACCGCTGGCTGCTGCCAGATGGCATCGAGGAAGTACTGCCACCTGAGGCCGCGCGCATCGAGATCGCGCGTCGCCAGGTGTTGGACCTGTTCCAGAGTTGGGGTTACGAACTGGTCGTCACCCCGCATATCGAGTACCTGGAGTCGCTGCTTACCGGCGCTGGCCAGGACCTGGATCAGCGTACCTTCAAGGTAGTGGACCCGCAGTCCGGCCGCTTGATGGGCTTTCGTGCCGACTTCACGCCGCAGGTCGCGCGCATCGACGCCCATACCCTGCGCCGTGAAGGCCCAAGCCGGTTGTGTTACGCCGGCAGTGTGCTGCATGCCCAGCCGCGTGCTTTGTCTACCTCGCGCAGCCCTATCCAGCTGGGTGCCGAACTGTATGGCGATGCCAGCCCCACCAGCGATGTGGAAGTCATCAGCCTGATGCTCGCCACACTGCAGTTGGCCGATGTGCCTGATGTTCACATGGACCTGGGCCATGTGGGCATCTACCGTGGCCTGGCTCGGGCCGCCGGCCTGTCGGGCGCGGTCGAGCAGCAGCTGTTCGACGCCCTGCAGCGCAAGGCGGTCGACGAAGTGCAGGCGCTGACGGCCGACTTGCCAAAGGATGTGGGCAACATGCTGCGAGCCCTGGTCGAGCTGTGCGGCGGCAGGGAAGTTCTGGCCGAGGCCCGCGTACGCCTGGGTCGTGCACCTGCCAGCGTGCTGGCGGCCCTGGACGATTTGCTGGCCATCGCCGACCGGTTGGCCGCTCGTTATCCGCAGTTGCCGTTGTACTTCGACCTGGGTGAACTGCGCGGTTACAACTACCACACGGGCGTGGTGTTTGCGGTGTTCGTGCCAGGTGAAGGGCAGTCGATTGCCCAGGGCGGACGCTATGACGACATCGGCGCCGACTTTGGCCGGGCGCGCCCGGCTACCGGTTTCTCCACGGATTTGAAGACCCTGGTCACACTGGGGCGAGCGGAGGTCGTACTGCCCACGGGCGGCATCTGGATGCCGGACAGTGGCGATGCGGCCCTATGGCAGCATGTCTGCCAGTTGCGCAACGAGGGCCAGCGTGTGGTCCAGGCCCTGCCTGGTCAGCCGCTGAGTGCTGCCCTTGAAGCGGATTGTGATCGTCAATTGATTCAGCAAGACGGGCGCTGGCAGGTTCTGCCGCTGGCCCAGTGAGTTTCTGCGTCGGCAACAGGCCGGCAACCAAGTTTGCGTGAATGAGGACCAATGTAATGGGTAAGAATGTCGTCGTCCTGGGCACCCAGTGGGGTGATGAGGGCAAAGGCAAGATCGTCGATCTGCTGACCGAACATGCTGCCGCCGTCGTGCGCTACCAGGGTGGCCACAACGCGGGCCACACCCTGGTGATCAACGGTGAAAAGACCGTTCTGCACCTGATTCCATCCGGCATCCTGCGTGAAGGCGTGCAATGCCTGATCGGCAACGGTGTGGTCGTTGCACCCGATGCGCTGATGCGCGAGATCACCAAGCTGGAAGAGAAGGGCGTACCGGTGCGCGAGCGCCTGCGCATTTCCCCGGCTGCGCCGCTGATCCTGTCGTACCACGTCGCGCTGGACCAGGCCCGTGAAAAAGCCCGTGGCGAAGCCAAGATCGGCACCACCGGCCGTGGTATCGGCCCAGCGTACGAAGACAAGGTCGCCCGCCGTGGCCTGCGCGTGGGCGATCTGTTCCACCGCGAGCGTTTTGCCGCCAAGCTGGGCGAGCTGCTGGACTACCACAACTTCCAGCTGGTCAATTACTACAAAGAGCCTGCCATCGACTTCCAGCAGACGCTGGACGAGTGCATGGCCTATGCCGAACAGCTCAAGCCGATGATGCTCGACGTCACTGCCGAGCTGCACAAACTGCGTCGTGCCGGCAAGGACATCATGTTCGAAGGCGCGCAAGGCTCGCTGCTGGACATCGACCACGGTACCTACCCGTACGTCACCAGCTCCAACACCACCGCTGGCGGTATCTCGACCGGTTCCGGCGTGGGCCCGATGTACCTGGACTACATCCTGGGCATCACCAAGGCCTACACCACCCGCGTAGGTTCGGGCCCGTTCCCGACCGAGCTGTTCGATGACACGGGCGCCACCCTGGCCAAGCGTGGCCATGAGTTTGGCTCCACGACCGGGCGTGCCCGTCGTTGCGGCTGGTTCGATGCCGTCATCCTGCGCCGCGCCATCGACGTCAACAGCATCTCGGGCATCTGCCTGACCAAGCTCGACGTGCTGGACGGCCTGGAGACCATCAACATCTGTGTAGGTTACAAGGATGCCAATGGCGAAGTGATCGAAGCCCCGACCGATGCCGACAGCTACATCGGCCTGCAGCCTGTGTACGAAACACTGCCGGGCTGGAGCGAGTCGACCTTGGGTGCCAAGACCCTGGAAGCGCTGCCTGCCAATGCGCGTGCCTACATCACCCGTATCGAGGAGCTGATCGGCGCTCCGATCGACATCATCTCCACCGGCCCGGACCGCAACGAGACCATCGTGCTGCGTCATCCGTTCGCCTGATCTGCCCTGCAGGCTGATCTGACGCCGTGGCCCTGAACAGGGGCCGCGGCGTTTTTCATTGTGGGTATGAAACGCGCATTGCTTGGACTTGGCGTTTATCCCCGCTGCTACCGGCATAACCCTTGCTGTAAGAAGTGTCTGTCGATGCCATCAAAGTAATGGCGCCAGAAAACACGAGGGTTTCACCGTGTCTGCCATCCTTTCGCTGTTACGAAGCCGCCTGTTGCGGCCTGTTTTTGTGGCCTTGGGTATCGCCCTTTTGGTGCAAGTGCTGGTGGCCGTTGCCCTGACACGAAGCACCGTTTCGGCCCTTGAGCGCGAACTGGCCGAACGCCTGGGGCATGACAGCCAGCAACTCACGACCGATCTGGAGCAAGCCGGCCAGGAGGTGCGCGCAGGCCTCGATGGCCTGTCTGCCAGCACGCGCCAACGCTTGAGTGCAGGGCTCTCGACGCGCCTGCAGGCCGAGCAGCAGCAACTGCGCGAAACTCTCGAAGGCACGCTGAAGGAGTCCGCAAACGACATGGCAGAGTTGCTGGCCTCGGTGGCGCCGCGCGCCATCTGGGACAAGGATGTGCCGGTGCTATCGGATTTCGCCCGACGGGCGCAGCGCAATCCCAACGTTCTGTTCGTGATTTATGACGATGCAGAAGGCCAGCACCTGACCCGCTACCTGAACCGACAGAACCCGATCAACCAGGCATTGCTCAAGAAAGGCCAAGGGGAGCGAGCGCTGGACAAGGTGATCGAGGCCGCCCGCCGTGACCCTGCCGTGTACATGGTCGAAGCGTCGATCAACCCAAACGGGGCGGAAATCGGCAAGGTTCTGCTGGGTGTGTCAACCGCCGGTATCGATCAGCAACTGGCCGCGCTGGATCAGCGTTTCGCAGCCTTGATCACCAGCAGCGAACGGCTGGTTGGCGACAGCCTGGTAGGGGCGGCTGCCGACAGTGGCAAGACCCTGCGTGAACGCCTTGAGGCTGCGCAAGGCAGCGCCGCGGCCATGCAGAACAATACAGCGCAAACCGTGCGCGATGCGGCGGCTGAATTGCGTTGGCGCATCGGCCTGGGCCTGGTGCTGGTAGGGTTGGGCGTGCTGTTGGTGGTGGCCGTGGTGCTGGGCCGGCGTGTAGTGAGCAAGTTGCGCCTGTTGATCGCGGCGCTCGATGACCTGGCGGCGGGCGAAGGCGACCTGACCAAGCGGGTACGGCTGGACAGCTGCGACGAGATTGGCGACATGGCCTCTGCAGTCAACCGCTTCGTCGACAAGCTGCAACCTATCGTGCGCGAAGCCGGTGACGTGGCCCAGCGCACCGGTGTGGAAATCGACGCCATGGCCCAGCGCAACGCCGGCGCCGATGCCGCCGCTGCGTTGCAACGTGATGAAGTGGCGGCCAGCCTGAGCGACCTGTCGAGCATGGCTGAAGAAGCCCAGGCCGAGAGCTACGCCATGCAGGCCGCCTTGCAGCAAGTGGTGGACATCCGCCAGGCCACCGACGAAAACAGTCGCACCTCGACGCAACTGGCCGCGCTGATCGAAAACCTGGCTGGGCAGGTGGATGCAGGCTCCCAGGTCATCGAGCGCCTGGCCAAGCAAAGCGAGCAGATCGAGGTGGTGCTGACGGTCATCCACGGCATTGCCGAGCAGACCAACCTGCTGGCCCTCAATGCCGCCATCGAAGCCGCCCGTGCCGGTGAGACGGGGCGTGGCTTCGCCGTAGTGGCGGACGAAGTGAGGGCGTTGGCGAGCAAGACGCAACGCTCCACCGGTGATATCCAGGCGCATATTGCCGCACTGCAGGCAGGGGCGAAGGAGGCGGTAGCCACGATCAGTCAGGCGGGTACAAAGGCCAGCGAAGGGCTGCTGGTGCTGCGTGACAACGAGCGTCGCCAGCAGTCGGTACAGGCTGCCGTCGAGCAGGTGCATGCGGCGATAGGCCTGGCTACCCGTGCCGCCGAACAGCAAGCCAACGGCGCGCAAGCGGTGCGCGGCAGGGTGCAGAACATACATACCCAGGCCGAGCGTTCAGCCGAAGTGGTGATGCAGACCACGGCAAGCAGCAAGGTACTGGACGATCTGGCGGCGCAGCTTCGGGCGAGTCTAGGCCAGTTCCGGGCTTGATGCGTTTGAGGCCATCACGCCCGGTTCAGGTACATCCGCGTTGTCAGCAGGTACACCGGCAACCCCGACACCACAATCAACAACGCCGCATACGGGGCTGCGGCCGCGAACTCCACATTGGCCGTGTGTGCCCAGACTTCGGTGGCAAGGGTCGTCATGCCGGTCGGGCTGAGCAGCAACGTTGCCGTCAATTCCTTCATGGCGTCCAGAAACACCAAGGCGAAGGCCGCTGCCATCGCCGGGAAGATGATCGGCAGGGTCACTTTGCAAAACGCGGCAAAGCTGCTTGCTCCCAGGGTGCGGGCCGCTTCTTCCAGCGTAGGGGAGGCCTTGTTCAAGGCCGTGCGTACAGGGGACTGGGCCAGAGGCAGGAACAACAGTGCATAGGCCAAAAGCAGTAACGCCGTGGTCTGGTACAGCACCGGCACGTAGTGCAGGGCGAAGAACACCAGCGTCAGGGCAATGACCAGGCCGGGCAGGGCATGCAGCAGGTACGGCAAGCGTTCTGCCCAAATGGCCAGGCGCCCCTTGTAGCGCACCACCAGGAAGCTGATCGGCAGAGCTAGCACGACGCAGAAGCCGGCGCCGCCTAGCGACACGGACAGCGAGGTGAGCAGTGCACTGGAAATATCCGCAATGGGGAACGCTGCGGAGGAACCCACGCTGAGCCAGTAACCGAGCATGGCCAATGGAATACCGCTGCCCAATACTGCCAGGCCCAGGCAGAACAACTGAGCAGGTATTGCCCAGCCACGCAGCTTTATAGGCTGAGCGCGGCGTGCCACGCCCTGGCCGATGCGCACATGCCGGGCCTTGCCGCGTACCCGCAGCTCCAGCCAGAGCATGACCAGGCACATGGCTAGCAGTACGGCAGAGAGCATGGCCGCGTTGGCGTTGCTGAACTCCAGCTCGAACTGTTGGTAAATGGCGGTGGTGAATGTCTGCAGGCCTAGAATCGACAGCGCGCCGAATTCCACGAGCATGTGCAGGGCAATCAACAAGGCGCCCCCGAGCATCGATGGCCACAGCAGGGGCAGGGTGACTTTCCGGTACACGCTCCAGCGGCTACAGCCCAGGGTGCGCGCCGACTCCTCGAGTGAGGTGTCCAGGTTGCGCAAGGTGGCGGCCACTGGCAGGAAGATCAGCGGGTACTTGGACAGGGCCATCACCAAAATGGCGCCGCCCAGGCCCTCGAAGTCAGCGCTCAGCGAGACCCAGGTGAAGCTGCTGACGAACGACGGCACGGCAAAGGGCAGGCACAACACCACCCCCCACAGCCTGCGACCGGGCAGGTCGCTGCGTTCGAGCAACCAGGCCAGCGCCAGGCCCACCACCATGCAAGTCAGGGTTACCCCGACCATCAACAACAAGGTATTGCGCATCAGCCCCCATACATAGGGGCGCCACAACAGATACAGCGCCTCTCGCCAGCCGGCTTCCCAGGCTTTGATGGCCACGTAGAGCAATGGCAGCACGCTCATCGCCACCAGGAAAAGCACGGGCAGCACCACCCAGATCGAGGGGCGCCTGCGGCGCGGTACGAAACGTACCGGCACCGGCTGGGTCAGGGCGGCAGTCATTAGAGCAGACCGACCTCACGTTCCAGTTCGATGGCTTCCTCGGCATTGCCCAGGTCGGCAGGCGAGATCTTGGGCGGGCGCAGGTCTTCAAACGGCTTCAGGCCCCGGTCGGAGACCATGCCCTTGTGCAGCGGGTACTCGGCTGTCGTCTGGGTGATGACGCGCTGACCTTCTTCGCTGGCCATCCAGTTGAGCAGGGCCTGGGCTTCCTTGGGGTGCTTGCTGGCCTTCACGGCCGCGGCACCCGAAATGGTCACCAGGTTGCCGGCATCGCCGTCGGCCAGGTAGTACAGCTTGGAATCTAGCTTGCCACGCTCGCGCTCCAAGGCGTACCAGTAGTAGTTGTTGACCAGCACCGCGTCCACTTCACCTTTCTCCACGGCCTTGAGGGCGACCATGTTGTTGGTGTAGGTCTTGCCGAAGGCCTTCAGGCCGGTCAGCCATTCTTCCGTTGCCTCGCGACCATGCATCTTCAGGATGGCTACCGCCTGCTCCTGGAAAGCCCCGCTGGTGGGCACGAAGCCAACACGCCTGTCCCATTCAGGGTTGGCGAAGTCCATCACCGTGGTCGGCAGGTCCTTCTCGTCGATTTTCTTGGGGTTGTACACCACCACCCGGGTCCGCGCGGTCACGCCCATCCAGGTGCCGTTGGCGGCGACGTATTCCTTGGGCAGCATGTTGAGCGTGGCATCATCGATCTTTGCCAGCAGGCCCAATTCACCCAGGTTGTTCAGGGGTGGCGACTCTTCGGTATAGATGATGTCGGCCGGCGAGCGCTCGCCTTCTTCGATGATCTGGCTGGCCAGCTGGTTGCTGCTGCCCTTGCGAATATTGATATGGATGCCGGTCTTGGCTTCATAAGCCTTGGCGATGGCCTCGCCGATTTCCTTGTGCTGACCGTTGTACATGGTCAAGGTGACCGGCGCGTCTGCCATGGCGGCCGGAGCGCCGATGACCAGGCTCAATACGGCGGCGGCCAGGGTGCGCATCAGCGGTTGCGGGCGGATCGTCATGCGGGTACTTCCTCGCTTACGGCTACATATTCGGAAACAATGGTAAACGAAATCGTTTCTCATGTGGCGAGGTGACGATAAATTCATTGAGCGGGTTACGTGGGCTTATGCATGCATCGAAAGGGGCGGGGCGTTGGGTCTTGTGCACCGTCTTGCAGAAGGCCGAAAGCACGGGAGGGCGCGGCCAAGGTGCTGAATTTCAGGCAAGAAAAAACCCACTAGCAAGCTAGTGGGTTTTTGTATGGTGCCCAGGAGAAGACTCGAACTTCCACGACCGTTAAGTCACTGATACCTGAAACCAGCGCGTCTACCAATTCCGCCACCTGGGCAAAGCTTTACATCATCTGATGAAGGCGACTATTGTTCGCTTCACACAGTAGTAACAGATCCTTGGTCATCTATTACTTGAAAATTTTGGTGCCCAGGAGAAGACTCGAACTTCCACGGCCGTTAAGCCACTGATACCTGAAACCAGCGCGTCTACCAATTCCGCCACCTGGGCACACATTCGAGATAAAAGATGCTTTACAGCGCCGCTCATCTCTACTACAACTTCGGGGTTGTCCGTCGTCGTGGTGCGCACTATACGGATGCTCCCAAGGGCTGTAAAGCCCTCGATCAAAAAAAATCTCAAAAAATTCAACTTGTTGATTTCATGGGCCTATTGCCGATTGCCGAGCGCTCCTCAGGGGGCTGTCCAAGGCTGACATTTCCGGTTTCAATACGCCTATGCCAGAATTCCTATCTATATACCCCAAGGTGAACCCCTTCTGATGGCCGATTGGCAATCCCTCGATCCCGAGGCCGCTCGCGAAGCGGAAAAATACGACAACCCCATTCCCAGCCGTGAGCTGATCCTGCAGCGCCTTGCCGACCGTGGCGAACCGGCCGCGCGCGAGGAGCTGGCGGCAGAGTTCGGTCTGCACGAAGAAGACCAGATCGAAGCACTGCGTCGCCGCCTGCGGGCCATGGAGCGCGACGGCCAGCTTATCTACACCCGGCGCGGCACCTATGCCCCGGTGGACAAGCTGGACCTCATCTGCGGTCGCGTCTCCGGCCACCGCGACGGCTTCGGCTTCCTCATTCCCGACGACGGTAGCGAAGACCTGTTCCTGAGCCCGTCGCAGATGCGCCTGGTATTCGATGGCGACCGCGCCCTGGCTCGCGTATCTGGCGTCGACCGCCGTGGTCGCCGCGAAGGCGTACTGGTAGAGGTTGTCTCCCGCGCCCATGAGAGCGTGGTCGGCCGCTACTTCGAGGAGGGCGGCATCGGTTACGTGACCCCCGACAACCCGAAGATCCAGCAGGAAGTGCTGGTCACGGCCGGGCGCAACGGTGGCGCGAAGATCGGCCAGTTCGTCGAGATCAAGATCACCCATTGGCCGACGGCGCGGTTCCAGCCACAAGGCGATGTGGTGGAAGTGGTCGGCAACTACATGGCGCCGGGCATGGAAATCGACGTTGCCTTGCGCAGCTACGATATCCCACACGTTTGGCCCAAGGATGTGATCAAGGAGGCCCGCAAGTTCCGCTCCGAAGTCGAAGACAAGGACAAGGAAAAGCGCGTCGACCTGCGCCACCTGCCTTTCGTGACCATCGACGGCGAGGACGCGCGCGACTTCGACGATGCCGTTTACTGCGAACCGCTGGGCAAGCTGCGGATGTTCTCCGGTGGCTGGCGCCTTTATGTGGCCATCGCCGACGTGTCGAGCTACGTTCGCCTGGGCTCGGCGCTGGATGTGGAAGCCCAGCAGCGCGGCAACTCGGTGTACTTCCCCGAGCGAGTGGTGCCCATGCTGCCCGAGGAGTTGTCCAACGGCCTGTGCTCGTTGAACCCGCATGTCGATCGACTGGCCATGGTCTGTGAAATGACCATGAACAAGGCCGGGCAAATGGTCGACTACCAGTTCTATGAAGGGGTCATCCACTCCCACGCCCGCCTGACCTACAACAAGGTCAGCAGCATGCTCGAGCATCCACGCACCCGTGAAGGCAAGGCGCTGCGCGAGGAATACAAGGAAGTCGTCCCGGACCTGAAGAACCTCTACAACCTGTACAAAGTCCTGCTCGAGGCCCGTCACACCCGCGGTGCCATTGACTTCGAGACCCAGGAAACTCGCATCGTCTTCGGCGAAGACCGCAAAATCGCGGAAATTCGCCCGACCGTGCGCAACGATGCGCACAAGCTGATCGAGGAATGCATGCTGGCCGCCAACGTGGCCACGGCAGAGTTCCTGCAAAAACATAACGTGCCGGCCTTGTACCGCGTGCACGACGGCCCACCACCGGAGCGCCTGGAAAAGCTGCGCGCGTTCCTGGGCGAGCTGGGGCTGTCCCTGCACAAGGGCAAGGATCCGTCGCCCAAGGACTACCAGGCACTGCTGGCGAGCATCGCCGCCCGCCCGGACTTCCACCTGATCCAGACCGTGATGCTGCGCTCGCTCAGCCAGGCGGTGTACAGCACCGACAACAACGGCCACTTCGGCTTGAACTACGAGGCGTACACTCACTTCACCTCGCCGATCCGCCGTTACCCTGACCTGCTGGTGCACCGCGCCATCCGCAGCGTGATCCGCTCCAAGGTCGATACCCCGCACGTCAAGCGTGCCGGTGCCATGAGCATTCCCAAGGCGCGTATCTACCCGTACGACGAGAACACCCTCGAGCAACTGGGCGAGCAGTGTTCGATGACCGAACGTCGGGCTGACGAAGCCACCCGTGACGTGGTCAACTGGCTCAAGTGCGAATACATGAAGGACCGCGTGGGCGAGACGTTCCCGGGTGTGATCACTGCGGTGACCGGTTTCGGCCTGTTCGTCGAGCTGACCGACATCTACGTCGAGGGTCTGGTGCACGTCAGTGCGCTGCCGGGCGACTATTACCACTTCGACCCTGTGCATCATCGCCTGTCGGGCGAACGCACCGGCCGCAGCTTCCGGCTGGGTGACACGATCGAGGTCAAGGTCATGCGCGTGGACCTGGACGAGCGCAAGATCGACTTCGAGGTGGCCGACGCCACTTTGGCCGCTCCGATCGGTCGCAAGCAGCGTGGTGCAACGGCTGCGGCGGCCCCGACCGAGCAAGCTCCGGAGCAAGTGAAGGCCAAGGCCACGCCCAAGCCGCGCAGCCGCAAGAGCGAAGCCTCCGAGGCGTATTTCCCCAAGGACGCCGTGCAGCGCAACGCCGAGGTGCGCAAGAGCCGCGAAATGAAAAAGGCGCTGATGACCGAGGCCCGCACTACCGGCCACGGCAGCAGCAAGTCGGACAAGGGCAGCAAGACGTCCGGCAAGCCTACCAAGCACCGTAAAGGGCCGTCGAAATCCGGCGCCTCACGCAAGAGCAAGAGCAATTCATGAGTCAGTTGGAAAAGATCTACGGCGTTCACGCGGTACAGGCGCTGTTGCAGCACCATCCCAAGCGAGTCAAGCAGATCTGGCTGTCAGAGGGTCGCAGCGAGCCGCGCCTGCAAGCGCTGCTGGCCTTGGCCGCCGAGAACCGTGTGGCCGTGGGTCAAGCCGAACGCCGTGAGATGGACGCCTGGGTCGAGGGCGTGCACCAGGGTGTGGTGGCCGAGGTGAGCCCCAGCCAGGTCTGGGGCGAGCTTATGCTCGAGGAGTTGCTCGAACGCACTGAAACGCCGCCGCTGATCCTGGTGCTGGACGGGGTGACCGACCCGCACAACCTCGGTGCCTGCCTGCGCACCGCCGATGCGGCGGGGGCCACGGCTGTGATCGTGCCCAAGGACAAGTCAGCGACCCTTACGCCTGTAGTGCGCAAGGTCGCATGCGGCGCAGCCGAGGTGATCCCGCTGGTGGCCGTGACCAATCTTGCGCGTACGCTTGAGAAGTTGCAGCAGCGGGGCCTATGGGTGGTCGGCACCGCTGGCGAAGCCGAGCAGGAAATCTACCAGCAGGACCTGACCGGCCCGCTGGTGATGATCATGGGCGCCGAAGGCAAGGGCATGCGCCGGCTGACCCGCGAGCACTGCGATTTTCTGGTGAAGCTGCCGATGAGCGGCAGCGTCAGCAGCCTGAACGTGTCCGTGGCCACTGGCGTATGCCTGTTCGAGGCCGTGCGCCAGCGTCAGGCCAAGGGTTGAGCCCAGGGCCGTGCCGGTCTTGTGGCCGGCGCGGCGTCAGCCTGACCTGACCACGTGAACTGATCCTATGCAGGCAGCTGCACCCGTGGAGCGACAGGCGCCGCGTCGAAGTGTTTCCGGTTGTTCAAATAATCGCCAATTGCCTTGCTTGTCTGTCTGGCCTTCTCTACAATTGCGCCCCTTGCCGAGCTGGCAGGTGCGCATGTGCCTCTACTCCCTGGCAAGACACACCAGTGTCATTCACTCCTTGTCTGACCAGATTCGCTGGCAGACTACTAACCCGTAAGGAGCATTCATGCGTCATTACGAAATCATCTTCCTGGTTCACCCGGACCAGAGCGAGCAAGTCGGCGGCATGGTTGAGCGTTACACCAAGCTGATCGAAGAAGATGGTGGCAAGATCCACCGCCTGGAAGATTGGGGCCGTCGTCAACTGGCCTACGCCATCAACAATGTTCACAAGGCTCACTACGTGATGCTGAACGTTGAGTGCACTGGCAAGGCCCTGGCCGAGCTGGAAGACAACTTCCGCTACAACGATGCCGTTATCCGTAACCTTGTCATCCGTCGCGACGAAGCCGTTACCGGTCAGTCCGAGATGCTGAAGGCTGAAGAAAACCGCAGCGAGCGCCGTGAGCGTCGTGAGCGTCCTGAGCATGCCGAGTCCGCCGAAGGCGACGACAGCAATGACAGCGACTCCAGCGATAGCGCTGACGAGTAATCCACGGACCTTTAGAGGAGCCTATTAAATGGCACGTTTCTTCCGTCGTCGTAAATTCTGCCGCTTCACTGCTGAAGACGTGAAAGAGATCGACTTCAAAGATCTCAACACCCTGAAAGCTTACGTATCCGAAACCGGCAAGATCGTTCCAAGCCGTATCACCGGTACCAAAGCTCGTTATCAGCGTCAGCTGGCTACCGCTATCAAGCGCGCCCGCTTCCTGGCCCTGCTGCCCTACACCGACAGCCACGGCCGCTGAGACCGGGTCGTCGACAAGCAGTAAGGGATTAGCATGCGAGCGTTAGCAAGTTTCATCATGCGCGGTCGTGTGCAGGCCACCCTCGTGGTGGTCATCAGCGCGGTATTGCCGCTGCTGTTCTGGTTGAGTGCCGCTGCCGGCAGCCTTGTGCTGCTGCGGCGCGGGTTCAAGGATGCTTCAACGGTCATCGCTGGCGGCTTGCTGGCAGGGTTGGCCGTTTGGGTCATGGGCGATCCGATTACCTTCATGGTGATCGCGGGCGCCCTGGCACTTGCCGGCCTGTTGCGGGCCGAGCATCCCTGGAGTCGGGTGTTGGTGGTCAGTGCCGTGTTCGCCGTGGCGTTCAGCCTCGTGCTCGATCTGGCGCTGGCCCCTACCTTCGATGCGCTGGCCAAGGCGTTTGCCGAAGCCATGCCGCAAGTAGAAGGGCAGCCGGTGCTCTCCGGTGAAGTGATCCGCCCATTGCTGGTCACTTCCACAGCGGTGACAGTGCAGTTGTTCTGCGTGCTGGCCTTGGTGCTAGCGCGCTATTGGCAGGCAGCGTTGTACAACCCTGGAGGCTTCGGTCACGAGTTTCGTGCCCTGAAGCTGCCGAAACAGACCATGGTGGCCCTGGTGGCAGTGATGGTGGTGGCCCCGTTCATCGGGCCGCAGTTCATCATCCTGGCATCGGCTTCGAGCCTGGTACTGGTGCTGGCCGGCATCGCTTTGATGCATGGGCTCGTGGCGCAGGGCCGACTGGCCGGTTTCTGGCTGGTAGGGATGTACGTGACGCTGCCGCTGATCATGCAGCTGATTTACCCGTTGCTGGTGGTCCTGGCCATTGTCGACAGCCTGATTGATTTTCGCGGTCGCAAGTCCCCCAAAGGGAATGACTCCGCGAACGGTGAAGGTTAAAAGTTAAGAGGTTTTACCAAATGGAACTGATCCTGCTGGAAAAAGTCGCCAACCTGGGCAACCTGGGCGATAAAGTAAAAGTTAAGGCTGGTTACGGCCGTAACTTCCTGCTGCCATTCGGCAAGGCTACCGTTGCCAACGCCGCCAACCTGGCTGCGTTCGAAGAGCGTCGCGCCGAGTTGGAAAAAGCAGCTGCAGACCGTAAATCGTCGGCTGAAAGCCGCGCTGCCCAACTGGCCGAGCTGGAAGTGACCATCACTGCCACCGCTGGCGACGAAGGCAAGCTGTTCGGTTCGATCGGCACCCACGACATCGCTGACGCCCTGACCGCCTCCGGCGTTGAAGTGGCCAAAGCTGAAGTTCGTCTGCCGAACGGCACCATCCGTCAGGTTGGCGAATACGACGTAGCCGTGCACCTGCACAGCGACGTTGAAGCCACCGTACGCGTGGTCGTCGTAGCTGCCTAAGCTGCGCTGACTGGCTGGCCCCTCAGGTGTCAGCCGGTTAACATCGGGCACGGTCCTGTCTTCGACAGGCCGTGCCCTTTGTCTTTTTCATCCTCCAGAATTCTTTCGTGGCCATGAACGAGATCACTACCTCCGAACAGCTCGACCTGCAAACCGCAGCCCTGAAAGTGCCGCCGCATTCCATCGAGGCCGAACAGGCCGTGCTCGGTGGTCTGATGCTGGACAACAACGCCTGGGAGCGGGTGCTGGATCAGGTGTCGGACGGTGACTTCTACCGGCATGACCACCGGCTGATCTTCCGTGCCGTGCACAAGTTGGCCGACGCCAACCAGCCGTTCGATGTGGTGACGCTGCACGAGCAGCTCGACAAGGAAGGCTTATCGACGCAGGTCGGTGGCCTGGCGTACCTGGCCGAACTGGCCAAGAACACGCCTTCGGTGGCCAACATCAAGGCCTACGCCGCGATCATTCGCGAGCGGGCCACGCTGCGGCAACTGATCAGCATCAGTACCGACATCGCAGACAATGCGTTCAATCCGCAAGGCCGTGATGCGGCGGAAATCCTCGACGACGCCGAGCGGCAGATCTTCCAGATCGCCGAGGCGCGACCCAAGACCGGCGGCCCGGTAGGGGTCAACGACCTGTTGACCATGGCCATCGACCGCATCGATACCTTGTTCAACTCCGACAGCGACATCACCGGTATTTCCACCGGTTATACCGACCTGGACGAGAAAACCAGCGGCCTTCAGCCGGCCGACCTGATCATCGTGGCGGGCCGGCCTTCGATGGGTAAAACCACGTTCGCCATGAACCTGGTGGAAAACGCCGTGCTGCGGACCGACAAGGCCGTGCTGGTGTTTTCGCTGGAAATGCCAGGGGAATCGCTGGTCATGCGTATGCTGTCCTCACTGGGTCGTATCGACCAGACCAAGGTCCGCTCCGGTCAATTGAGCGACGACGACTGGCCACGCCTCACCTCGGCGGTAAACCTGCTCAACGACCGCAAGCTGTTCATCGATGACACCGCTGGCATCAGCCCATCAGAGATGCGCGCGCGCACCCGGCGCCTGGCACGCGAGCACGGCGAGATCGCCATGATCATGGTCGACTACCTGCAGTTGATGCAGATTCCCGGATCTTCCGGTGACAACCGCACGAACGAGATTTCCGAAATCTCTCGCTCGCTCAAAGCCCTGGCCAAGGAATTCAATTGCCCGGTCATTGCCCTTTCGCAGCTCAACCGTTCGTTGGAGCAACGTCCGAACAAGCGTCCGGTGAACTCCGACCTGCGTGAATCGGGTGCAATCGAGCAGGACGCCGACGTCATCATGTTCGTGTACCGCGACGAGGTGTACCATCCGGAGACCGAGCACAAGGGCGTGGCGGAAATAATCATCGGTAAACAGCGTAACGGGCCTATCGGCTTTGTGCGCCTGGCGTTTATCGGCAAGTACACCCGCTTCGAGAACCTCGCGCCGGGCATGTACAACTTCGACGACGACGAATAGCACCTGTTTCTGCTTCACCAGACGTACCTCATCACCTGCACCGTGGGGCGAACGTGCCCCGGGAGGTGTCACGCCCCAATCATCGCACGCCTGTCAATTCCCACGAATCCAGTCGGATTTGGTTAAAATTTGTGCTATTCTCCGCGCCCGCGATTTCCCTGCACACCAGAGCCGGTCACTGATATGCAAGCAGCCAAACCACTTTACGATTATCCCAAGTACTGGGCCGAATGCTTCGGGCCAGCACCTTTCCTGCCGATGAGCAGGGAGGAGATGGATCTGCTCGGTTGGGATTCCTGCGACATCATCATCGTGACTGGCGACGCCTACGTCGACCATCCGTCGTTCGGCATGGCCATCATCGGCCGGTTGCTGGAGGCCCAGGGTTTTCGCGTAGGCATCATTGCCCAGCCGAACTGGCAGTCCAAAGACGACTTCATGAAGCTTGGCGAGCCCAACCTGTTCTTCGGTGTGGCTGCCGGCAACATGGACTCGATGATCAACCGCTACACCGCCGACAAGAAAATCCGTTCCGACGACGCCTACACCCCGGGCGGCCTGGCGGGCAGCCGGCCTGACCGTGCCAGCCTGGTGTACAGCCAGCGTTGCAAGGAAGCCTACAAGCACGTGCCCATCGTGCTGGGCGGCATCGAGGCCTCCTTGCGCCGCATCGCGCACTACGATTATTGGCAGGACAAGGTGCGCCACTCGATCCTGATCGACGCCAGCGCCGACATCCTGCTGTTCGGCAATGCCGAGCGTGCCGTGGTCGAGGTGGCACAACGGCTGTCCAACGGCGAGAAGATCGAGTCGATCACCGATGTGCGTGGCACGGCCTTCGTGCGGCGCGACACCCCGGACGGCTGGTTCGAAATCGACTCCACCCGTATCGATCGTCCGGGGCGTGTCGACAAGATCATCAACCCGTACGTCAACACCCAGGACACCCAGGCCTGCGCCATCGAACAAGCCAAGGGCGACCAGGAAGACCCGAACGAAGCCAAGGTGGTGCAGATACTGGACAGCCCGCGCGTGACGCGCGAGAAGTCGGTAATTCGCCTGCCATCGTTCGAAAAGGTGCGTAACGACCCGGTCCTGTATGCGCATGCCAACCGTGTGCTGCACCTGGAGACCAACCCAGGCAACGCCCGCGCCCTGGTGCAGAAACATGGCGAAGTGGACGTGTGGTTCAACCCACCGCCCATTCCCATGAGCACCGAGGAAATGGACTACGTGTTCGGCATGCCCTATGCGCGCGTGCCGCACCCTGCCTATGGCAAGGAGCGCATCCCGGCCTACGAGATGATCCGCTTCTCGGTCAACATCATGCGCGGCTGCTTTGGCGGTTGTACGTTCTGCTCGATCACCGAGCACGAAGGGCGCATCATCCAGAACCGTTCGCACGAATCGATCCTCAACGAGATCGAGGAGATGCGCGACAAGGTGCCAGGCTTCACTGGCGTGGTGTCGGACCTCGGCGGCCCTACCGCCAACATGTACCGTATCGCCTGCAAGAGCCCGGAAATCGAGAAGCACTGCCGCAAGCCCTCGTGCGTGTTCCCCGGTATCTGCGAGAACCTGAACACCGACCACAGTTCGTTGATCGAGCTGTATCGCAAGGCCCGTGCGCTGCCAGGCGTGAAGAAAATCCTCATCGCCTCGGGCCTGCGCTACGACCTGGCGGTGGAATCGCCGGAGTACGTCAAGGAGCTGGTGACCCACCACGTGGGTGGCTACCTCAAGATTGCCCCGGAGCACACCGAGCGTGGCCCGCTGGACAAGATGATGAAGCCGGGCATTGGCAGCTATGACCGCTTCAAGCGCATGTTCGAGAAGTTCTCCAAGGAGGCGGGCAAGGAGCAGTACCTGATCCCGTACTTCATCGCGGCGCACCCCGGCACCACCGACGAAGACATGATGAACCTGGCCTTGTGGCTCAAGGGCAACGGTTTCCGTGCCGACCAGGTGCAGGCGTTCTACCCCTCGCCGATGGCGTCTGCCACAGCCATGTATCACTCGGGCAAGAACCCGCTGCGCAAGGTGACCTACAAGAGCGAGGGCGTGGATATCGTCAAGAGCGACGAGCAGCGTCGCTTGCACAAGGCGTTTCTGCGTTACCACGACCCCAAGGGCTGGCCGATGCTGCGCGAGGCGCTGCAGCGCATGGGGCGTGCCGACCTGATCGGGCCAGGCAAGCATCAGCTGATCCCGTTGCACCAGCCGCAATCCGATACCTACCAGAGCGCCCGACGCAAGAACTCGACGCCTGCCGGTAGCCACAAGGTGGGCAAGGACCAAAAGATCCTGACCCAGCACACCGGCCTGCCGCCGCGTGCCAGCGATGGCAGCAAGCCATGGGACAAGCGTGAGAAGGCCAAGGCGGAGGCGTTCGCCCGCAACCAGCAGGCGGCCAAGGAGCGCAAGGAGTCGGCCAAGGGTGGCAAAGGTGGGAAGAAGCCGCGCCAGCCAGTCATCCCACGCTAAACCCCGGGCCGCCTGGCGGCCCCTTCCTCAGCAACAAAGGGTTACTCGATCACTGCACAACGGCATCACTCGGGGCGCGAGAACTCGCAGATCGCGCCTGTGGCAGCGTGGGCATAGGCAGCGAGCAGGCTGTTCAAGAAACTGGACATGGGCATTTGGTACTGCTCCTAAATGAGAGGTTGTCCCATCGTCTATTAAAAGGGCATGATGTGCCCTTAGATTGGTTGTATACAATCCATTGAACAATTCAACTGACTGCCCATTGACATCCCCTTGACGCACGTCACCCAGGGGCTGGACGGTTTCAGGCAGTCTCGCTGTTGATAAAACCCTGCCAAGGAGATTCACGATGTTTGCGAAAGCTGTAGCGGTATCCCTGCTGACCCTCGCCAGCGCCTCTGTCTTCGCAGCCGAGTGTTCGGTAACTGTCGATTCGACTGACCAGATGTCCTTCAACACCAAGGAAATCACGGTCGACAAGAGCTGCAAAGAATTCACCGTCAAACTGACTCACTCCGGCAACCTGCCGAAGAACGTCATGGGCCATAACCTGGTCATCAGCAAGACGGCCGACATGCAGGGCATCGCCACCGAAGGCATGAGTCAGGGTCTGGAAAAGGACTACATCAAGGCCGACAACGCCGCCATCATCGCCCACACCAAGATGATCGGCGCGCCAGAGAAGGAAACTGAAGTGACGTTCGACACCGCCAAGCTCGAAGCCGGCGGTGACTACAGCTTCTTCTGCACCTTCCCAGGTCACATCGCGATGATGAAAGGCAAAGTTGTGGTCAAGTGATGTCACCACGCGGTAGAACACGAATTGGGGCCGCAACGCGGCCCCAATTGCGTATTCAAGGGGCGAACGGCAGTTCGCGCTTGTGCTGGGTCTTGCGGTAGTTGGCAACGATGACATCGAACGCAGCTTGATCGATTTCCTGGCCATGCAGGAATGCGTCGATTTGCTGGTAGGTAACCCCGTGGGCCGCTTCGTCTGGCTTGCCCGGGTCGAGGTCTTCGAGGTCGGCGGTAGGCACTTTCTCCACCAGTGACTCCGGCGCCCCGAAATGGCGCGCGATGGCGCGTACCTGATGCTTGACCAGGCCACTGAGCGGCGCCAGGTCGCAGGCGCCGTCGCCGAACTTGGTATAAAAGCCCATGACCGCCTCGGCTGCGTGGTCGGTCCCGATCACCAGGCCTGCGCGCGCGCCTGCGATGGTGTACTGGGCAACCATGCGCATCCTGGCCTTGATGTTACCCACCACGAAATCCACGAGCGTAGGCGAGCCGTTTTTCAACGCCTGCGTTTCGCCTGCCAGTGCCTTGACGGCCGGGGCAATGTCGATGGTATGCGTCTCGTCCGGCTTGATGACGTCCAGGCACGCCTGTGCATCATGCTCATCGTGCTGGACATGATAGGGCAGGCGCACGGCGATGAAGGTATAGCCCTTGTCACCGGTTTCATCACGCAACTCATTGATGGCGCGCTGGGCGAGCAGGGCTGCGGTCAGCGAATCGACGCCGCCGCTGATGCCCAGTACCAAGGTCTTGAGCCTTGCATTGGCCAGGCAGTCCTTGATGAACGCTACCCGCCGGGTCACTTCGGCCTCGAGGGCGGCAGCGTCGGCGAACGGCGGTTGTACCTTGAGTGCCTGGGCAATCTCTTGCTGAACCGCTTGCATGGGGTTACTCCTTGCTGGGGACTTTGAAAACGTGACGTAGGTAGGTGACGAAGTTCTCGTCACGACACTGGGTCTTGGCCGCTTCGTCTGAAATCTTGGCCACCGGTGCGCCGTTGCAATCGGTCATCTTAAGCACGATGCTCATCGGCGTTACGCCCGGAATGTCGCAGGTCAGGTTGGTGCCGATACCGAAGCTTACGTTGATGCGACCGCGCAGGGCACGGAAGATTTCCAGCGCCCGGGGCAGGTTCAGCCCATCAGAGAACACCAGCGTCTTGGTCATCGGATCGATGCCCAGGTGCTGGTAGTGAGCAATGGCTTTCTCGGCCCAGAGCACAGGGTCACCGGAGTCGTGGCGCAGCCCATCGAAGAGCTTGGCGAAGTACAGGTCGAAATCGCCCAGGAAGGCGTCCATGGTCACGCAGTCGGTCAAGGCGATGCCCAGCAACCCCCGGTACTCACGCACCCAGCAATCGAGTGCGGCGATCTGGCTGTCGATCAACCGCGGGCCCAACTGTTGATGGGCCATGATCCATTCATGAGCCATGGTGCCCAGCGGCTTGATGTCGAGTTTCCAGGCCAGGTCCACATTGCTGGTGCCGACGAAGCGGGCCGGGAAGTCATCGCGCAACACGCGCACCACGTCTTCCTGCACACGGCTGGAGAAACGCCGGCGGGTACCAAAGTCAGCGACCTGCATTTCGGCCAGTTCATCGGTGCTGGCGTTGGCGCGCAGCCAATCGAATTTACGGTAAAGCTGATCACGGGCATCGGCCAGGCGCATGTGCGGGTGCAGCGAACGGTTGCGCACCTCGCTGACGATCGCCAGCAGCGGCACCTCGAACAGGATCACATGTAGCCAGGGCCCTTTGAGGCGCAGCACCAGCTGACCGCCGTCGATACCCAGGTGCACGTAACGCAGGTTGAAGCGGAACAACCTCAGAAAGCGCAGGAAATCAGGCTTGAGAAAGCTGATGCGCTCCAGGAAGGCAAGTTGGCCGTTATCCAGCGTCAGTTCGGCAAGCTGCTCGAGTTGCTGGCGAATGTCGTGCAGGTAGGGGCGCAGGTCCTCGCCATTGCGGCAGCGAAATTCCCATTCGACATCGGCGTCAGGGTAGTTGTGGAGCACGCCCTGCATCATGGTGAGCTTGTAGAAATCGGTGTCGAGCAGGTTATGCACGATGCGCTCGGCGAATGCGCTCTCGCTCATCAAGGTGGCTCCAGAAACGGCAATAGGCGGTCATTGTGCCAGTCTTTGCCAAGCCGATGTGATTGCGACGCCGATGAAGAGGTAAGGCAGCGTGAAACCCTTCAGAAGAATCTGACTACGGTGTCGTACCTGCCAAACCAGGCGGCGTTACATCACGTGCCGAGTGTAGTTAAGGTGCGGGCTGTAGCAGTCATGCACCAGCTGTGTGCAGTTCGGTGACGTTAATTGTTACAGGTCGGTTGCCCATCGGCCCGTGCACCAGTTGCAACGCCCTGCCGTTACGGTTGCCCTGCGCCGCGATAATCGGTGTCACCTGAGGTGGAATAGACGGTTGCACGCTCAATAAAGAAACGGCCAACGCCGGCCCGCCACCCTACGCACGATGGTGTTTGGAGATGATGCGAATCTAATGGCACGGCCCTTGCTCAGAGCACAGGGCTGAGTCGTTGTAGTGCCAATCAAAAAAACTCTAGGAGCACCACCTCATGTCGCAGACGTTTTACAGGAAAGGTTTCCTCGCCCTGGCCGTTGCCACGGCCATGGGTGTTTCTTCGTATGTACAGGCCGACGTCAAGATCGGTGTTGCAGGCCCGATGACCGGTGCCAACGCAGCGTTTGGCGAGCAATACATGAAAGGTGCGCAGGCAGCGGCCGACAAGATCAACGCAGCCGGAGGAGTCAATGGCGAGAAGATCGTGCTGGTCAAAGGCGACGACGCGTGCGAACCCAAGCAGGCCGTGTCTGTAGCGAACCGGCTGGTGGATCAGGACAAGGTCATTGGCGTGGTAGGGCATTTCTGCTCCTCCAATACCATCCCGGCATCCGAGGTGTACGACGAAGCAGGCGTCATTGCCATCACGCCCGGCTCGACCAACCCGCAGGTCACCGAGCGCGGGCTGTCGGCCATGTTCCGCATGTGTGGGCGTGACGACCAGCAGGGCGTCGTCGCCGGCAACTATATCGTCGATGTACTCAAGGGCCAGAAAGTAGCGGTGTTGCACGACAAGGACACCTACGGCCAGGGGCTGGCCGACGCGACCAAGGCACAGCTGGAAAAACGCGGCGTCAAGCCTGTGCTGTACGAGGGCCTGACCCGCGGCGAGAAAGACTTCAGCGCCATTGTGACCAAGATCCGCTCCACCGGCGCCGACGTGGTCTATTTCGGTGGCCTGCACCCTGAGGCCGGCCCCCTGGTACGCCAGCTGCGCGAGCAAGGGCTCAAGGACGTGAGGTTCATGTCCGATGACGGCATCGTCACCGACGAACTGGTGTCCACGGCAGGCGGGGCGCAGTACGTCGATGGCGTCTACATGACCTTCGGCGCCGACCCGCGTCAACTGCCCGACAGCAAGGCGGTGGTCGAGGAATTCCGTAAAGGCGGCACCGAGCCTGAAGGCTACACCCTCTACGCCTACGCCTCTTTGCAGGCACTGGCTGCCGCGTTCAACGGCGCCAAGTCCAACAAGGGCGAAGAAGCGGCCAAGTGGTTGAAGGCCAATCCTGTGCAGACGGTGATGGGCGAGAAGAAGTGGGACAGCAAGGGTGACCTGACGGTGTCGGACTATGTGGTCTACCAGTGGGACAAGGACGGCAAGTACCACCAGCTGGAAAAACAACAATAACAACGGCTCCAGGGCCCTGGGGCGCGAGCCCTAGTGCCCGGCCCTGCGGTACCCGTCTTTATCCGAAGATCAGCACAGTGCTGCAGCGCCATGGCTGCCTGGTACCGAGCCCTGCGTGGGCAGCACCGGTGCGATCTCGATCAGGTGAGATTGCGTTATGGATGGTATTTTCCTGCAGCAACTGGTCAACGGCCTGACCCTCGGGTCGGTCTACGGCCTGATCGCCATCGGCTACACAATGGTCTATGGCATCATCGGCATGATCAACTTCGCGCACGGCGAGGTGTACATGATTTCCGCCTACCTGGCGGCGATCAGCCTGGCATTGCTGGCCTATTTCGGCGTCGAGTCCTTCCCTCTGCTGATGTTGGGCACCTTGTTGTTCACCATCGTGGTGACCGGGGTATACGGCTTCACCATCGAGCGCATCGCTTACAAACCCTTGCGCAACTCCACCCGCCTGGCGCCGCTCATCAGTGCCATCGGCATTTCCCTGATCCTGCAGAACTACGCGCAAATCAGCCAAGGTGCGCGGCAACAGGGGGTACCAACCCTGCTTGAAGGCGCCTGGCGCGTCGAGGTGGGCAGCGGCTTCGTGCAACTGACCTACACCAAGATCTTCATTCTGGTGGCGGCCTTCGTTGGCATGGGCCTGCTGACCTATGTGATCAAGTACACCAAGCTGGGGCGCATGTGCCGGGCCACTCAGCAGGACCGCAAGATGGCGTCGATCCTGGGCATCAACACCGACCGGGTGATTTCCTACGTGTTCGTCATCGGTGCCGTGATGGCGGCGCTGGCCGGCGTACTGATCACCATGAACTATGGCACCTTCGATTTCTATGCCGGTTTCATCATCGGCATCAAGGCCTTCACTGCCGCAGTGCTCGGCGGTATTGGCTCGCTGCCTGGCGCTATGCTTGGCGGCATCATCCTGGGCATCTCCGAATCGCTGTTCTCCGGGCTGATCAACTCGGACTACAAGGACGTATTCAGTTTCTCGCTGCTGGTGCTGATCCTTATCTTCCGCCCCCAAGGCCTGCTGGGTCGCCCACTCGTGGCTAAGGTGTGACCATGTCCATTGCCAAATCCGTATCCGTTCCCCAAAAGACAGGCTTCGATCTCAAGCGCAGCGTAGTGGAAACCCTGGTGGCAGGGCTGCTGGCGCTCATCGTGTTCGGCCCGGTCGTCGGTGTGGTGCTCGACGGCTACAGCTTCAACGCCGAACCGCGGCGTGTGGCGTGGCTGGTCGGCGGTGTGATGCTTGGGCGCTTCCTGCTCAGCCTCTACCTGCAAACCGCTGCCGGCCGGCGCATGCTGCAAGGCTTCGACAATGGCGGCTCGGGCGTGCATGTGAACCCGCCAGATTACAAGTCGCGGCTGCGCTACATCATTCCTGCGCTCATCGTGATCGCCATCATCTTCCCGATCTTTGCCAACAAGTACTTGCTGACGGTGGTGATCCTTGGGCTGATTTACGTGCTGCTGGGTCTTGGCCTGAATATCGTGGTTGGCCTGGCCGGGCTGCTGGACCTGGGCTATGTCGCGTTCTATGCCATCGGTGCCTATGGCCTGGCGCTGGGCTACCAGTACCTGGGGCTTGGCTTCTGGAGCGTGCTGCCCTTGGCGGCCATTGCCGCGGCCCTGGCCGGGTGCATCCTGGGCTTTCCGGTGTTGCGCATGCACGGCGATTACCTGGCCATCGTTACCTTGGGCTTTGGCGAAATCATTCGCCTGGTGCTCAACAACTGGCTGTCGTTCACTGGCGGCCCCAACGGCATGCCGGCCCCGGCGCCGACGTTCCTCGGCCTGGAGTTCGGGCGGCGGGCCAAGGACGGGGGCGTGCCTATCCACGAGTTCATGGGTATCGATTACAACCCCAACCTCAAGTTCGTGTTCATCTACGCGGTACTGTTCCTGGTGGTGCTGGCCGTGCTGTACATCAAGCACCGGCTGACGCGCATGCCGGTAGGTCGCGCCTGGGAGGCCCTGCGCGAAGACGAGATTGCCTGCCGTTCCATGGGGCTCAACCATGTGCTGGTCAAGCTCTCGGCGTTCACCCTGGGCGCCTCGACGGCGGGGCTGGCGGGGGTGTTTTTCGCCACCTACCAAGGCTTCGTCAACCCGTCCTCGTTCACCTTCTTCGAGTCAGCGCTGATCCTGGCCATCGTGGTACTGGGCGGCATGGGTTCGACCGTCGGCGTGGTGATTGCCGCGTTCGTGCTCACTGTTGCGCCAGAACTGCTGCGCAGCTTCTCCGAGTACCGGGTGCTGCTGTTTGGCGTGCTAATGGTGCTGATGATGATCTGGCGACCGCGCGGGCTGATCCGCATCAGCCGGTCCGGTGTGACCCCGCGTAAAGGAGTGGCGCCATGAGCGACGACATCATTCTCTCGGTAGACCACCTGATGATGCAGTTCGGTGGCATCAAGGCGCTCAGCGATGTGAGCCTGAAAGTCAGGCGCAACCAAATCTTCGCCCTGATCGGCCCCAACGGCGCAGGCAAGACCACGGTGTTCAACTGCCTGACCGGCTTCTACAAGCCCAGCGGCGGGCGGATCGAGCTCAACGCGCGGGGTAGCCATACCAACGTCATCCAATTGCTGGGCGAACGCTTCCAGGCGGCGGACTTCGTCTCGCCATCACGGTTCGCCAGCCGGCTGTACTACAAGATGTTTGGCGGCACCCACCTGGTCAACCGGGCCGGCCTGGCCCGGACGTTCCAGAACATCCGATTGTTCAAGGAAATGTCCGTCGTCGAGAACCTGCTGGTGGCCCAGCACATGTGGGTCAACCGCAACCTGTTGGCTGGCGTGCTCAACACCAAGGGGTATCGCAAGGCCGAGAGCGACGCGCTTGACCATGCGTTCTATTGGCTGGAGGTGGTGGACCTGGTCGACTGCGCCAACCGCTTGGCCGGCGAACTGTCCTACGGCCAGCAGCGACGCCTGGAAATCGCCCGTGCCATGTGCACCCGCCCGAAGGTGATCTGCCTGGACGAACCTGCCGCGGGCCTGAACCCTCAGGAAACCGAAGCGTTGAGCCGCATGGTGCGGGTCCTGCGTGACGAGCATGACATCACCGTGGTGCTGATCGAGCATGACATGGGCATGGTCATGAGCATTTCCGACCACATCGTCGTACTGGACCACGGCAACGTGATCGCCGAGGGCGCGCCCCAGGATATCCGCAACAACCCGACAGTGATCGCTGCCTATCTGGGTGCCGACGAAGAGGAGCTGATATGACTGCACCCATTCTGGAATTGAAGGACCTGGATGTATTCTACGGCCCCATCCAGGCCCTGAAGCAGGTGTCCATGCACATCGACGAAGGTGAGACGGTCAGCCTGATCGGTGCCAACGGGGCGGGCAAGTCCACCTTGTTGATGTCCATTTTCGGGCAACCTCGCGCCGCTTCCGGTCAGATCCTCTACCGGGGCACCGACATCACCCGCAAGTCCTCGCACTACATCGCCGCCAATGGCATCGCTCAATCGCCGGAAGGGCGGCGGGTGTTCCCGGACATGAGTGTCGAAGAAAACCTGATGATGGGCACCATCCCCATCGGCGACAAGCATGCTGACGAGGACATGCAGCGGATGTATGCATTGTTTCCACGCCTCAAGGAGCGACGCAACCAGCGCGCCATGACCATGTCGGGGGGTGAGCAGCAGATGCTGGCCATCGCCCGCGCCCTGATGAGCCGGCCTCGACTGCTGCTTCTGGATGAGCCTTCGCTCGGGCTGGCGCCCATCGTCGTCAAGCAGATTTTCGCCACCCTGCGCGAGCTGGCCAAGACGGGCATGACCATCTTCCTGGTCGAGCAGAACGCCAACCATGCGTTGAAGCTGTCCGACCGGGCTTACGTGATGGTCAACGGGCAGATACGCATGACGGGTACGGGCCAGGAGTTGTTGGTCAATGAAGAGGTGCGCAGTGCTTATCTGGGCGGGCACTGAGCCCTGATGGTCGTCCAGCCTTGAGCCAATCGGGGCTGGTCAGCGCTCGAAAGCATCTTCCTGCACGTCTCAACAGGCCAGTCCTCATGTGGACAACTGCCATGACCTCGGGCTTATGCACAGGCGCGAGGCGACAGGCCGCCCTCGGTTACCCACAACTTGATTTAGTCCACCATTCGTGTGGAGGTGCCTGTGGAAAACATGGTGGCATCTTTCTGCAGGCCATTGAATCAAAGGCTTTCATAGATTTGATCATTTTTTGACCATGGGCGTGCTGGGTGGTGCTATGCCTATCTGACTAGTACTTTTTAAGTGTGATGTCATAAGGTCAGATGTCTGTGGATAAAATTGTGGAAAAGCATTGGACAGACGTCTGGAAGCAGCATGTGGCCAAGGATCTGGCCCTAGTGAAAAAGTCAGACGAGACCGTGGTTCGCTGAAAGGGTTCCGCCGGGTGCGGCAGTTGCCCCCAATTGGCGGGGAAAGGCTTGTGGATAAGGTGCGCATAGGTGGCTGCAGCCCAGTGCATACGCGGCCTTCAGCGGTGTGGTCAAAAAACGATCAGTGCGTATGGCGACTTGCCCGGCGCATCGAGCACGGGCATGCTTCGGGTTAACCCAGGATCTCTTACGTGAGGAACACTGCATGACTTCGACCGTCTTCATCACAGGCGCCACGTCCGGCTTTGGCGAGGCCACTGCCCGCCGGTTTGCCGAGGCGGGCTGGAAGCTGGTGCTCACTGGGCGCCGCAAGGACCGCCTGGATGCCTTGTGTGCCGAATTGTCAGCGCAAACCGAAGTCCATGGCCTGGTGCTGGATGTGCGTGATCGCCAGGCGATGGAACAGGCCATCGCCAACTTGCCAGCGGGTTTCGACACGCTTCGCGGGCTGGTCAACAACGCCGGGTTGGCGCTGGGGGTGGACGCGGCACAGAATTGCAGCCTCGACGACTGGGAAACCATGGTCGACACCAACATCAAGGGGCTGATCTACACCACGCGCTTGCTGCTGCCGCGCTTGATTGCCCACGGGCGGGGGGCGTCCATCCTGAACGTGGGGTCGGTGGCGGGTAATTATCCCTATCCGGGCAGCAACGTCTATGGCGGTACCAAGGCGTTTGTCGGCCAGTTCTCGTTGAGCTTGCGGTGCGACTTGCGCGGCACTGGCGTGCGGGTGAGCAACATCGAGCCTGGCTTGTGCGAGAGCGAGTTCTCGTTGGTGCGTTTTGGCGGTGACCAGGCCAAGTACGATGCTACCTACGCGGGTGCCGAGCCGATTCAGCCACAGGACATTGCCGAGACCATCTTCTGGATCCTCAACCAGCCGGCGCATATCAACATCAACAGCCTGGAACTGATGCCGGTAAGCCAGGACTGGGCTGGGTTCTCCATTGATCGCTCGGCGAAGGGGTAATTTGGTGTCTTTCTCGGTGGGAATGATCTCGTCAACTGGCGAGTTCCCCGCGCAACCCTGCCGTATTCGGACGTGCTGTTCGCGAACCTGAATGGCCGTCGTCGTTGTCGTTGCCGTTGCCGTTGCTTTTGCTTCTAAGCGCGCGGTAGTTCAGGCGCCTCAGATCGCGACTTCAGGAGGCCGAGCGCAGGGCTTGCGGAGGGAGGTGACGGGCATGGATGCCCGTCAAGCGCTGGGCCCCAGGATGGGGCCTGCAGCGCGGTCCTCCCGGGAGCGAGCCCGGAGCGAGGGGACCCCGAAGCGCAGCGCAGGGGCCGGATGACAGGAGCAAGCGGTTTTTGCTCACTTTTTGACAAGACAAAAAGTGAGCCGCCGTAAGGGCGGAAAGGTGACTGTGCGCCACCCGCGCCAATGAATACCAACTTGCTGTGCGCGCCCACGCTTTCAAGTTTCAAGTTTCAAGTTTCAAGTTTCAAGTTTCAAGTTTCAAGTTTCAAGTTTCAAGTTTCAAGTTTCAAGTTTCAAGTTTGGATTGCTTTGGCGTGGGTATTGAAAGAGAGCATAGTCCATTTGCGATGGCGACGCTTATTCACCTTTTCGCCATTACGGCGAGTCACTTTTTGTCAAACGCGACAAAAAGTAACCAAAAAACGCTGCGCTCCATTCATACGGCCCCTACGCTGCGCTTCGGGGTTCCCTCACTCCGGTCTTGCTCCCGGGAGGACCGCGCTGCAGGCCCCATCCTGGGGCCCAGCGCTTGACAGGCATCCATGCCTGTCACCTCCCTCCGCAAGCCCTGCGTTCGGCCTTCTGAAGTCGCGAAGATCAAAAGCAAGATCAAAAGCCACAGCCACAGCCACAGCAACAGTGTCTATAGTAGGAGTGATAACTTCTAAACTTGCCGCGATATATATCCCGTGTAGGAGCGGCTTTGTGCCGCGATGGGCCGCGCAGCGGCCCCAGTCATAGCGATATTGCTCAAGTTTTGGGGCCGCTGCGCGGCCCATCGCGGCACAAGGCCGCTCCCACACGGTAATTGAGTCGTCTTCAAAGAATGTACAGGCGTAACAAGGATTTTGTATTTACATATGCTGTTGCTGTTACAAGAGTAGTAGCAATGTGAATATAACTACGCCAGTAAATCAGGCACTCGATACTGTAGCAGTCCTGACAACGCTCGCCATTGAACGTATTTCAATGGCGCAAGCTTCTCAGCGCGCTGGACGGCTCCAGAATCTAGGCCTAACCACGCATTACGGTAACAACGCTAGCAGCGTCCGCCTTCACCCACCCAATCGCTTCAACCCTTCCAGACAGGTAGCCAGATGATAAGGCGTAGTCGACGGCATATCATGCCGGCTGACATCGCCCTGCCCATCCCGGCACTCATACCATCCCGCCTGCCGCAAGAACCGCCCCTGCAGGGCCTGCAACAGCTGGGGCAGCTTCACGTCTGCGTCAGGGCGCAATGCCAAGGCCCTGGCGTATTCGGCCTGTGCCCAGATACGCTGGGTCGCATCCAGCACGTGCCCTTGCACATCCAGCATCGCCAGTACCGCCATGTTTTTCACGCCATGGCGCTCGGCAAAGGCGAACCCCCGCTCAATGGAAGCATGCAACGCCGTCCCACGCAGCAGCGGCGAGGTGTGCAGCAAATAGAACCACTCGAACTGATGACCCGGCTCGAACCAGTTATCCACAGTGCCCCTGGGCTTTTCCAGCATCAGGCCGTGGGCAGGCTCGATGAAGTGGGCCTGCATCGCGGTGCATAACTGCAAAAGTGACTGCTGCACAGCCTGGTCATCACGCACGGCCAACACCTGCAGGAAGGCTTCCGCCAAATGCATCTGCGGGTTCTGCAGCGCGCCACTGCCCAGGTTGCCCCAGTCTTCACCCAGGCTGGCCTCGTACAAGCCATCATCCCGGGCAAAGCGATGCTCGATGACGTCCAGCGCAGCAGCCAGGGCGGAGACCACCAGGTTGTCGCGGACCTGGCCCCAATAGTGCGCGCAGGCGAAGACGATGAACGCGTGGGTATAGAGGTCCTTGCGCCGGTCCAGCGGCTTGCCCTGGGCGTCGATGCTGTAGAACCAGCCACCGTGCTCGGGGTCATGGAAGTGCTTTTGCAAGGAGCGGAACAATGCCGCGGCGCGTTCGGCCGCACCCGGTTGATCGATGCGGCTGCTGAACAGGTACAACTGGCGTGCGCACGCCATGGCCCGATAGCGCTGCACAGGCAGCGGCTGATGTTCGGCGTCGAGCGCTTCGTAGGGCAGTGCCAGTTCGGTGTTCCAGCCTGGCCCCTGCCATAGGGGCACGATGCACGTGGCAAAGTGCTGATTGAAGCGGGTCAGTTCGGGCAGGGTGGGGCGGGGGTTGGACATCTTGGCGCTCGTCGCTGTCGGGCAGGGCGCCATGGTAGCAGAAGTCGGGTTTGCCGAGCCCGTCAGCCCGGGTTGCCAAGGCCTTGCCAATGCCGCGCACCGACGAAGATGAAGCGCAGTTGCTGGGTGATCTTTTCCTGAGGGGTCAACGCCTGGGGTTCACCCCTTTCTGGCCTGTCGATCAATTCGGGCAAGGTGGCGAACACGGTCTTGACCACCAGGTCCGCCATGACGGTAAGCGCAGCATTGTCCAGGTGCTGCCAACGCTGCATCCGGCCCAGGTCGGTGGCCAGGTCAGCGGTGATGTTTTCACGCAGTTGGGCGATGGCCTGGCGCACGGGCTGCGACCCTCCGTACTGCTCACGCGCCAGGAACAGAAACTGGGCACGGTGGGCAGCGACCACGTCGAGGAATATACGGACCGACGCATCCGTGATACCGCCCAGCTCGAACTCGTTGTGTCGCACCAGCCGGATGGTCTGGCGGAAGGTATCGTCCACCTCGCTGACCAGTGCCAGGCCCAGTGCATCCATGTCCGGGAAATGTCGGTAGAAGCCGGTGGGCACGATGCCGGCCGCCTTGGCCACTTCGCGCAGGCTGATGCTGCCAAAACCGCGACCACTCTCCATGAGCAGGCAGGCGGCGTCGAGCAGGGCCTGGCGGGTCTGTAGCTTCTGTTCGGCACGCGGCAACATGATGCAGGTTTCTATAGAGGGTGGCTGGGCACTCTAGTTAAAAAAACGAAGCCCGGTCAATGGACCGGGCTCGAAGGGGTAGGTCAGGCAGACGACAGCGCGGTGCGTCTTGCATAAGGTCAGCTCACCCGTGCCGTTTGCGACAAGCGATCTGCACCGCCTTCGGCAACACGGCCGCTGCGCTCGATCAGGCGATCGGAGCCACCTTCGGCAACACGGGCGCTACGCTCGATCAGGCGATCGGAGCCGCCTTCGGCAACACGGGCGCTACGCTCGATCAACCGGTCTGAACCGCCTTCGGCAAGTGTTTCAAGCGGTTGGATGTTTTGAACAGCGCTCGAACGTGATTCGGCGGTCAGGTGCTGCTCGGCACCTGGCAGGGCGAACGCATTGGCTGCAAGCAGGGAAAGGGTGAGGGTCAACAGGTGGCGTTTCATGATTCAGTGCTCCTCTGCGGGGCTGGAAAGTGGGTGTGTAGCCAATGCTACGCCGCGCACCGGCACAGAGAAGTTCATCCGGGTAATGGTAAAAATCGACCTCATTGATATCAGCCGCCAAAGGCTCTATTCAGAGCCCTGGCAGGGTCGCAGGTGGCTTGATGGCATGGGTGCGCACGGGATGCACCAAGCGAACCGGACGCGCCAGGCGCACCCAGGCACGGGAAATTCTTGGCTATCCTCCCCCTGAGATAAAACCCTCACGCCTTTCATCAGTCCCAGATACATGACCCCTCACCGCTACGCTTGTTTTCGCCTTGCCGCATGGAGACTCACGCAATGACGCGCCCCGCCAGAATCATCCTCTGGACCCTGACCACACTGCTGACCGTGCTGGCAATCCTGGTCGTGGTGATTGCCACCTTCGACTGGAACCGCGTCAAGCCCCTGCTCAACGAAAAGGTGTCCGAGGCCTTGCATCGGCCCTTCGCCATCAATGGCAACCTTGCAGTGCACTGGCGCACCGAGCCTGAAGAAGGCAGTTGGCGGGCGTGGATACCCTGGCCGCATTTCACGGCTGAAGATCTTACCCTGGGCAACCCGGACTGGCTCAAAGAGCCGCAGATGGTTGCACTGGAGCGCGTGGAGTTTCGCCTGTCGCCGCTGCCGCTGTTGTTCCACCAGGTCAGCATCCCGCGTATCAACCTGACCAAGCCGACTGCCAGCCTGACGCGCCTGGCGGACGGCCGGGCCAACTGGAATTTCGACTTCGGCCCGAAGGACGAGAACGAAGAACCGTCCAAATGGCAGATGGACATCGGCGCGATCGGTTTCGACCAAGGCAATGTCAGCTTTGACGACCAGACGCTCAAGGCTCGCATGAAGGTCCAGATCGATCCTCTGGGCAAGCCCATTGCATTCAGCGACATCGTGGGCAAGGCCACGGCCGAGAAGTCGGCGCCTGCACAGGACTATGCGTTCGGCCTCAAGGCGCAGGGACGCTACAAGGATCAGCCCGTGTCCGGCACCGGCAAGATTGGCGGCCTGCTGGCACTCAAAGCGTCCGATCAACCCTTCCCGCTGCAAGCGGATGTGCGCATCGCCGATACCCATGTGGTATTGGCTGGTACCCTGACCGACCCGCTCAACCTGGGTGCGCTCGATCTGCGGCTGCGCCTGTCAGGCGCCAGCCTTGGCAATCTGTTCCCGTTGACCGGCGTGACATTGCCTGACACTCCAGCGTATTCCACCGATGGTCACCTCAACGCCAACCTGCACGCCGAGCAAGGCGCTACCTTCGAATACCAAGGGTTCAATGGCAAGATCGGTGACAGCGACATTCACGGTGACCTGGCGTATGTCGCCAGCAAGCCTCGGCCCAAGCTCACGGGCAAGCTCGTTTCCAACCAGCTCCTGTTCAAGGACTTGGCACCGCTGATCGGCGCTGACTCCAATGCCGAGCAAAAAGCCCGTGGTGGTGCCAGCAAGCAGCCGTCCGACAAGGTCTTGCCGGTCGAGGAATTCCGTACCGATCGCTGGCGTGCCATGGATGCCGATGTCACCTTCACCGGCAAGCGCATCGTGCACAGCGAGCAGCTTCCTTTCAACGACCTGTCGGCCCACGTGATCCTGGAAGACGGCCTGCTGCGCCTGGAGCCGTTGAGGTTCGGCGTAGCGGGCGGCAACCTGGCATCACGCATTCGTCTGGACGGCCGCAACGTTCCGTTGCAGGGGCGTGCACGGCTTACTGCGAGGGGGTTCAAGCTCAAGCAACTGTTCCCTACCTTCGCACCGATGCAAAGCAGCTTTGGCGAGCTCAATGGGGATGCCGACATCGCCGGTCGCGGCAACTCCGTGGCAGCACTGCTCGGTAGCGCCAATGGCGATCTGCGCATGCTGGTCAACGATGGCGCGATCAGCCGCAGCCTCATGGAAATCGCAGGTTTGAACGTGGGCAACTACATCGTCGACAAACTCTTCGGTGATGAGGACGTGAAGATCAACTGCGCCGCAGCCGATGTCGGTATCAAGAATGGCCTTGCCAGTACGCGCCTGTTCATTTTCGACACCGAGAACGCGATCATCTATATCAACGGCACCGCCAACTTCGCCAACGAGCGCCTGGACCTGAAGATCACGCCGGAATCCAAGGGGTTGAGGCTGTTCTCCCTGCGCTCGCCGCTGTATGTGCGGGGGGCTTTCGCCAAACCTAGCGCCGGGGTACAGGCCGTACCGCTGGCACTGCGCGGCGCCGGTATGGTTGCCCTTGGGGTGGTCGCGGGGCCTGCGGCCGGTCTCTTGGCGCTGATCGCACCCAGCAGTGGGGATGATCCCAACCAGTGCACACCCTTGTTGCAGCAGATGAAGGAAGGTAAGGCGCCGGCGGCCGTCAAAAGCCGCAAGTGATGGCGGGGCATGGGCCTGCGAGCTGAACCTTGGAGCGGCTGCGCAGCCCATCGCGGCACTAGAGCGCTCCTACCTAGAAATCGGTTAGCCTTCGGGGCGGCCTTGAGCATTTGCTTCTGCAAAGTCCAGGCCCCGCTATCTCAGCCAATACAGAACCAAGGTAGGAGCGGCCTGGTGCCGCGATGGGCCGCAGCGCGGCCCCGGCATTATGCGCTGCGAAGCTAAGATCCTGGGGCTACTGCGCAGGCAATTGCAGCCAGTCCAACGCTCCGGCGGAGCCGGTCGTGGGCTTGAGTAATCCAGAGTCAAATGAAAGATCGCCAGTGCTTCACGATCTCCGAGGTGGAAGGGTCCGGTCAGGGCACCGGACTGGCCGCAATGGGCTGCGAAGCAGCCCTGCGTGAACAGCGTGACCGCATCAGCGGCCTTGTCGGTTGCTACTGGTCTTACAGCCCATCGAGCAGGTCGGACATGTCGTCGGCGTGCTCTTCTTCCTGCGCCAGAATGTCTTCGAAAATGCGGCGGGTGGTCGGGTCCTTGTCGCCGATGTACTGGATGATCTCGCGGTAGCTGTCGATGGCGATACGCTCGGCCACCAGGTCTTCCAGGACCATTTCCTTGAGGGTTGCACCTGCCACGTACTGGGCGTGGGAGTTCTTGCTCAGGTTATCCGGGTTGAAGTCTGGCTCACCGCCCAGCTGCACGATACGCTCGGCCAGCTTGTCGGCGTGTTCGGATTCCTGGTTGGCATGCTCCAGGAATTCTTCGGCAGCCACGCTGGCCTTGACGCCAGAAGCCATGAAGTAGTGACGCTTGTAGCGCAGGGTGCAGACCAGTTCGGTGGCCAGCGAATCGTTGAGCAGCTTGATGATGCGCTCGCGATCGGCATTGTAGCCTTCGGTCACGGCACCGTTTTCCACATGTTCGCGCGCACGCTGGCGCAAGGTCTGAATGTCGGTCATTTCAGTCGTGTTCATGTTTCATCTCCAAAAAGCATCAGGTAGTCGTAGTCAGGTAGCGGAAGCCTTACGCGCCTTTGACGGCCTCGCGGTCTTCTTCACGTTGTTTGCAGGTCTTGAAACCCTTGGCATCCACATGGCCGGTGGCATCGAAGCGCACGTAGTACGGCTGCTGCTTGCCGTCGCGGTTGAGGATGTAGTCATTGCAGGTACCGCCATTGGGCAGATCGATGACGTTGGACGGGCTGCCGCCGATGGCGATGACGCGCTGCATGGTCATGCCATTTTCGACCTGCTTGACCAGGGGCTCGTTGCGGTAGGTCACATAGTCCACCGGGTTTTCCGGGCGGCTGCCGCATGCCGTCAGGGTGGCGCTGGCCAGAAGGATTGCCAGAGTCTGCTTGAACATCGTCCCGCTCCTTGCACAAAAGGGTATGTGCAGGTTTTGAACCTCACGCAGCGCCAGGAGTTCGATCGAGGTAGCCAATTGCCTGCGTGCAAAAAGGTTGTCGTGCACTTGATGACGAAATGGGCCTCGCGTCAGCGCTTGTCTACACTGCAAATGTCACCGTGCGTTGGGCGCGGGCTCAGGAGAACACGACATGAAACGGCTGCACATTCCGTTAGTGATGGTTGCGCTGTTGTTCAGCGCCCAAGGTTTCGCGGCAAATACCACCCAGCAGGAAAAGATGAAAACGTGCAATGCAGATGCCACGGCGCAATCGCTCAAGGGCGACGCCCGCAAGGCCTTCATGAGTACGTGCCTGAAGAAACAGGTGCCACAGACCCAGCAGGAGAAGATGAAGGCGTGCAATGCCGACGCCACCGCCAAGGTGCTCAAGGGTGATGAGCGCAAGGCCTTCATGAGTGAGTGCCTGAAGAAGAAATGATCGGTGCCTATGCCTGCAGGCATAACGCTGGCAGACTGCGGATCTTCTTCGTTGGCTGCCGCTGAGGCTGTATGACCTTCACCCCCCGCCAAGTCACCCTGGCCAGTTTGATTATCGTGTTCGCAGGCTTGCTGTTGGCGTTGCCGTTGAAGCTGCTGCCCAGTCTGCTGGCAGGCCTGCTGGTGTTCGAACTGGTCAACATGCTCACGCCGCGCCTGCAGCCATTGATTGCCGGGCAGCGTGCGCGCTGGCTGGCAGTGGCGCTGCTGGGCACATTGGTGGTGATCAGCCTGGCGCTGCTGATCGCCGGGGCGTTCAGCTTCTTGTTGCATGAAGCGGAAAATCCTGGCGCTTCGCTGGACAAGTTCATGGCGTTGGTTGAGCGAGCGCGCGGGCAGTTGCCGCCGTTCATCGAGGGCTATTTGCCGGCCAGTGCTGCTGAGTTCAAGGTGGCGATCGGCGACTGGATCAAGAGCCATCTCAGTGATTTGCAACTGGTGGGCAAGGGCATGGCCCACATGTTCGTGACCTTGCTGATCGGCATGATCCTGGGGGCTATCGTCGCCCTGCAGCGCATACCCGACATCTCCCGGCGCAAACCTCTGGCAGCCGCCCTGTTCGAGCGCCTGAGCCTGCTGGTACAGGCGTTTCGCAACATCGTTTTCGCCCAGATCAAGATTTCCCTGCTCAACACCGCCTTCACTGGCATCTTTCTGGCCGTGGTGTTGCCGTTGTTCGGCGTGCACCTGCCGCTGACCAAGACCTTGATCGTGCTGACGTTCCTGTTGGGTCTGCTACCGGTCATCGGCAACCTCATGTCCAACACCCTGATCACCATCGTCGGGTTGTCATTGTCGGTGTGGGTGGCGGCGGCGGCGTTGGTCTACCTGATCGTGATCCACAAGGTGGAGTACTTCCTCAACGCCAAGATCGTCGGTGGGCAGATCAGGGCCAAGGCCTGGGAACTGCTGTTGGCCATGCTGGTGTTCGAAGCGGCGTTCGGCCTGCCGGGGGTGGTGGCAGGGCCGGTCTATTACGCTTATCTCAAGAGCGAGCTGCGCAGGATGGAGCTGGTTTGAAGGCGGCCACGGCGGGCCTGCTCAGGACATAACAAGGCCGGCGCAGGCTTGGTCAGGCGGTTACAGCCAGCGCTACCGTCAACGAGGGGCGACACAGGCGCCCCTTACCCCGTCGTTTCGTCACGCGCCATAACGCTTGCGTGCCTCAATGGCCAGCCCACTGCCGATGCTGCCAAAGATATTGCCTTCCACGTGACGGGCATTGGGCAACATCGCCGCCACACTGTTGCGCAGGGCTGGAATGCCGCTGGAGCCGCCCGTGAAGAAGACCGTGTTGACCTGGCCCTGGCTGACCCCGGCCTTGGCCAGCAAGTCCGTGACACTGGCCCGCACCCGTTCCAACAGGCTTTCGATGGCCGTCTCGAACAGGTTGCGAGACAGGTCCACGCCAAGGCCTGGTTCGATGCGGCCGAGGTCGACGTGACGACTCGGCTGCTCGGTCAATTCGATCTTGCTGGCTTCCACTTCCATGGCCAGCCAATGCCCGGCGCGCTCCTCGATGAGTTTGAACAGCCGATCAACGCCAAGGGTGTCCTCGATGTCGTAGCGCATGTTGCCCAGCGCCAACTGCGACTTCTGTGAGTACAGCGCGTTGATCGTATGCCAGGTGGCCAGGTTGAGGTGATAGCTGGTTGGCATCAAGGCACCGCTTTTCATGCGGCTGCCATAACCGAACAGCGGCATCACCCCTTGCAGGCTCAGCTGCTTGTCGAAGTCCGTGCCGCCGATGTGTACGCCACCGGTTGCGAGGATGTCGCTCTGGCGCTCGGCCACCGCGTGCCGCTCCGGCGACAGGCGAATGAGGGTGAAGTCGGACGTACCGCCGCCGATGTCGACGATCAGCACCAGTTCTTCACGGCTGATGCCCGACTCGTAGTCGAACGCCGCGGCGATGGGCTCGTACTGGAACGATACGTCCTTGAAGCCGATCTTGCGTGCCACCTCGGCCAGCGTGTCCTCGGCTTCCTGGTCGGCTGCCGGGTCCTCGTCGACGAAGAATACCGGGCGGCCAAGTACCACCTGATCGAACTCACGCCCGGCCTCAGCCTGCGCGCGGTTTTTCAGCTCACCGATGAACATCCCCAGCAGGTCCTTGAACGGCAGTGCGCTGCCCAGCACGCTGGTGTCGTGCTTGATCAGCTTGGACCCGAGCAGGCTCTTGAGCGAGCGCATCAAGCGCCCCTCATAACCTTCGAGGTACTCGTGCAGGGCCAGGCGGCCATAGACAGGGCGGCGCTCTTCGATGTTGAAGAACACCACCGAGGGCAAGGTGATCTTGCCGTCTTCCAGGGCAATCAGCGATTCCATGCCCGGACGGTGCCAGCCAACCGTCGAGTTGGAGGTGCCAAAGTCGATGCCAAGGGCGCGGGCCGGGGATACGTCGGACATGGGGAAAAGGCTTCCGGAGGCAAAACGGCCGCGCAGTGTATGCCAGCTGGCGACAGAATCAAGACCGGTCGTCTGCCATGGAGCAACCCCAAGCGGGCCTTGAAAGGCTATGCTTGATCCCTATCTTCTCCAGCAACACGCACATTCACACTGGTGATCCCTAGATGGACTTCAAAGACTACTACAAGATACTTGGCGTAGAGCCCACGGCGGACGACAAGGCGATCAAGGCCGCGTACCGCAAGCTGGCCCGCAAGTATCACCCTGATGTCAGCAAAGAGCGCGACGCCGAAGACAAATTCAAGGAAGCCAACGAGGCCTACGAAGTGCTGGGCGACGCGCAGAAACGCGCCGAATTCGATGAAATCCGCAAGTACGGCGGCCAGCATGGCAGGCCGTTCCAGGCACCGCCGGGCTGGGAAAGCCGAGGTGGGGCCGGGGGTGGTTTCGAGAGTGGCGATTTTTCGGACTTTTTCAGCTCGATGTTCGGCGGTCGTGGAGGCAACCCGTTCGGGGGTGCCCGTCAACAACAGCGCAGTGCCGGCAGGCGAGGGCAGGACGTGGAGCTTGAACTGGCGGTATTTCTGGAAGAAACCCTGAGCAAAGAGTCCAAGCAGATCAGCTTCCAGGTACCGCAAACCAATGCCATGGGCCAGCGCACCGGGTTCACCACCAAGACCCTGAACGTGAAGATCCCGGCCGGCGTGACCGATGGCGAGCGCATTCGCCTCAAGGGCCAGGGTGCCCCGGGGGTCGGTGGCGGTGCCAATGGCGATTTGTTCCTGACCATCCGCATGGCCCCGCACCCGCTGTTCGACGTCGAAGGGCACGACCTGATCATCACCGTGCCGCTGGCACCCTGGGAAGCGGCCCTGGGCACCAAGGTGGCGGTACCTACGCTCGAAGGCAGGATCAACCTGACCATCCGCCCCGACAGCCAGAGCGGGCAGCGCCTGCGGGTGCCAGGCAAGGGCCTGGCCGACAAGCAGGGCCAGCGCGGCAACCTCTATGCACAGCTCAAGGTCGTCATGCCGACCACCTCTGACGAATCTACCCGAGAACTGTGGGCCAAGCTTTCCGAGAAGGCCGCGTTCGACCCGAGGGCACAATGGAGTAAGTGATCATGAGCAGCACCCTGATCGTTCAACTGGACATGCATACCTTGTGTCAGGAAGCCGACCTCACGGCGGACTGTGTGATCGAGATCGTCGAGCACGGCATTGTGGAGCCAACCGGGCGCAGGCCTGAAGACTGGCTGTTCGACGATCAGGCACCGCTGCTGGCAAGGCGCGCGGCCAAGCTGCACCAGGAGCTGGAACTGGAATGGGAAGGCGTGGCGCTGGCCCTGGAATTGCTCCAGGAGGTGCAGCAGCTACGCAACGAGAACAGCATGCTGCGCCAGCGCCTGGGCAGGTTCACGCAGATGTGAGTGTCATCAGGCGCGGGCAAGGCTGGAACGCTGGCCAGTGCAGCCTTGTGTCACCCGGCAAGGCTGCGTGAGGACTGCCTGGGCCCGGTGTCATGGCTGGTCTGGATCGGCCCCTGGGCTCAGCACCCGCTGCATGAAGGTCAGGTCCAGCCAGCGCCCGAATTTCACGCCCACCTGCGCCATCTGCCCGGTAACCACGAAACCCAGGCGCTCGTGCAGGTGCACAGACGCTGCGTTGCCGCTTTCGATGGCCGCGACCATGACGTGCTTGCCGCAGCCTTGGGCGCGCTCGATCAACGCAATCATCAGCGCCGGCCCAAGCCCTTTGCCGCGCTGATCGCTGCGCACATATACCGAATGCTCGACCGTGTGGCGAAACCCCTCGAACGGGCGCCAGTCCCCGAAGGAGGCGTAGCCCAGCACGTCGGCGCCGTCCACGGCCACCAGTATCGGGTAACCCTGTTGCGCACGGGTGTCGAACCAAGCCTGGCGGTTGGCCAGGTCCACCGGTGTCTCGTTCCAGATGGCCGTGGTGTTGCGCACGGCATCGTTGTAGATGTCGAGGATGGCCGGTAGGTCGTCAGGCAGGGCGTCGCGGATTTCGTGACTCATGGCAGCGTCTCGCTAGGTCGAAGCGTGCAGGTTAAATGGTTACCAGCCCGCGTACACCTTCGGCCTGCATGTTTTCGCCCCGGCCACGCTGCACGATCTGGCCACGGGCCATGACCAGGTAGTGATCAGCCAAAGCCTCGGCAAAATCGTAGAACTGCTCGACCAGCAGGATGGCCATGTCGCCGCGCTGCGCCAGCCGCTGGATGACCGCGCCTATTTCCTTGATCACCGAAGGCTGGATACCCTCGGTGGGCTCATCGAGAATCAGCAGGCGCGGACGACTGGCCAATGCCCGGCCGATGGCCAGCTGCTGTTGCTGCCCCCCGGACAAATCCCCGCCACGGCGTTGCTTCATCTGCTCAAGCACAGGGAACAACTCGTAGATGAAGGCAGGCACTTCACGCGCCTCGCGCCCCGGAAAGCGTGACAGGCCCATCAGCAGGTTTTCCTCGACGCTCAAGCGCGGGAAAATTTCTCGGCCCTGTGGCACGTACGCAATGCCGGCCTGCACCCGGTGGTGCGGCTTGAGTGCGGTGATGGGCTTGCCTTCCCATTCCACGCTGCCTTCGCGCACGGGCACCAGGCCCATCAGGCAACGCAGCAACGTGGTCTTGCCCACGCCGTTGCGGCCCAGCAGGCAGGTGACCTCGCCCAGCCTGGCTTCGAAGGAAAGGCCGCGCAGAATATGGCTGCCGCCGTAGTACTGGTGCAGCGTATCGATCTTGAGCATGCAAGGCTCCTGAAGTAACGGGTTGGGCGTCCCCGGCAGCTCACCGGTGTACGCGAGAAGACGTGCGCCTGTTCAACGACCGAGGTACACCTCGACCACACGATCATCGGCCTGCACCTGCTCAAGCGACCCCTCAGCCAGCACCGAGCCCTGGTGCAGCACCGTCACATGGTCGGCGATGCTGCCCACGAACCCCATGTCATGCTCGACCACCATCAGCGAGTGTTTGCCTGCAAGGCCCTTGAACAGCTCGGCGGTAAAGGCGGTTTCGGCGTCGGTCATGCCGGCCACGGGTTCGTCGAGCAACAGCAGTTGAGGTTCCTGGACCAGCAGCATGGCAATTTCCAGAAACTGCTTCTGGCCGTGGGACAGCAGCCCGGCCTGACGCGAGGCCAGCCCGTTCAGCCGCACGGTGGTCAGGACTTCGTCGATCCTGTCGCGTTGCTCGCCGCTCAGGCGCGACCTCAGGCTCGCCCACACCGACTTGTCGGTCTTGAGCGCCAGCTCGAGGTTTTCATACAGGCTCAACGCCTCGAACACCGTGGGTTTCTGGAACTTGCGGCCGATGCCAGCCTGGGCAATCTGGTACTCGCTCATGCGCGTCAGGTCGAGCGTGTCACCAAAGTAGGCACTGCCTGCGCTGGGCCGTGTCTTGCCGGTGATCACGTCCATCATCGTGGTCTTGCCCGCACCGTTCGGGCCGATGATGCAGCGCAGCTCGCCCACGCCGATATACAGCGTCAGCGCATTGAGTGCCTTGAACCCATCGAAGCTGACGCTCACCTCTTCAAGGCTCAACACGGTGCCATGCCGCGCGTCCAGGCCTGGTACGCGGGCATGGCCCAGGCCTATGGCGTCGCGGCCGATACCCTGCGGGTCGAAGGCAGGTTCGAGCATGAACTCCGGGTGTACCGGGGGCAGGCCTCTCATGACTGGCTCCTTTTGTTCCACAGGCCGACCAGGCCCTTGGGCAAGTACAGGGTCACGAGGATGAACAGCGCGCCGAGGAAAAACAGCCAGAATTCCGGGAAAGCCACCGTGAACCAGCTCTTCATGCCGTTGACCAGCCCCGCGCCCAGCAGCGGGCCGATCAGGGTGCCGCGCCCGCCCAGTGCCACCCAGACAGCAGCCTCGATGGAGTTGGTGGGCGACATTTCGCTGGGGTTGATGATGCCGACCTGAGGCACGTACAGCGCGCCTGCCAGGCCGCACAGCATGGCGCTGAGCACCCATACCAGCAGCTTGAAACCACGCGGATCGTAGCCGCAGAACATCAACCGGTTCTCGGCATCGCGAACGGCCGTCAACAGGCGCCCGAATTTGCTGCGCGTCAACCGCCAGCACAGGTACAGGCTGGCGACCAGCAGCGCGACGGTGAGCAGGAACAGTACGGCGCGGGTCCCGGGTGCGGCGATGTCGAAGCCCAGCAGGGTGCGAAAGCTGGTGAAGCCGTTGTTCCCGCCAAAACCGGTCTCGTTGCGAAAGAACAGCAACATCCCGGCAAAGGTCAGGGCCTGGGTCATGATCGAGAAGTACACACCCTTGATCCGCGAGCGGAAGGCAAACCAGCCGAACACCAGGGCCAGCATGCCAGGCGCCAGCACCGCTAGGCACAGGGCCCAGGCAAAGTGTTGGGTGCCGGCCCAGTACCAGGGCAGCTCGCTCCAGGACAGGAACGTCATGAAGCCTGGCAGCCCCTCCCCGGCGGCCTGGCGCATCAGGTACATGCCCATGGCGTAGCCGCCCAGGGCAAAGAACAGACCATGGCCGAGCGACAGCAGCCCCGCATAGCCCCAGACCAGGTCAAGGGCCAGGGCCACGATGGCATAGCAGAGGATCTTGCCCACCAGTGTGAGCACATAGGCCGACACATGCAGGGCGTGGTCGGCGGGCAGCAGCGACAACAGCGGCAAGGCGAGCAGCAGCGCCAGGGCGGCGATACCCAGTGCCAGCGACAGGCGAAGGCCGGCTTTATGCGCAGCGGTGACAAGCAGTGGCTGGTTCATCAGTCGATCACCCGTCCCTTGAGGGCAAACAGGCCTTGCGGGCGCTTCTGGATGAACAGGATGACCAGCGCAAGGATGAGGATCTTGCCGAGCACCGCACCGATCTGCGGCTCCAGCAGTTTGTTGGCGATGCCCAGCCCGAACGCCGCCCAGAGGCTTCCGGCCAGTTGGCCGACACCCCCGAGCACCACCACCAGGAATGAATCGATGATGTAGCTTTGCCCCAGGTCCGGCCCCACGTTGCCGACCTGGCTCAAGGCCACGCCGCCCAGGCCGGCGATGCCCGAACCCAGGCCGAAGGCGAGCATGTCCACACGCCCGGTGGACACGCCGCAGCACGCCGCCATGTTGCGGTTCTGGGTTACAGCGCGCACGTTCAGGCCCAGGCGCGTGCGGTTGAGCAGCAGCCAGGTCAGCAGCACCACGGCCAGCGCGAACGCGATGATCACCAGGCGGTTGTAAGGCAGGATCAGGTTGGGCAGAACCTGGATGCCACCTGACAACCAGGCCGGGTTGCTGACCTCAACGTTCTGTGCGCCGAACAGCAAACGCACGGCCTGGATCAGAATCAGGCTGATGCCCCAGGTGGCCAGCAGGGTTTCCAGAGGGCGGCCGTACAGGTGGCGGATCACCGTACGTTCCAGCGCCATGCCGACACCGGCACTGACGGCGAACGCCACGGGCAGGGCGATCAGTGGGTAGAACTCCAGGGCACCCGGTGCGTAGCGCTGCACCACTACCTGCACCATGTAGGTGCTGTAGGCGCCGAGCATCAGCATCTCGCCATGCGCCATGTTGATCACACCCAGAAGTCCGAACGTGATCGCCAGCCCCAGCGCCGCCAATAGCAGGATCGACCCCAGCGACAGGCCACTGAAGGCCTGGCCCAGTACTTCACCGACCAGCAGCTTGCGCTTGACCTGGGTCAGGCTGGTTTCGGCGGCGGTACGCACCGTGGGGTCCGTTTCCATCTCGGGTTGCAACAGCGCCTCAAGGCGGGTACGGGCCGTTGGGTCACCGGTTTCCCCTAACAGGCGTACGGCCGCCAGGCGCACCGAAGGGTCGCTGGCGCCGAGCTGCAGGTTGGCCAACGCCAGGCCCAAGGCTGCCCGCACGGTCGCATCCGGTTCGCTGGCGTAGCGCCGGTCGAGCAAGGCGACCTGGGCCGGTTGTGCGCTCTTTTGCAACTGCCTGGCGGCGGCTAGCCGGGTGGCGCTGTCGTCACTGAGTAACCGGTGGCTGGCCAGGGCATTGTCGATCAGCCCGCGCAGGCGGTTGTTCAGGCGCACCTTGCGGCTGTCGTCCTTGGCGATTCGGCCGGCCTGCAGGTTTTCCAGCAGTGCCAGTCGGCCTGGCTCGGGTTGGGCGGCCCAGGTATCGAGTAGGCGCGCCTGCTCGGCGGGCTTGGCGGCGAAGAAAAACTCGCCTTCGCTGGCGTCTACTGCCATGGGCAACAGCAGTAGCAGGGTAAGCAGGAATCTGAGCATGAGGCTCTCCTGTGAATCAGCGCTTACGCGCAGGCGTACCCGAACACCGGGCCGCCCACGGGCGGGCTGCAGCGCGGCCCAGGGCCTCAGTTGCCTTTCACGGCGTAATCAGGGCGCTTGTCATTGCCTGGGATGAAGGGGCTCCAGGGTTGCGCCCGCAGCGGTTGCTCGGTTTCCCACACCACGCTGAACTGCCCATCGTCCTGGATCTCGCCGATCATCACTGGCTTGTGCAGGTGGTGATTGGTCTTGTCCATGGTCAGGGTGTAGCCCGAAGGGGCCTTGAAGGTCTGCCCGGCCAGCGCTTCGCGCACCTTGTCCACATCGGTGGATTTGGCTTTTTCCGCCGCCTGCGCCCACATGTGAATGCCCACATAGGTGGCTTCCATTGGATCGTTAGTCACCGCCTTGTCGGCGCCAGGCAGGCCTTTGGCCTTGGCATAGGCCTTCCAATCAGCGACGAACTTCTGGTTGACCGGGTTATCCACCGACTCGAAGTAGTTCCAGGCGGCCAGATGGCCCACCAACGGCTTGGTGTCGATACCCCGCAGCTCCTCTTCGCCCACCGAGAACGCCACGACCGGCACATCGGTCGCTTTCAAGCCCTGGTTGGCCAGCTCTTTGTAGAAGGGCACATTGGAGTCGCCGTTGACCGTGGAAATTACCGCCGTCTTCGCCCCGGCCGAGAACTTCTTGATGTTGGCGACGATGGTCTGGTAGTCGGCGTGGCCGAACGGCGTGTAGACCTCCTCGATGTCCTTGTCGGCCACGCCCTTGCTGTGCAGGAACGCGCGCAGAATCTTGTTGGTGGTGCGCGGGTAGACGTAGTCGGTGCCCAGCAGGAAGAAGCGCTTGGCGCCGCCGCCGTCCTCGCTCATCAGGTATTCCACCGCCGGAATCGCTTGCTGGTTGGGCGCAGCGCCGGTGTAGAAGACGTTCGGCGACATCTCTTCGCCTTCGTATTGCACCGGGTAGAACAGCAGACCGTTGAGCTCCTCGAATACCGGCAATACCGATTTGCGCGACACCGACGTCCAGCAACCGAACACCACCGCGACCTTGTCCTGGGTCAGCAACTGGCGGCTTTTTTCGGCGAACAGCGGCCAGTTGGACGCCGGGTCCACCACCACCGGCTCCAGCATCTTGCCATTGACCCCACCTTTGGCGTTGATTTCATCGATGGTCATCAAGGCCATGTCCTTGAGCGACGTCTCGGAAATGGCCATGGTCCCGGACAGCGAATGCAGGATGCCGACCTTGATGGTCTCGGCTGCCTGGAGGCTCCAGCTAAGGCCCATCGCCGCCATCGAGGCGCTGAGGGTGAAGGCCTTGATCAGACTGCGTCGCTTCATGTGCTCTCTCCGCTGAGTTGTTGTGGTGTGGGCAGAAGGGCGATTGCAAAGGCTGTGCCGTGGTGCGCAAGGCTGCGGTCTAGAAGGGTTGTGCTTCTATGGGGGGCTTGGATAGGGGCCAGGTTGGTGCTTGCGCGACTGGCCTGCACAGGATTGGGTCCAGGGCAGTGAACAGTTTTGACACATAAGCGGTACTTGAGTACCGTTCGGCACCGCAGTAGATTCTGCGACCGGGATTGGCGTCCCGTTATACAGAGAGATCGAGCATTGACGCTCCTTGCGACTTTGCTCTGCATGGCTGCACCCGTCATGGGCGGAGCCGTGTGTGGGAGCCTTCGGGCTCACCGGTTCTCTCTGCCGGCACGCCAACCCGCACGGCTCCGTCCACCCATATTGGCGTATGGGCTCGGAGCGTCATAAAGAGAGAGCTGCAAGGAGATGCACCATGCTCAAGAAGATCGTTCCAGATCCACCCCGCACATCTCGTTCCGTGACCGCCAGTGCTGATTTTGGCACCTGCAATCAGGCTCATGATCCAATACTGTCGGTTCAGGCTGGAGTCGATAGCGAGGATGCACTTGTGTGCGCCGTTGCCGCGCTGAAAGCGGCTTATGAAACCAATGCCGCAGCACTGGAAAGGGTGGGAGAGCCGCTTCGTAGTTTACTGACCGCGACGGAAAACTCGCTAAAGAAAGGTTTGGCCCTGGCCGAGGCAGTGCTCAAGGGGATGGAGCACGGCTGAAGCGGCCTGGCTGTTGTGCGCCCATTCGCCAGTTCTGCCGGAGAATGGGCTGCACAGTTTCCTGATCAGTTGCCCGACGACCCACGTACGGCAGTACGCGGCTGGCGCCGGCTCCGCACGAACTGGTAGGTCACCGCCAGGATCACAAACCAGATCGGCGTCACCACCAGCGCCGAGCGGGTGTCGGCCTCCAAGCTCAGAAGCACAAGGATACCGGCGAAGAACGCCAGGCACACGTAGCACATCAAACGCCCGCCAGGCATCTTGTAGATCGACTGCTCGTGCAACGCCGCGCGCTGCTTGCGGTAGCTCAGGTACGACAGCAGGATCAACGTCCAGACGAACATGAACAGCACCGCCGATACCGTGGTGACCAGGGTGAAGGCTTCGATCACGTTCGGGACCAGGTAGATCAGCACCGCGCCGAGCAGCAGGCATAGGCAGGAGAAGTACAGGCCGTTGGCCGGCACAGCGCGGCGGGACAACTTCTCGAACGCTTTCGGTGCATCGCCTTCCTGGGCCAGGCCGAACAGCATGCGGCTGGTGGAGAATACCCCGCTGTTGGCAGACGAGGCCGCCGAGGTGAGCACCACGAAATTGATGATGCTCGCCGCCGCTGGCAGGCCAGCTAGTACGAACAGCTCAACGAACGGGCTTTTGCCCGGGACCACGTCGCGCCATGGAGTCACGGCCATGATCGCGATCAGTGCCAGTACATAGAACACGATGATGCGGATCGGGATCGAGTTGATCGCCCTGGGCAGCGTGCGCTCCGGGTTTTTGGCTTCGGCTGCCGTGGTGCCGACCAGCTCTATACCCACGAAGGCGAAGACCGCGATCTGGAACCCGGCGAAAAAGCCCATCATGCCGTGGGGGAACATGCCGCCGTCATTCCACAGGTTGGCCAGTTGAGCCGTGCGTCCGCTGGGGGAGGTAAAGCCGGTGATGACCATGTACAGGCCGGTGGCCACCAGGCCCAGGATGGCAATGATCTTGATCAGGGCAAACCAGAACTCCATTTCGCCGAACAGCTTGACCGTGACCAGGTTCAGCGACAGCAGCACGGCCACGCAGGTGAGCGCCGGTATCCACTGAGGCAGGTCGGGAAACCAGAACTGGGTATAAGCCGCAATGGCTACCACGTCGGCGATGCCGGTGACCACCCAGCAGAACCAGTAGGTCCAGCCGGTGAAGTAGCCCGCCCAGGGGCCGAGCAGGTCGGCCGAGAAGTCGATGAACGACTTGTAGTTCAGGTTCGACAGCAGCAGTTCGCCCATTGCGCGCATGACGAAGAACAGCATGAAGCCGATGATCATGTAGACGAAGATGATCGAAGGCCCAGCCAGGCTGATGGTCTTGCCCGAGCCCATGAACAGACCGGTGCCGATGGCACCGCCAATGGCGATGAGCTGGATGTGTCGGTTGGTGAGGTTGCGTTGCAGGTGTTGGTCATCGGGTGGAGTCGGCGCAGTTTGCGTCATAGGCTGCATTCCCTTGTAGAGGTCAGTCGCATTGGCTGACGTAGCCGGCTAGGCTATCACGCACTGCAAAGGTGCGGGCGTGACAGATCGACACGATATCGCGAGTGCAGGGCGCTTTAGAAATGATCGGGTTCAAGCGTCGGCGCTTTAGAGAATAATCCAGCACCTACAGGCAGGGGCCATGAAACGCTCGGCGGGCCTTTCGGCCCGCCTGGGGTTTCACGACAGCCGCCTGCCGGGCCGCTATGCCTGCGTCGCCACCCTTGCCCGCCGCATGATCAGGTTGTCGAGTACCCACATCAGCACCATCGACACCCCCACCAAGGGGAAAACGAGCCCCAATGCCAGCATCACCACCACGGCCGTCTTCCAGCGCGGCAGGTCGTGGCGCAAGGGGGGAACGCCCAGGCCGCCTTCGGGCCGACGTTTCCACCACATCACCAGGCCACTGACCGAACCCAGCAGAATCATCAGGCACACCAGCGCAATGACGATCTGGTTCAGCGGGCCGAACATCTTGCCCTCGTGCAGCATGACCCCAAGTTCCGTGGCGCGGGCCACAGGGCTGTAGTCCTGCCAGCGCACATCGGCCAACACCTTACCGGTGTACTGGTCCACATGCAGGGTGGCGTCGTTGCGTGGGTCGTCGGCGAATACCGCGATGGTGAATACGCCGTCGGCTGTGGTTGGCCAGGTGATGCTGTAGCCCGGCTCCACCTGCCGCGCAGTGGCGATGTCTTCGACCTGTTGCACGCTCACATTCGGTGCGGCCGGTTGGCTGGACATCGTGTGATGCCCGGCATGCTCGGCATGGGCGCCAGATTGAGGCATCGGCGTGTTCTCCATGGCCCAGGGCACGGTCTGGCGGTGAGCATGGTTGAGCTCGCGCGCCTGCTGGTCCGACTTCGGCACATCGTTCCACATCGCTACCGGAAAGCGGTTCCACAGATCGGCATATTGCTTGCCCCAGAACCCGGTCCAGGTCATGCCGCTGAGCAGCATCAACAGCAACAGCGCCGAACCCCAGAACCCACTGACCGCATGCAGGTCGCGCCAGAACAGCCGGCCTCGGGCGGCCAGGCGCGGCCACAGCACGCCTGCGCCCAGGCGCCCGCGAGGCCACCACAGGTACAGGCCCGAAATCACCAGCACGATGCCCCAGCCTGCGGCCAGTTCCACCAGGCGATCGCCCAGGGTGCCCACCATCAATTCGCCGTGCAGGGCGCGGGCGATGGCTTGCAGATTGCGCTTGCCGTCCTGCTCGCCGAGGATCTTGCCGCTGTACGGGTCGACGAACACGTTCAGCTCGCGGCCCTTTTCGTGCACCACGAACTGCGCACTGCGCTGTGCGTTCAGTGGCGGCAGGTACTGGCCCACATGGCCTTCGGGGTGCGCCTTGCGCACTTCGGCCAGCATCACATCGGCCCCTTGGCGATGATGGCCGGCCTCAACCACCATCAGGTCGCGGTACAGCCATGGATCGAGCTGCGGCTTGAATAGGTATACCAGCCCGGTAAGGGCCAGCAGGATCATGAATGGGGCCACGAACAGCCCTGCATAGAAATGCCAACGCCAGGCCAGGTTGTAGAATGAAACGCGTGTTCCTCTCATGGGAACCTCCAGGTAAACCCGCACAGGGCGCGGTCACTGCCGCGCCCGCGGTGGATGTCAGAAGCTGAAATCGACTTTGGTCCAGACGCTCCGGCCGGGCTCATTGACCGGTTGAGGGTCGCTGGCCGGGTAGCCGAAACCGGCATTGCCCGCCAGGTTCAGGTGTTCGGCGTAGGTCTTGTCGAACAGATTGTCGACCCCTGCACTGAGTTTCAGATTTTTGCTCACCTTGTACGCGCCGTTGAGCGAGAACACCCCAAAACCTGCACTGGCGTCATAGTCTTTGCCAACCACATTGCCCTGGTTGCGGGCGATGCGGTTCTGCGCTGCGACCAGCCGCCAGAGCGCGCCTGCGCTCCATGCATCGCGGCTGTAGGTCAGGCCCAGGCGGCTTTCCAAGGGCGGCATCTGGGGCAGCGCCTTGCCATCGCTGCTGTTCTTGCCCCAGGCGTAGGCCAGTGTGGCATCGGCCTTCCAGGTATCGCTCAGCGAGTAGGCCGCACCCACTTCGCCACCCATGATGCGGGCGTCGATGTTCTGCGCCTTCGAAGTCGCCATGCCCATCATGCCAGTGCGGTAGTCGAACAGGATGTAGTCGCGGATCTGCCCGACATAACCCGAAGCCCAGGCTTCCAACCGTTCGCTGCGGTACTGGACACCGAAGTCGAGCTGCGTCGTCTTCTCGGGCTCGATGCCGTCGAAGGCATTGACCGACCCGATGGGCGCTGTTTTAGGCGAAAACAGCTCCCAGTAGTCCGGGAAACGCTGGGCGTGCCCAAGGCCGATGTAGGCCGTTGCCGGCAGGGCTGCCATGTCGTGTTCATAGCGCACGAAGCCGCTGGGCAGCGTGTCGGCGCGGGTGTCGTTGCGGGTCGGGCTGGCCTGGCGCAGATCCCGCGCCGACGCGCGGTCCAGGCGGGCGCCGGTGATGACCCGGTCGTCGCCGCTGAGCGACCAGGTCAGCTCGCCGAACACGCCGTAGTTGTGAAAATCGGCATCCTTGGTCCAGGCCTGGCCTTTGTGCGCATCCACGCCCATGCCGCCGCGCTGGCGATGCGCGTTGGTCTGTGCGTCGATACCGCTGATCAGCTGTACATCGGCCCAGCGCCAGGTCGCCTTGAGGCGTGCACCCATCGTGCGGCGGTCGACATTGCTGACCATCGGCATGCCCATCATGCCGCTGCCAGAGGGTGTGCGCAGGCTGTAGTTGTCCATCACATGGTCGGCATAGTTGTAATAGGCCTGGGCTTCGATCTTGTCGAGCACCTCGCCGAGGTTGGATTTTTCAAAGCGCAGGCCCAGGCTTTCACGCTTGAACTGCGAACCGTCCATGCCCCGACCGGCATAGCGCGCCTCCCCATCACCCTTGCCGGCGGTGAGTTCGAGCAACGTATCGGCATCGGGCGTCCAGCCCAGGGCGACATCGCCGTTCCATTTTTTCCAGCGCGACGGCACTGAATCGCCAGCCCCGTCATGGTAGTCACCGGCACGCGACTGATTGCCGACGAAACGGGCATAGGCCTGACTGTTGCCGACAGCAGCGTCCAGCACCTTGTCGAAGCGGCCGTTGGTGCCGGTGAGCAGGCTGGCATTGACGCGGCTGCCAAGGGTGCCGAATGCCTCGGGGTCACGCTCGAACAAGACGGTGCCTGCCGAACCGCCCGGCCCCCAGATCACGCTCTGCGGGCCCTTGATCACGGTCAGTCGGTCGTAGGTTTCCGGGGCGATGTAGGCGGTTGGGGCATCCATGCGGTTGGGGCAGGCGCCCAGCATCAGCCCACCATTGGTGAGGATGTTCAGCCGCGAGCCGAACATGCCGCGCAGTACCGGGTCGCCGTTGGTGCCGCCGGCACGAATGGCCGAAAAACCGGGAATGGTTTTCAGGTAATCGGCACCGTCACTGGCCGGCACGGGCTGGCGAGGGTCCTTGGGGTGGGTGACCACGGTCAGTGGCGAGCTGGGGGCGATGGCGGTGATGACCGTAGGGCCGAGCTCAGGTGCAGCGGATGAATGGCCAACGTGGCCTGGGTCTGCCGCCAGTGCGACAGGGGTCAGCAACGAGCCACACAGAGCGGCAATGGTCCCGCGCAGGGACAAAAGAGGGGTGCAGCCGGACATAATGATTCCAGTCGATCAGTCGTGAGAAAACGCGAAGCGTTCAGGCTTCGTGCGCTAATGGGTCAAACACTGATCGAAACGGGCGGTGCGCGGCTGCGGGCGCCGGGGAAAACGGCCTGCCTGGCATGCCCGTGGCGCGTGGCAGGCTGAAGATGGACCTGAGGCAGGGCGGCTGCCAGGTTGAGGGGGCTGAGCGCCTGGGGCACTGCAGGGCAGTTGAACAGCAGGCTGCAGTAGCCGCACTTCTCCCACATCACATGAAGCTGGCCGTCCTGGCTCGGGCCGTGATGAGCGTCGCCATGCTGATGAGCAGCCGGCATCGGCATGTCCATTGGCATGGTCATGCCGGCGCCATGGTGATCCATGGGCATCGACTGGGAAACCAGCGGCCCGATGAAAATCATCCACATGGCGAACAGGCTCAGCCATCCGCCACCGGCGCGCCTGCGATCAGGGCGGGTGGTACGGGACTGGCGGTGTGGCGACGAGCGCATCACGCCCTGTCAGCGGCAGTCAGTGCTGATGAGCCTGCGGCTGGCCAGTCGGCGGTGCTTTCTGCACAGCCACTTGCACGGTGATGGGGCCGGCTTTCTCGAAGCGAAGGGTCAGCGGGAAGCGCTGGCCATCGGTCAGCAGGCTGCGATCCTTGGGCTGCATGAGCATCACATGGTAAGCGCTGGGTGCAAACACCAAATCCTTGCCTGCGGGCACTACCACGTTTGGCACTTGCTGCATGCGCATGGCACCGGCCGCGCTCATGGCGTGCTCGTGCAACTGGGTGTCATCGCTGATGGGGGACTCGGCGCTCAGCAGGCGGTCATCGGTGTTGCCATTGTTGTGCACCACGAAATACGCGGCGACGTTGGGGGCATTGGGCGGCAGCTGCAACGACCAGGGATGGGCGATATGCAGGTCGCCCACGGTGTATTCGTGAGCATGGGCGAAAGCGGCGGGCAGCAGGAGGGCGGCCACGGCAAGGGCGTGCTTGAGCATGATGAATGTCCCGATGGAATGAGGTTCAGGCAGGCGGCGTGAGACACTCAGGCAAGCGGGGAGGCACGGGGGTTGAGCGCGGGCCTGAGCTGGCGCGGCGTAGGCGTGGGTGGCGCATCCAGCGACAGTGGGCCGGCAAGACGTGCAGGCGAGGCATGCAGCTGTAACGCTTGTCCGCCCAATGGTAGTGGCGGCGCGGCACCCAGGCAGCACCAGCAGTGCATCGTGCTGGCGCTGTCATCGCTTTGCGGGCCCAGGTCGATCTTGGCCAGGGCCTGCACATCGACCTTGGCCTTGTTGGCCATGCTGGAACAGAACGCCCCCCATAGCAGTTGCTCTGCCGGGCCTTTGGGCGCAGCAGAGGACAACGGCATGGCCAGCAGGTTGAACAGCACCGCTAGGCAGGCTATCCAGGCAATGTGCCGACGTGGGGGCATGGAGAGATCCGGTCAGGAATCGTGGTGACTATTGTACGGCCGAGTATAAGCAAATTTGGCAGGGTGCGGTGACGTGACGCAGGTGGCGTGCCTGGCCGCTGGCTTCGCGATGCCTGGCACCGCGAAGCCGTTCAGGTTCAGGCCTTGTTGCGGCCCATCAGGCCGCGTACGGTTTCCTGCAGATCGGCCGGCAGTACCACCACCTTGGCGTTATTGCTGCTCGCCAGGTTTTCCATGGCCCCGACGTAGCGCTCACCGAGCAGGTACATGGCCGGGACGGTTTCGTTGCCGACCGCGTCCTTGACCAGCGAGATGGCCCGCGCCGAGGCTTCGGCCAGGCTGATCTGCGCCTCGGCATCCAGCCGCGCGGCCTGCAGGCGCGCTTCGGCTTCGAGTACTGCCGCCTGCTTGGCGCCTTCGGCACGGGTGACGTCGGCCTTGCGCTCCCGCTCGGCGGCCGCCTGGCGTTCCATGGCCAGTTGCATGTTCTGGGACGGCTTGATGTCCTGGATTTCCACCGAGCGCACGGTCACGCCCCAGTCCTCGGTCTGCTCGGACATGGCCTCGCGCAGGCGCGCCTTGATTTGCTCGCGGCTGGAAAGGGCTTCGTCCAGGTCCATGGCGCCGACGATGGCGCGCAGGGACGTCATGGTCAGGCTGGTGACGGCAAAGGCGTAGTCCTGCACGCCATAAGACGCCTTCTGCGGGTCAACGACCTTGGCAAAGCACAGGGCGTTGGCGACGATGACGGCGTTGTCGCGGGTGATGATTTCCTGTTCCTGCACATCGAGGATGATGTCCTTGGTCGGCAGGCGATAGGCAACCACGTCCATGTAGGGGATGACGACGTTGAGGCCAGGCTTGAGGGTGGTGTGGTAGCGGCCCAGGCGCTCGACGATCCATTCCTCACCCTGGGGGACGATGCGTACCCCCTTGAACACGGTGATCAGGACGAACAGGGCGATGGCGCCGACGACGATGAGGCTGGTCATGATGGCAAATTCCTTTTTTACGGATTCAGGCCCGGATGACGCGGGCGGTATTTCCTTCGACGGCGATCAGGCGTACCCGCTCGCCGGCCGGGATGGTGGTATCGGCAATGCAGGTCCACTCCTCATTGCCCAGTACGGGCTTCTGGAAGCGCACCCGGCCTTTCTGGAATTCGGACACACCTGTGGTCAGCAAGCCGACCTCGCCGATCACGCTGGCGGCGGTCCAGCGCTCATCCGGCTGCTTACGGCGAAACACCTTGAACCACAGCAGGGTAGTCAGCGATGAAAGCACGACCCAGAGCAACCCTTGCATGTCCAGCTCCAGGCCTGGAAACGCCAGGGAGGCCAAGGCCACCAGCACGGCACCGATACCGAACCAGAGGATGAAGAACGTGGGCAAGACCAGTTCGAGCAACATCAGCGCGATGCCGAACACCAACCAGATCCACCATTGCAGTTCCATATCAGGCACGTCTTCCGAGGGGGGGCGCCCGAGTTTAAGGCAGGACTGCGACACATGGCCACTTGCAGGCGCTCGGAAAATGCCCAAAGGGGTGTAGGAGCTCAACCCCCCCTAGGCGCTATGCAAGGGGGCTTTCGTCACATAGCGAACAAAGCCGCCACCAGTTCCGGCAGGGCATGGAACGTCCGATCGGCAATCGGCAATGTCGGTCGCTTGAGAATGAACACCGGCAGGCCTAGCTCACGGGCTACTTCCAGCTTGGGTTCGGTGGCGACGCTGCCGCTGTTCTTGCTGACCAGAACGTCGATGCGCCGGTCGGTGAACAGCGCACGCTCCTGGTCCAGGTCGAAAGGCCCGCGAGCACCGATCACCTCGCAGCGCGCATTGCCAGGACAGGCCTGCAGGGCGCGCAATGTCCAGAACTGGCCATCCGGGATGGCGTCCAGGTGCTGCAGGGGTTCCCGGCCCAGGGTGAACAGCGGTCGGGCATAGGGCCCAATGCCCTGCATCAGCGCCGGCCAGTCTTCGACTTCGCGCCAGTCATCCCCCGCCTGTGCCTGCCAGGCCGGACGGTGCAGGGCCCAGCAAGGGATCCCGACACGCTGCGCGGCGCTGGCCGCGTTGGCGCTGATACGGGCGGCGTAGGGGTGGGTGGCATCGACCAGCAGCGTGATGCCGTTTTCATAAAGGTACTGGGCCAGCCCAGCGGCCCCCCCGAAGCCGCCCACGCGTACCTGGCACTGCAGGTCGTCGGGCACCCGGCCGACGCCGGCCAGGCTGTAGATGTGGTCCGGGCCCAGCAGGCGTGCGATGGCCAGCGCCTCGGTAATGCCGCCGAGCAGCAGAATGCGCGCCTTCATGGCTGGCCCGCTCGACCGACGATGCCGCCCTGGCGGTCGATGGCGACCACCTCGACGTTCACTTGGGCAGGCACGACGCTGCGGGCGAAGGCCAGGGCATGCTGGCACACGGCATCGCCCAATTGGACACCGGCGCTGTGGGCCAACGCCAGGGCCTGCTGGCTGGTGTTGGCGGCCACGATGGCAGCCTGAAGCGCCGGATCGGCCCCGCCTGCTGCGGCCCAGCCCGCCAATTGCGGCAGGTCGATGCTCGAATGACGGCTGTGCAGGTCCATGTGCCCGGCGGCCAGCTTGCTGATCTTGCCGAAGCCCCCGCACAGGGTCAGGCGTGAAACCGGCACCTTGCGCAGGTGCTTGAGCACCGCCCCAACGAAGTCGCCCATCTCGATCAGGGCGATTTCCGGCAGCCCGTAGACACGGCGCATGGTGTCCTCGCTGGCGTTGCCGGTGCACGCGGCAATGTGGGTGTAGCCGTTGGTGTGCGCCACGTCGATACCTTGATGAATGGAGGCAATGTAGGCTGCGCAGGAGAAGGGGCGCACAATACCGCTGGTGCCCAGGATCGACAGGCCGCCGAGGATGCCCAGGCGTGGGTTCATGGTCTTGAGCGCCAAGGCTTCACCGTCCCGCACGTTGAGGGTGACCTCGAACCCGCCGGTGTAGCCGCATTCGACGGCCAGGCCCTGCAGGTGGTCCGTGATCATACGCCGTGGCACCGGGTTGATGGCCGGCTCGCCCACGGCCAGTACCAGCCCAGGCCGGGTCACAGTGCCCACGCCTGTGCCTGCGACGAAGTGCACACCGGCCTGGGCACGCAGGCGCACCTGGCTGTACAGCAGTGCTCCATGGGTCACGTCCGGGTCGTCGCCAGCGTCCTTGAGCGTGCCTGCTTCGGCGTAATCGTCGACCAGACGGCAGAACTCCAGGCGCATCTGCACCACCTTGCCCTTGGGCAGGGTGATGCTCACTGCGTCGCTGTCTGCACCGGTGAGCAGCAGACGCGCTGCCGCCAGGCTGGTCGCGGTGGCGCAACTGCCAGTGGTCAGGCCACTGCGCAGCGGGGCGGCCTGTTCGCGGGTTTCTTCACGCATCGGCCGGCTTGACCACGTCGAGCAAGGTGATGGGCAGCGCCTGGCGCCAGGTATCGAACGCACCCAAGGGCTGGGCATGGGCAACGTGAATGCGCGTCAGTTCGCCACCGTGCTGCGCCTTGAAGTGGGCCAGGGCCAGTTCGCTTTGCACCGTCACGGCGTTGGCCACCAGCCGACCGCCTGGGCGCAGGCTGGACCAGCAATGCGCCAGTACCCCTGGACGGGTGACCCCGCCACCAATGAACACCGCATGCGGCGGTTCCAACCCTTCCAGTGCCATGGGGGCCTTGCCGCGCACCAGGTGCAGGCCAGGTACGCCCAAGGCATCGCGGTTGTACTCGATCAACCCCTGACGGCCCTCGTCGGCCTCGATGGCCACGGCGCGGCATGCCGGGTGTGCACGCATCCATTCGATGCCGATCGAGCCGCAGCCCGCGCCCACGTCCCAGAGCAGCTGCCCGGGCTCGGGGGCCAGCCGGCCCAGGGTGATGGCGCGCACATCGCGCTTGGTCAGTTGGCCGTCGTGCCGGTAGGCGTCATCGGGCAGGCCTGCCAGGCGGTGCAGGCGAGGCGCTTCGGGCGCTGCCACGCATTCGATGGCCACCAGGTTGAGCGCAGCCGTTTGCCCGTGCTGCCACGTGGATGCCTGCCCGTGCAACTGGCCCTGGGCCTCGCCCCCCAGGTGTTCGAAGACCCATAGACGGCTGGGGCCGAAGCCCCGTTCGCGCAACAATGCGGCAATGGCCGCCGGGCTATCTCCATCATTGCTCAGTACCAGCAGGCGCAGGCCGCCATGCAGGTGCGCGTTGAGTGCGGCCAGGGGCCTTGCCACCAGCGACACCACCTGCACGTCTTGCAGCGCCCACCCCAGGCGCGCAGCAGCCAGGGCGCACGAGGAGGGCATCGACAGCACCTGCATTTCGTCGGCAGGCACCTGGCGCGCCAGGCTGGCGCCCACCCCATAGAACATCGGGTCGCCACTGGCCAGCACGCACACAGGCGAGCCGCGCAGCGCCAGTACTGGCGCTAGCGAGAAAGGGCTCGGCCAGTGCAGCCGTTCGCCGGTCACGCAACGTGGCAGCAGGGCCAGCTGGCGAGGGCTGCCGAAAATCCGTGTCCCACTGAGCAGCGCTCGGCGAGCCTGTTTGCCCAGACCGCTGAAACCGTCTTCGCCGATGCCTACTACTGTGAGCCAGGGTGCCATTGATACCTCTAGAGTTCGTGCGTGTGCAGCACGCCCAATTGTGCCTTTACCCGAAAGATGCTCGACCACCGGCTTTTCATGCGGGCGGCCAAAGCAGGCATAATACCGCGCCTTCTCCACTCAAGCGCAGTTTCACGGATTGCCGGATACCTCAGCGATGCCACCTCACGCTTCCTACAGTTCGCCTCGCCCCTCGGCTTGTCCGGGGTTGTGGCGTATCGTCAGCGCCCTGGATGGCGGCATTTGCCGGATCAAACTGCCGGGCGGGGTGTTGCTGGCCCAGCAGGCCGAGGCCGTCGCCAGCGCTGCCGAGCGCTTCGCAGGGGGGGTGATCGAGGCCACCAACCGGGGCAATCTGCAAATCCGTGGCGTCGGCCCTGATCACCAGGGCCTGGTGGCGGCGCTGCTTGCAGCTGGGCTGGGCCCGCGTGAAGCAGCCGGCGACGATGTTCGTAACCTGATGCTCAGCCCACTGGCCGGGCTTGACCCGGCGATGGTGCTGGACGTCAGGCCGCTGGGGGGGCAAATCCTCGACCTGCTCGAGGGCACGCCACGCTTTCACGCGTTATCGGCCAAGTTCGCCCTTCAGCTCGATGCCGGTGAACGCCTGGCCATGCTCGATCACCCGCACGACCTGTGGCTTTCGGTGCTTGAGCTTGAGCAGCAGCCCTGGCTCGCATTCGGCCTGGCCGGCAGCCTTGGGGAGAGTGACGTACTGGGTGCGGTGCCGTTCAGCCAGGGCTTGACCTTGGTACGCGCCATGCTCGAACGCTTTCTGGACCTGGCCACCCCAACCCAGTCGCGCATGCGGCATGTGCTGCAGACCTGCACGGCTGCAGACTTCATCGATGGGCTTGGCGTGGCGTTGCGCCAAGACCCCGCCGTGCTGGGTTGGCGCCGGCCGGTTCGCCCAGTGACGTGGCTTGGGGCACTGCCTCAGCGGCGTGGGGTTGCGCTTGGCGTGGCACCGCCACTGGGGCGGCTCACCCCGGCCATGCTGCGTGAAGCGGCGCGTGTCGCGCGTGAACAGGGCGACAGCAGCCTGCGGGTGACCCCCTGGCAGAGCCTGGTGCTGCCCAACCTGGCGTCCGGCGGCATCGACCAGGCGCAGCACAGCCTGATGACGGTCGGGCTGCTCTGCCACGCGGCCGAGCCCTTGGCGCGTATCAGCGCCTGCACCGGCGCCAGCGGCTGTGCCAAGGCCTTGAGCGAGACGAAGGCCGACGCCGTGGCACTGGCCGCATTACTGGGGCCCGGAGCGCCTGCCAGCGTGCATCTTACTGGCTGCCCCCGGTCCTGTGCCCTGGCCCACACCGCCCCGGCCACACTGCTGGCCCGCGCGCCCGGGCACTACGATCTTTACCAGCGTGACCCCCGCCTGCCGGGGTTCGGCGCCCTGCGCGCCACTGACATTACCTTGAATGAAGCAGGCGCCATGCTCGACCTGCCGACGGAGCACCTTGATGATTGACTACATCCGCGATGGTCAGGAGATCTATCGCAATTCCTTCCGGATCATTCGTGAGGAAGCCCGACTTGAGCGGATTCCCGCAGACCTCGAAAAGCTTGCGGTACGCGTGATCCATGCCTGCGGCATGGTCGATGCGATCGATGGTCTGCAATTCTCCGAGGGCGCCGGCCAGGCCGGCCGTCAGGCCCTGCTGCGTGGCGCGCCGATCCTGTGCGATGCGCACATGGTCGCCGAAGGCATCACCCGGGCACGGCTGCCAGCGAACAACCCGGTCATCTGCACCTTGCGCGACCCGAGCGTACCGGACCTGGCCAAGGCCGCTGGCAATACCCGCTCCGCCGTTGCCCTGGAGCTGTGGCGCCCCCACCTGGAAGGCAGCGTAGTGGTGATCGGCAACGCGCCGACGGCGTTGTTCTACCTGCTGGAAATGCTCGACGCCGGTGCGCCGCGCCCAGCGCTCATCCTGGGGTTCCCCGTCGGCTTCGTTGGCGCTGCCGAATCCAAGGCCATGCTGGCGGCCGACAGCCGTGGCGTGCCCTTCGTGATCATGCAGGGGCGGCTGGGCGGTAGCGCCATGGCCGCCGCGGCCGTGAACGCCCTGGCCACGGAGGTGGAATGATGGCCCCGCGCGGACGCCTGATCGGCCTTGGCGTAGGGCCGGGCGACCCTGAACTGATCACGCTCAAGGCCCTGCGCCTGCTGCGCGAGTCGCCGGTGGTCGGCTACTTTGTCGCCAAGGGCAAGCGCGGTAACGCATTCGGCATCATCGAAGCGCACTTGCAACCCGAGCAGACGCTACTACCGCTGGTCTATCCGGTGACTACCGAAGCCTTGCCCGCGCCCCTGTCCTACGAGCAGGTGATCAGCGACTTCTACGACGAAGCCAGCGTCCAGGTGGCCGAACACCTGGACGCAGGGCGTGACGTGGCGGTGATCTGCGAGGGTGACCCGTTCTTCTATGGCTCCTACATGTACCTGCACGACCGCCTGGCCCAGCGCTATGAAGCGCAGGTGATTCCTGGCGTGTGCTCCATGCTCGGTGGGGCCTCGGTGCTGGGTGCACCGCTGGTCTATCGCAACCAGAGCCTTTCGGTGCTCTCTGGCGTCTTGCCGGCCGAAGACCTCAAGCGCCGCCTGGCCGACGCCGATGCGGCCGTCATCATGAAACTGGGGCGCAATTTTCCCAAGGTGCGGCAGGTGCTCGGTGAGCTGGGCCTGCACGAGCGTGCGCTGTATGTGGAACGCGCCACCATGGCCAACCAGAAAATCGTACCGCTGGACCAGGTCGACCCGCAGTCCTCGCCTTACTTTTCGCTGATCATCGTGCCGGGGGAAAAATGGCAGGGCTGAACACGCAGGTGGCACCGGCCATCGTCATCCTGGGGCAAGGCAGTCTGACCACCGCCCGTTGCCTTCAACAGATCTACGCCCAAGCCACAATTTACGGCCTGCAAGGGCGCGTCCAGGGGGCAGACCAGGATTACAGCACTTTTGGCGATCTGCTGCGCAGCCTTTACCAGCGTGGTACGCCGATCATCGCCTTGTGCGCCGCGGGGATCGTGATCCGCAGCCTGGCCAGCCTGTTGGGCGAGAAAGGCAGCGAGCCGCCTGTGCTTGCCGTGGCAGAAGACGGCAGTGCCGTGGTGCCCCTGCTCGGTGGCCTCAGTGGCGTCAACCAGATGGCACGCGACATCGCCGCTGCGCTGGGTGTTGCAGCGGCCATCACCACCAGCGGCGAGTTGCGCTTTGGTACGTGCCTGCTCAATCCGCCCCAGGGTTACGCCTTGGCGGATCTGGAACAAGGCAAGCGTTTCGTGTCCGACCTGCTGGCTGGAGAGCCGGTTCGCATCGAGGGTCAAGCACCGTGGCTGGCGCAGGCTCAGTTGCCTGCCAGTGATGCCGCGCAGCGCACCATCCATGTGGGCCATTTGGCGCGCCCCGCCAGCCGAGACGAGCTGTTGATCCACCCCCGCTCCGTCGTGGTCGGTCTCGCCAGCGGCGATCTGCAGACGATTCGTGACGCGCTGCAGCAGGCCGGTATTGCGCAGGCATCGCTGGCCTGCGTGCTGGCCGATGAGCGGGCCATGACGGACACCCGGTTGCATGCCGCCGCGCAGGCGCTGGGTGTCGAATTGCGCTTTGCGGCAAGGCCCGACGATGTGGCTGGCATGGTGGGCGCTGCACTGCCCGAGGCGCGGTTGCAGTGCCAGGGTGAGGTGGTCATCGCCGTGGCACCTGCGCCGGTCGAGGTGACTCAGATTGGCCGTCGCCGTGGACGGCTGGCCGTCATCGGTCTGGGACCCGGTGCAGCGGAGCTGATGGTGCCAGCGGTCAAGGCTGAGCTGGCACGGGCCGAGGATGTGCTCGGCTACGAAACCTACGTACGAATGGCAGGCCCATTCCGGGACGATCAGGTGCTGCACTGCACCGACAACCGTGAGGAGATGCAGCGCGCCCGCCACGCATTCGAACTGGCCGCGCGGGGCCGTTCGGTGGTGGTGGTGTCATCGGGCGACCCAGGTGTATTCGCCATGGCCGCTGCGGTCCTTGAGGCTTTGCACGAGTCCACGAATCCTGACTGGCACGCTGTCGATCTGGAGATACTGCCTGGCGTATCGGCCTCGCTGGCAACGGCTGCACAGGCTGGCGCGCCGCTGGGGCATGACTTCTGTGTCATGTCGCTGTCGGACAATCTCAAACCCTGGTCGATCATCGAAAAACGGCTGGACCTCGCTGCCCAGGCCGATCTGGTGCTGGCCTTCTACAACCCGATTTCCAAAGCACGTCCTCACCAACTGGGGACCGCGCTGGACGTCGTGCGCCGGCACCGTGGTGCTGATACACCTGTAGTCCTTGGCCGTGACATTGGTAGGCCGGGGCAGACTTTGCGCGTCGTCTCTTTGGCCCAACTGGTGCCAGAAATGGTCGATATGCGCACCATGGTGCTGGTGGGCTCATCGACCACGTGCACCTTCGAGCGCCCGGACGGCGGGCAGTGGGTCTACACGCCGCGGTGGTATGGCGCAAAGCCCTGAAGTACGGAAGCTCGATCAGAGGGGAAGCGTTTCGAGGCAGGATGAGCAGCGTCGAGCAGTTAGGTTCACGGCCGAAACCACCTGGTTTCGACCGGACCTAACTGGAGCCTTTGACATGACCACCAACAAAGAGAACCTTGAACTGCAAGTCCTGCCTGACATGAACCTGTTCGTGTTCCCGGACACCATGAGCGAGGTTAACCGTAGCGCGGCCAAGGCCTGCCACGCCCTTGCTACCCAGGGCGCCAATAGACAGCACCACCCGATCCAGGAAACCCAAGCCTGGTTCAACCAGTACGTGTTCCTGATGTCGAAGATGGGTTGGACACCCACGCGCGTTGATGTGCAGCGTATTACCCAGAGCGACAGGCACCTGGAAATCAGCAACCTGGTTGGCAAGGGGCTGCAGGCTGCCTGTGGCGCCTTTACCGGCGACGTGGCATCGGCGCTGGAAGGGTTGGGCAAGACCGTCATTTCCGCACTGGCTGCCAGCACCAAGAATGTCGAATTGCTGGATCGCAAATCCGTGGAGGATGACCGCAACAGCCTGAGCCTGAACAAGTGTGAGCAGACCGGTGCTGGCCAGGTCGCCATGATGGTGAGCGCAGTCCAGACCGATGCCAAGCCTGACAAGAAAGCCAACTACCTGTTGGCCAAATGGGAGAGCAGCGGCACCACCAACTACGCCTGCGGTGCCGTACTGAATCTCGATCAGCGCCAGTACGAGAAAGTACGCGCCGTGGTTGAAACCAAGCTCGACGACAACGCCCTGGAAGTGTTGCTGGCCCTCGAAATCTAACCTGTCGGTCTGACTCACCGGGGCCTTGGCTTCGGTGAGCCTGGAGGGTGCATCAATGGCAAATAACTACAGCGTGTGGCGCAATGGCAACAGTCTGGTGCTCGTCGACAAGACCATCAACGAGGCTTGCAGGCACGATATGCTCAATATCCAGCTGGCGGCTTACCTGGCCGCGTGCAATGGCGGTGTCTCCGGGGCTGATGGTGACAGCTGGCTCAATGAATACATACGTGTGCAGAGCAGTTTCGGCTGCACGCTTGCTACGCTGCGGTCGCAAACCATATCCATGGTGCCGGTTGCCGCTTTCAAGCCTTGGGACATGCTTTGCGACAGTCTTCTTCAGGCTACGCCTCACCGTCTTCGCGAAGCTGTCGCGCAGTGTCTGGCAGCCTGCGCCAGCAGTGAAACACGCGATGACCGGACGGGGGAGCGCTGGGATCTTGGCGAACACCCTGGCGACACTGGTCTGAACTACGCGCATGCCGAGGTTCGGTTGGTGCTGCCTGAGTATTCCATCATCAGCACTCAACTGAACCTGGGGAGTCGAGAGCCTCTTGATCCTGACTGGCTCTGGCAACTGTTCGACCCTCAGACGGTGCAGGCGTGCTGGCAGTTCCAGGGGCAGTACTTGATCGATTCCAGGCGTATGAACCTCATCGGTCCGGGGCTGGCAAAAAAACTTCAGGGCAAGCTGGCCCATCACCGCAGCGAAATCAGCGTGCAGGAGCCCAACCATGACTAACACCGACGCATCATCTATCGCCGGCCAGCTGGTCCACAGCAGCGTGCTGGTCTTTCTGCCAGGCGTATGCCCGCAAGCACGTTCAGACATACTGTTGGCCAACGCCTTTGCGCAGCAGGTGGCATGGGGGGATTTGAAAGACGGTCTTGAACCTGACTGGTTCAGGAATTATTGGCGCAACCTCGCTGCCCTTGGCTTCGATGGCAAGCTGGCGCCAGTAGGGCGGCGGCCCGGGCCTGACCGAGGCAGCCTTGCTGCGCAGGCAGTCGAGCACATCAGCCAGGCGAGCTCTCCACGCCTGGCCGAAGCGGCCAACCAGGCGCTAGAGGCCCTACGTCGAGATGACAAGGCGCTGAGACTGTTCAGCGCACATTCGACCGTGGGCACTCAGGCGCGCGTGCAGTTGTTGCCCTGTGCTCAGCAGTCGAATGGTTTTATCGACATGGTGCTGCTGCACATGGATATCTCGATGAAGACAAGCACCAGCGATTTCCTGTTCATGGGCGCAAGCAACGGGATCAGTGTGAGAGACCTGCGACTGGAAGTGATCCATTTCAATCTGCAAGGGTTCCGTGAGGATTATCGGCGCAGGGCAGAGGCCAGTGTTGCGCGAACGGCCGAGCGTGTCATCAGGGATCTGGTGCTCTAGTTGCGCGGCCAACTGCCGTCAGGGCCCATGCCCTGATCAGCATTGGCCGGCTGTTGGCTGGACCAGTGTTGGATCAACTCTCGCAGTTGGGACAATTCGACGGGCTTGGCCATATGGCCGTCCATGCCGGCTTGCTTGGCGCGGTCCTTGTGCTCGGCGAGGATATGCGCGGTCAGTGCAACGACGGGCGTGCGCACGCGCTGGTTGGCGGCTTCCCATTCGCGCAGGCGCCTGGTTGCCGAGAAACCATCCAGAACCGGCATTTCGCAATCCATGAGCACCAGGTCATAGCGCTTGGCTTTCATCGCTTCAAGGGCTTCTTCGCCGTTGGAGGCAGTATCGGGCTGCAGGCTGAGCTTGCCGAGCATGCTGCGGATGACCTTGGTCGAAATGGTGTTGTCCTCTGCGACCAGCACGCTGAAATCTGGGGGCAGGTCGAGGGCCTGGGGCTGGCCTGGTGCAACAGCCGGCAGCGCCTGCTCGCGGCCGCGTTGAGCCAGTTCTTCGGCCAGCGTGGTCTTGAGCGTGTAGCCAGCGACCGGTTTGGCCAGTATCCGCTTGATCCCGGCATTACGGGCGATGATCTTGCTGGGGGCGTTGCTGATACCGGTCAGCATGACCACCAGGATGTCGTGATTGAGGCTGGGGTCTTCCTTGATCTTGGCGGCCAGTTGCATGCCGGTCATGCCGGGCATGTTCTGGTCCAGGAGCACCGCGTCGAAGTAATCGCGAAGGTGAGCCTTGGTACGCAGCAAAGCCAAGGCTTCCTTGCCTGAAGGCACTGCGCTGACATTCATGCCCCAGGCGCTGCACTGTTGGACCAGTACCTTGCGGCACGTGTCGTTGTCGTCCACCACCAGTACCCGCGCGTCGCGCAGCGGCCCGTCCAGGTCGGCCGGAGGTTGCTCGAGGCAGGCTGGGTCCAGCGGCAAGGTCAGCCACAAGGTATTGCCGGTGCCGGTGCTGCTCTTGATGCCAAACTCCCCATGCATCAGGCCAATCAGCTGCTTGGCGATTACAAGCCCCAGGTGGCCGCCCAGCCGATTGCTGGACAGGAAGTGCCTGCTGTGCAGTTCCGCCTGCAGCAGCGCCTCGCGATCGGCTGCCGGCAAGGGGTCGCCGCTGTCCTGTACCGCGATGCGCAAGCGGGGCACCTCGCCGCGCTGGTCCAGTGCAACGACAAGCAGAATTTCCCCCTGGTCGGTGTTTTTCAGCGCGTTTTCCATCAGGCTCGACAGCGCCTGGCGCAAGCGTGTGGGATCGCCGCTGACCACACGGGGCACCTGGGGCTGGGTGAAGCTGATCAGCTCGATGTTCTGCTGCTCGGCCTTGGCCCGAAAGATGTTCAAGCAGTCTTCGATTAGCGCGTTGAGGTCGAACTGGACATCGTCGAGTTCGATCTGACGGGATTCGAGCTTGGAGATATCGAGTATCTCGTTGATCAACGTGAGCAGCTCGTTGCCCGCGCTGTGAATGGTCTGAACGTAATCGCGCTGTTTGACGGACAACGGCGTGCCCAGCAGCAGTTCGGTCATGCCCAGCACGCCGTTCATGGGGGTACGTATTTCGTGGCTGATCTTGGCCAGAAATTCGGCCTTGGCGTTGATTTCGGCGTCACTGGCTGCCAAGGCGCGGCTGACACTGAAGCGCTCCTCATTGATGCGTCGCAGCCGGTCGCTGACAGCCAGGTTCAATAGCAGCCCGCTCGCCACTGCCAGCCCCAACAGAATGCACAGCAACCAAGGCGTGGGGGTGCGTGTAAGCCCAAGCAGGGCAGGCAGCAGCACCAGCCCGCCAACGTTGAAGATGATCATCGCCAGACCGAACAAACGGGCGGGTGCGTAACCGCGGTACCAATGGTAGCTGCTGACCACCAGCATCGTGACACTGCCCAGTGCCATCAAGGCATAGGTCATGAGATTGAGCGGCAAGGTGTCGATGAACAGCAGCACGATCCCGCTCACCCCCACCAGCAGCATCTCGCCGCTCAACAGCCGGTTAAGGCGCGGCGAGTTGCGCGGTGCGAAGAAGCGCTGGGTGAAGTACAGCCCTGCCAGCCCTGCCAGGACCAGCGTAAGGTACGCCGCTGGCGTCTGGGCGCTGTACCACACATGCCACCATGGGCCGCTGAGGTTCAGCAGGATCAGGCCGCTGAGCAACATCAAGCCATGGTAGAACGCCAGGATCAGGGCAGTGCTCGAGCGGCTGTAGATGAAGCGAATCAGGTTATGCAGGATCAGCATCACCAGGCCACCGAACAGCATGCCGAACAGCAACGGCTGGGTCTGATTGGCGGCGGCGCGCGCAGCGGGCTCAAGGCTGATGGCCGGGCGCAGCTGGTGTTCCGATACCAGGCGCAGGTAGATATCCAGGCTTTGCTTGCTGTTAGGCAATGGCAGCACGTGGTCGCTGCCGCGCAATGTGGGGTTGGCACTGCCGGTTTGGCGGCCGTGATGCAGGTGGCGTATCAGCTTGTCGCCTTGCAGGGCGTATAGGTCCAGACCAGAAAGATCAGGCGCGAAGACGCGCAGCAGTTGTTCCTGCTCACCGGGCTCTAGGCGGTAATGCAGCCACAGGGCCTGGTCGGGGGGCGCCGCATCGAGTTCTGCCAGCTCCAGCGGGCTGAACTGGTTGCGATAACGGTCCGAGCGCACGTCGCTCAGTTGCAGGTTGCCTTGTTCGTCGAGCAGCAGGGCCCAGCCACTGTCATGCTCCGCCATCGCGGGGAACATGCAGATCAGGGTCAGCAAGCTGACGATCAACGCTGAGGCAATCCGGAGCCGGCGCACTACGAAATCCCTTCTTGGCCCATGTGCGGGGTGCTAACTATGCGCGGCGTTTGGAGTTGAAGGCAAGGCCCGCGGGCACGCCAACGAGCCGGTTGCCGTGCGCCCGGCTGCACAGGTCCGGGCGCCTCGACAGTGCAGCGATAAAGCGGTTATTGCTCGCCACGTTCCCGGGCAATGGCCCGGTAGCCGATGTCGGTCCGGTAGAAGCTGCCGTCCCAGGTGATCTGCTCGGCCAGGCGATACGCTTGCTGCTGAGCGGATTCGACGGTCTCACCCATGGCCGTGGCGCACAGCACGCGCCCCCCAGCGGTAACCACGTCACCGTCCTTCAAGGCAGTGCCCGCATGGAATACCTTGCCTTCGATTTTTGCGGCCGCCTCCAGGCCTGAAATGGCTGCGCCCTTGGCGTAGTCACCAGGGTAGCCGCCTGCGGCCAGCACCACACCCAGACTAGGGCGTGGGTCCCACTGCGCCTCGACCTTGTCCAGGGCCTTGGCAAAGGCTGCTTCGATGAGCAGTACCAGGCTCGACTCCAGGCGCAGCATGATCGGCTGGGTTTCCGGGTCGCCGAAGCGGCAGTTGAATTCGATGACCTTGGGGTTGCCCGCCTTGTCGATCATCAGGCCTGCATACAGGAAGCCGGTGTAGACATTGCCTTCTTCAGCCATGCCGCGCACGGTCGGCCAGATCACCTGATCCATGACCCGCTGGTGAACCTGGTCAGTGACTACAGGGGCAGGGGAGTAGGCACCCATGCCGCCCGTGTTCGGGCCGCTGTCCTGGTTGCCGACGCGCTTGTGGTCCTGGCTGGTGGCCATGGGCAGCACGTTGTGGCCGTCGACCATGACGATGAAGCTGGCTTCTTCGCCATCGAGAAATTCCTCGATGACCACGCGCGAACCCGCTTCACCAAAGGCATTGCCCGCGAGCATGTCTCGCACGGCGGCTTCGGCTTCTGCCAAGGTCATGGCGACGATCACGCCCTTGCCAGCGGCCAGGCCATCGGCCTTGATCACGATCGGCGCGCCTTTTTCCTGCAGGTACGCCAAGGCCGGTTCGATCTCGGTGAAGTTCTGGTAGTCGGCCGTCGGGATCTTGTGGCGGGCCAGGAAGTCCTTGGTGAACGCCTTGGAACCTTCCAGTTGGGCAGCGCCCTGGGTCGGGCCGAAGCAGTCCAGGCCACGGCTGCGGAACAGGTCGACCACACCGATGACCAGTGGCGCTTCCGGGCCGACGATGGTCAGGTCGACGTTCTTCTCGGCAAAGTCAGCCAGTTGCTCCAGAGCGCAAACGTCGATGGCGACGTTCTCGCACTTGGCCTCGATGGCGGTGCCAGCGTTGCCTGGAGCCACGAAGACTTTTTCGACGCGTGGGTCCTGGGCGACTTTCCATGCCAGGGCGTGCTCACGGCCGCCGCTGCCGATGATCAAAACTTTCATGTCAAAACCTCTAGATCTGTCGAGCAAAAGGCTGTGCCTCTCGCTGTGCCAGGTCGCACCGCAGCAGTTGCCTGCCTGGGTGCGGCCGATTGCCCTGAATCAGTGGCGGAAGTGGCGCATGCCGGTGAACACCATGGCGATGCCGGCTTCGTCAGCGGCAGCGATTACCTCGGCGTCACGCATCGAGCCGCCGGGCTGAATGACCGCGCTGATGCCGACCTTGGCCGCATTGTCGATGCCATCGCGGAACGGGAAGAATGCGTCCGAGGCCATGACGGCGCCCTGCACCTGCAAGCCGGCATGTTCGGCCTTGATGGCGGCGATACGGGCGGAGTTGACGCGGCTCATCTGGCCCGCGCCAACACCGATGGTCTGGCGCTGCTTGGCATAGACGATGGCATTGGATTTGACGAACTTGGCCACTTTCCAGGCGAACACCAGGTCGTGGATCTCTTGCTCGGTGGGTGCACGCTGGGTGACGATCTTCAGGTCATCGGCGTTGATCATGCCGATGTCACGACTCTGGACCAGCAGCCCGCCGTTGACTCGCTTGAAGTCCCAGCCGGCAGCCCGCTCCGCTGGCCACTCGCCGCATTCGAGCAGGCGCACGTTCTGCTTGGCTGCAACCACCTCGCGCGCAGCCTGGGAGATCGTCGGTGCGATGATCACCTCGACGAACTGGCGCTCGACGATGGCTTTGGCGGTTTCGCCGTCCAGCTCGCGGTTAAAGGCAATAATGCCGCCGAAGGCCGATTCGGTGTCGGTGGCGTAGGCCAGGTCGTAAGCTTTGCGGATACCGCCTTCGTCTTCAGGCACTACGGCCACGCCACACGGGTTGGCATGCTTGACGATGACGCAGGCCGGCTTGACGAAGCTCTTGACGCACTCGAGCGCAGCGTCGGTGTCGGCCACGTTGTTGAAGGACAGCTCTTTGCCCTGCAGCTGCACGGCAGTGGAAATGCTGGCTTCGCCTTTCTTGGCTTCCACGTAGAACGCCGCGCGCTGGTGCGGGTTCTCGCCGTAGCGCATTTCCTGGGCCTTGACGAACTGGGTGTTGAAGGTGCGCGGAAAATCGCCGCGTGCCTCGGTGCTCAGGGTTTCCCTGGCCTGGTCCACGGTGCCCATGTAGTTGGCGATCATGCCGTCGTAGGCGGCGGTGTGTTCGAAGGCCTTGAGCATGAGGTCGAAGCGCTGGGCGTAGGTCAGACCGCCGGCCTTCAGGCCCTCGACGATGCTGGCGTAGTCACTGGCGTTGACCACGATGGCCACGTCCTTGTGGTTCTTGGCAGCCGAGCGGACCATGGTCGGGCCGCCGATATCGATGTTCTCGATGGCGGTCGGCAGGTCGCAGCCAGGCTTGGAGATGGTGGCTTCGAAGGGGTACAGGTTGACCGCCACCAGGTCGATGGGCTTGATCCCGTGCTCGTTCATGATCGCGTCGTCGGTACCGCGACGACCGAGGATGCCGCCATGGATCATCGGGTGCAGGGTCTTGACCCGGCCATCCATCATTTCGGCGAAGCCGGTGTAGTCGGCCACTTCCACCGCGTTGACACCGTTGTCCTTGAGCAGCTTGTAGGTGCCGCCGGTGGACAGTATCTCGACCCCGAGCAGTTGCAGCTCACGGGCAAATTCGAGGATACCGGTCTTGTCGGAGACGCTGATCAGGGCGCGGCGGACTGGCAGGCGGGTAGTCTGGTCGGTCATTTCGGGTTCCAATAACGCGGTGGAGTCAGCAAAAAAGGCGTCTGTGTTGAGACAGGCGCCTTTTTCGATCGGGATTCTGGCTTACAGCAAGTCGTATTGCTTGAGCTTCTTGCGCAGCGTGCCTCGGTTCAACCCGAGCATCTCGCTGGCTTTGGTCTGGTTGCCCTTCACATAGCTCATCACGCTTTCAAGCAGCGGCGCCTCGACTTCGGAGAGCACCAGGTTGTACACGTCCGTGACGGTCGCGCCTTCGAGGTGGGCGAAGTAGTTGTGCAGCGCCTTCTCGACGCTGTCGCGAAGGGTCTGGCCCTCTTCGCTTGGCGTGTTCAGGTGCTGTTTCAGGTTGGCGTTGTCGCTCACGGGCGTTGTTCCACTCACAAATGTTTCGGTCATCATCGTCATGCGGCCACCCCTTGTCCGTCCTCTGTCTCAAGGCTCTGTCGACGTTCACTGAAAAACGCGCGAACGTTGGCGCACTGCGCTTGTGTGTCTTCCAAAGCGTTGAACCGGGAGCGAAACTCCTTGCCGCCGGGTCGTGTCGCCAGGTACCAGCCCACGTGCTTGCGGGCGATTCGCACGCCCATTACATCGCCGTAGAAGGCGTGCAGGGCGGCCAGGTGCTCTAGCAGGATGCGTTCCACCTCGTCCAGCTGCGGCGCTGGCAAATGCTCGCCAGTGCGCAGGTAATGCTCGATCTCGCGAAAGATCCAGGGCCGCCCTTGAGCGGCCCGGCCGATCAGCAGGCCATCCACGCCCGTGGCGTCGAGCACTGCCTTGGCCTTTTCCGGCGAGGTGATGTCGCCGTTGGCGAAAACCGGGATGGACACCGCTTGCTTGATAGCGGCGATGGTGTCGTATTCGGCTTCACCGGTGTACAGGTCGGCGCGTGTGCGGCCATGCACCGCAAGCGCCTGGATGCCAGCCTGTTCAGCGATCTTCGCCACGTTCAGGCCATTCTTGTTGGCCCGGTCCCAGCCGGTGCGGATTTTCAGCGTCACCGGCACGTCCACGGCGCCCACGACGGCGTGCAGAATTTCGCTGACCAAGGCTTCATCTCTCAATAAAGCAGAGCCTGCCGCCTTGTTGCAGACTTTTTTTGCCGGGCAGCCCATGTTGATATCGATAATCTGGGCGCCCGCGGCGACATTGGCCTGTGCAGCCGCCGCCATCATCTGTGCATCGCCGCCGGCGATCTGGACCGAGCGGGGCTCGGGATCGCCTTCGTGGATGCGGCGCAGGCTCGACTTGCGGCTGTTCCACAAGGACAGGTCGCTGGAGACCATTTCCGACACCACCATGCCTGCGCCCATGCGCTGGCAAAGTGTTCGGAACGGCTGGTCCGTGACCCCAGCCATGGGTGCGAGGATCAGATTATTGCGCAGTGTATAAGGGCCGATGCGTACCGCCGACATAGGTGTTCCCTGTTGTGGGGCCGAATCTTGAGGTTCGAAAAAGGGTTGGCATGATACCCGCTCTGGATGACCGGATAAAGATGGATTTGGATAAAATCTGAACAACTGCGGGTTGCCGCCCCTGCACCTTGGGCTCCGGGTCGTCAGACCCGGACAAGCGGCATCATGGCCGGCGTGCCGGCAGCGTACCGGGTAGGCCGCCTGGGTTTATTCCGGCGAGCGAAAGCTCAGGCTGTAGTTCACCGCTCGCTGTCCTGGGTCCAGAATATCCAGCGCGATGTGGATCGGGGTCTGGCTGGGCATTTCGCCGCGTCCGGCCAGCTCCCCGGACAGGTATTCGGCCGGTTTGAAGCGGCGACTGGCAATCAGTTGGCCGTTGAGGTCCGAGAAGCGCAGTTCGAGCAGTGGAAACGGTTGGGCGAAAGGTGCGCGGTTATAGATGATGGCGTCCACGATCAGCGCCCCTTTGAAGTCCGGGTGGCTGCGCACCACCAGGTTGCTGCTCTTGATCCGGTTCACATCGACGCGAGAGGGGACCTGGCAGCCCACGACCGGGCACACCTGCTCGAACAGTGGGCGATACTGGTCCTGTCGGGACAGCTCGTCGAAATGGAACCACACATACTGCAAGGCTAGCGTGGCGGCAGCGATCAGCGTCAAGCCACCCCATAACAAACGCTTGCCCCAGGCCGGGGCCGGTTTCTCCCAGCCCAGTTGCAGCGGGTCGTCCACCACATCCACCAGGGGTTCCTTGCGCCTTGGGCGTTCGACCTTGTCAGTGACTTCAGGCTCCAGACGCCCCATGGGCAACGGCGCCTCGTCGAGTTCATCGTCGGCGCGCAGGCTAGTTGCCAAAGGTTCGTCGTCGTGCGCGGTGAGGCCGGCAATCGACACATCGTCATCGTCATCGGGGCGCAGCGGCGCTCCCAGTTTCGGCTCATCTTCATTCGTAACGATGCTGCCCAGCGGCGGCTCACCTTCTGCATCGGTGTTCAGGTCAGCGGTGAAGGTCGGCTCGGTACGCGCCTCGCGCCGTGAATCTGCCTGGGGGGCGGACTTGAGCACGGGGGCGGCATCAGCCTGTTCCGGTTCAAACGGCTCGCCGGCTGCAGTGCCGAAGACCTCGTCCAGGTGTTCCTCTGTGTCCTCCTCGTGACGCCGTGCCTGCAGCACGGGCGTCTGGTCGGCCTCACCCACCTGTATAGGCGTGTGGCGGCGTTCCAGGCGCTCCAGTTCCTTGTCCAGATCGAGTTCGTCCAAGGCCTGGGCGGTCTGGGCCCAGGCCTCGTCGTCCGGGGCGATGGGGTGCCCTTGCGCGGGGGTGGGCGCGGCAGGCGACGGCGCTGCCTCGGTTGCCGGCAGCGGGTTCGCCTGAGGGGGGGCGCTGCGGTTCTGTGCCAGCAGCTGCTTGGCGGCATTGAACACTTGCAGGCACTGGCCGCAACGCACCACGCCACGGGCCACGCTCAACTGGTGGTGGGTGACACGAAAGCTGGTCTGGCAATGCGGGCACTGGGTGACGAAACTGTCGGTCATGCGGCGATCCGGAGGCTGTGCTGAGGGCTATTCTGGGTTCGACTAGCGGCGGCGACCACTGATTCGCACCCAGCCATCGCGAACGACGATGGGGTCCAGGTCGAAATCGGCAGCGTAGGCGGCAGCCACTTCTTCACCTTGTTCGGCGAGGATGCCCGACAGCGCCAACAGGCCGCCCGGGCGAACCAGGCCGCTGAGTTGCGGTGCCAGCGCCACCAATGGCCCGGCCAGGATGTTGGCCACCAGCACGTCGGCCTGCATGGCAGGCATGTGCTCGGGCAGGTAGAGCGCGAACAGCTCGTCGGCAATGCCGTTGCGCTGGGCATTGTCGCGAGAGGCCTCGATGGCCTGCACATCGATGTCCGTGCCTACCGCTTCGCGCGCGCCCAGCAGCAGTGCAGCGATGGCCAGAATGCCCGAGCCACAGCCGAAGTCCAGGACCTGGGTGCCTTGCAGTTGCTGACCGTCGAGCCATTCAAGGCACAGCGCCGTGGTGGGGTGCGTGCCCGTGCCGAACGCCAGGCCAGGATCGAGCAACAGGTTCACGGCCTCCTTTTCCGGGGCATCGTGCCAGCTGGGCACGATCCACAGCCGGCGGCCGAAGCGCATCGGCTGGAAGTTGTCCATCCAGCTGCGTTCCCAATCCTGGTCTTCGATCACTTCGGCCTGGTGCTGGGGCAGCTCGACCCCCGTCAGCAGGTGCAGGTGCGCGAATACCTGCTCGGGGTTGGTGTCGGCCTCGAACAGCGCCAGCAGATGGGTGTGCGACCACAGCGGCGTGGTATTGAGGTCTGGCTCGAAGATGGGTTGATCTTCGGCGTCCATGAAGGTGACCGACACCGCGCCGACTTCCAGCAGCGCGTCTTCGTAGGTTTCGGCTTGTTCCGGGCTGATGGCCAGACGTACTTGCAGCCAGGGCATGGCGTGTACCTTTGATAGATCCAGAAGGGCAGCCCAAGGCTGCGCGGAAGCCTGGCAGTTTACGCGAGTGCGTGGGGTTTGTAGAGACGCCTGCGCCTGCCAGGTGCCGGTGCCTAAACAAAGCACAGGGACAGGGATTCGGCCCGGTAGGCGGGCTTGTCCTCGTCTTTTATCTCCAGTGTGGCGATGGCCTTGAGCAACCATTGGCCGGGGCGCTTTTGCTGCACATCGGCCAGCTCGACATGCAGGCGCACTTGGCTGTCGACCTTCACCGGCTGGATGAAGCGCACGCTGTCCAGGCCGTAGTTGACGACCATTTTCAACCCCTGTGGCAAGACCAGGATGTCTTCGATCAGCGCAGGTATCAGGGACAGGGTCAGAAACCCATGGGCGATGGTGCAGCCGAACACGGTCTGCGCCGCTCGCTGCGGGTCGACGTGGATGAACTGATGATCGCCAGTCGCCTCGGCGAAACGGTCGATACGCTGCTGGTCGATGGTCAGCCAGGCCGAGTGGCCGAGGGACTTGCCGATGTATTGGGTAAGCGCGGTGACCGGCACTAGCGGCATGGTGAGCCTCATGGGTATTAAATGGTACGTGCGTGCAAGATCAACACGCCCGGCCAGGCCGGTCAAGTTGCGCTCGGCGCTGGCAGTGTGCCCATGCTTATAATGAGCCGCACGCCTGAAGGAGAACGTTATGCTGTTGCGGGGTTTGACCTGGCTGGTGCTGTTCCAGCTGTTGGGGACGGCAGTCAATCATCTGTTGGTTCCCGTCTTGCCGGGGCCGATCATTGGCCTTTTGCTACTGCTGGGCTTTCTGATGGTGCGCGGCGAGGTGGGGGCCCCCCTCAATGAAGCTGCCGGCAGCCTGCTGCGCTACTTGCCGCTGTTGTTGGTGCCTCCTGCCGTGGGGGTGATGGTGTATGCCCGCGACATCGCCGCCGACTTCTGGGCCATTGTCGGCGCGCTGCTGATTTCCTGCCTGCTGACGCTGGTGGTAGTGGGCGTGCTGATGCAGAAACTCATTCATCGTCAGGCCCGGCGCGAGGACCAGCCATGATGCTCGACTGGCAAGGCGCAGTGAATGCAGTGGTCCACCACCCGTTGTTCGGCATTGGCGTGACCTTGGGGGCCTATCAGCTGGTGCTGGCCGGGTATGAGAAGACCCGTTGGATCTTCCTGCAGCCGGTGCTGGTGTCGATGGCGCTGGTCATCGGCGTACTGCTGCTATGCGGCATCGACTACGCCGAATACCGCAAGAGCACCGAAATCATGAACATCCTGCTGGGCCCTGCCACCGTGGCCTTAGCGGTGCCGCTGTTCCTGAACCTGCGCCGCATTCGTCAGTTGTTCTGGCCGACCTTGACTACGCTGGTACTCGGAGGCCTGTTCGCCACGGTGTGTTGCCTGTTGCTGGGGTGGTGGTTTGGCGCCGAGCACATGATCCTGATGACCATGGCACCCAAGTCCGTCACCTCGCCCATCGCGATGCTGGTCGCCGAGCAGATCGGTGGGGTGGCGGCGCTAGCTGCGGTCTTCGTGCTGATTACCGGGGTGATCGGGGCCATTTTCGGGCCTGCCTTGTTGAGCCGCTGCGGTGTGCTCAGCCCTGAAGCGCGGGGCATGTCCCTGGGCATCACGGCCCACGCGGTCGGCACCTCGGTGGCCTTGCAGGAAAGTGACGAATGCGGCGCCTTCGCCGCGCTGGCGATGAGCCTGATGGGCGTGGCAACGGCAGTGTTCCTGCCGCTGGCCGTCAGCCTGGTGGCTTGAGGAGTGATGATGATGCTACCGCTGTTTCCCCTCGACACCGTGCTGTTTCCAGGGTGTTTTCTCGACCTGCAGATTTTCGAAGCCCGCTACCTGGACATGATCGGGCGTTGCATGAAACAGGGCGAAGGCTTTGGTGTGGTCTGCATCGTGGAGGGCGAGCAGGTCGGCAAGGCGCCGCCCGTGGTGGCGTCCATTGGCTGCGAAGCCGTGATCCGCGATTTCGTCCAGCAGGAAAACGGCCTTTTGGGCATTCGCGTCGAAGGCGTGCGGCGTTTCGATCTGCAGGCCACCGAAGTGCTCAAGGATCAGCTGCTGGTGGGGCAGGTGCAGTGGCTGCCTGATCTTGAAGACAGCCCCTTGCAGGAAGCGGACGACGATTTGCTGGCGCTGCTGCTGGCCTTGGGCGAACATCCGATGGTCGAGGCGCTCGACATGCCCCGGGCCGTGGACGGGCGTCAGACACTGGCCAACCAACTGGCCTACCTGCTGCCCTTCACCGAGCAAGACAAGCTGGACTTGCTGGCCCAAGACTCGCCCGAGCAGCGGCTGGGCGAGATCCACAGGTTGCTCGAGCGCATCCAGGGTGAGCTGTTTGCCTAAATAGCGCCGGGCGTCAGTATTGGTACCTGAGCAGCGCGTGGGGCAGGGCGTGGGTGGCAAAGAAGGCCAGCAAGGCGATGCAGGCCGGCAACACCAGCCACCAGACCTTCAGGGGCAGGGCCGGCAGGGTCTGCCGGTACTGGGACAACGTCAGGCTGATCGCGCAGACGCAGCAGGCCAGCAGGGCACCGGCCAGGATGTCGGTGGGCCAGTGTGCACCCAGGTACACCCGCGACAGGGCGATGGCCAATGCCGGAATGCAGCCCAGCATGATCCAGGTCAGGCGCATGCGCGGTGGCTGGCCGCGGCCGGCGAGCACCGCCAGCACCAGAAAGAACGCAAACGACGCCGAGCTGTGGCCGCTGGGCATGCTGTAGCTGGTCAGCGGGTCGGTCAGCACTTCCGGGCGGGCCCGGGCGAACAGCCACTTGAGCGTGCCGTTGGCGATGGCGGTGCCCATCAGCGCCCCCGCGGCGAAGAAAGCGTGCCGCCACTGACGTACCACCAGCAGCAAGCCTGTCAGCAGCCCGCCCAGAAAGAACTGCGTGCGAAAATCCCCAAGCCGCGTCACCACCACCACGGCGCCGTCGATGGCCTGGCTGCGATGCTCCTGGACCAGGGTCATCACCCCGTCGTCGAAGTCGTGCAAGTAAGGCCAACCGAGAAACACCCCGACCAAGGCCAGCAGGCACAGGGCACCAATCAGCCGTGTGCCGTGCCGGCGGTCGCGGATGCTGGTGCTCAGACTAAGGCCGATGATCACCGCCAACGTGCCAAAAATGATGCCGGCCTGGGGCCAGAAGCCTTCGGGCAGGGGCAGGCGCATGGCAGCGCCCGTGGCCCAACCGGGCAGCAGGTAGGCGATCGACCATCCTGCGGCTGCCACCAGGCTAACGGCGATGAACCGCAGCAGGGGCATGTCGAACATGCCTGCGACCATTGGCAGCATGGGCCGCAACGGGCCGATGAAGCGGCCTACGAGCAGGCTGGCGATGCCATAGCGCTTGAAGTAGGTTTCGGCGCTGCCGATCCATTCCGGGTGGTGTCGCAACACCGGCAGGCGGCGAATGTTCTGGTGGAAATGCTTGCCGATCATGTAGGACAGCGCGTCACCCAGTAACCCACCCAAAAAGCCCAGCAGCAAGGTTTCGCCAAGGCCCAGCACACCGCTGCCTGCCAGCACGGCGACCGCGAACAGCAGCACCGTGCCGGGGACGATGATGCCGGCGATGGCCAGGCATTCGATGCACGCGACCAGGAAGATCGCGACGCCCAGCCACTGTGGGTTGGCGCCCAGCCAACCGGTCAGGCCGTCGAGCCATTGTTCCATGGTTCAGTTCTCTTGTTCGATGATTGAGAAGTCACGGCCTTCGACTTGGCCGCGCCGCAATGGGTTGCGCGTGCAGAACCGGGCGTACGCGGCATCGACGAAGCGGTACGGCAGGTGCTCGTCACGCCCGTGGGGAATGCCCAGGCGCGCTGCCTGGATCACCCGGGGCACCGGGTTGGCGCAGTCGTCCACATACAGCCGCTGCGGGTCGAAGCGCTGCGCATCCCACTGTGGCACCTTGAGGCCCAGCGCCCGGCACAACAGCGTCTGCCCTGCGCACAGGCGCTCGATGGGGCGCAGGTTGCCGCTGGCGTCGGGGTTGTTCAGGTGCATCTGCGCCAGGCTGTCTGGCCCGGACAAGGCATCCTGCCATGGGTAGGCAGACTTGATGAGCACCGCATTGCCGGGACCCTGGGCGCTGAAGTTCAGGGAGTCGCCGCCGCGGGCGTAGTACATATAGATGTGCCCACCATCGAGAAACAGCGCCTTGCGCTTTTCGGTGTAGCCCAACGACGCATGGCTACCCTTGTCGGCGAGGTAATAGGCCTCGGTCTCGATGATACGGGCGGCGAGCCACAGGTTGCCCTGGCGGTGGCGGATAACCTTGCCCAACAGGGCTTTGGCCAAGGTCTGGGCGTCGCGGTCGAAAAAGCTGTCTGGCAGTGCTGGCATGCAAGGACTTCGCAGGCTAAAGGCATGAGGGTAACAAGCGCTACCTTAACCGAATCTGAAACCTGCGAATATGCGACGGCGCACGGCAGCGATTTCCACAGAGTTCTGCGTTTTTATGGATAAGCCCGGTTACATCTTTCCTACGGATTACCCACAGCTTTTTTTACCATCCGCCACCCACCGCTGGGCGTACACCTGCGCGACAGTTATAATCAGCCGTTTCCCCACCGCCAAGACATCGAGCCCATGACTGAGTCCGTTCTTGACTACATGACCCGCCTGGGTCGCGCAGCCCGTGAAGCGTCCCGGGTAATCGGCCGTGCCAGTACCGCGCAGAAGAACCGTGCGCTGCACGCTGCCGCCGACGCGCTGGATGCAGGGCGTGACGTGCTGATCGCAGCCAACGAGCAGGACTTGGCCCACGGCCGTGCCACCGGGCTGGAAGCCGCGTTGCTCGACCGCCTGGCCCTGACCCCGGCGCGCATCGATGGCATGATCACCGGCCTGCGCCAGGTGGCCAGCCTGCCTGATCCGGTCGGCGCCATTCGCGACATGAGCTACCGCCCATCGGGCATCCAGGTCGGCAAGATGCGCACGCCGCTGGGCGTCATCGGCATCATTTACGAATCACGCCCGAACGTCACCATCGACGCGGCCAGCCTGTGCCTGAAGTCAGGCAATGCCACCATCCTGCGCGGCGGCTCCGAAGCCATCCACTCCAACCGCGCCATTGCCGCCTGCATCCAGCGCGGCCTGGCGGCGGCAGGCTTGCCCGCGGCCGTGGTCCAGGTGGTGGAAACCACCGACCGCGAGGCAGTGGGCGCGCTGATCAGCATGCCCGAGTTCGTCGATGTCATCGTGCCGCGCGGCGGCCGGGGCCTGATCGAGCGCATCAGCCGCGACGCCCGGGTACCGGTCATCAAGCACCTCGACGGTATCTGCCATGTCTATGTCAGCCAGCATGCCGACCTGGACAAGGCCTGGCGCGTGGCGTTCAACGCCAAGACTTACCGCTACGGCATCTGCGGGGCGATGGAAACACTGCTGGTGGACCAGCAGGTTGCCGAGCGCTTCCTGCCAGAGATGGCGCGTCGCTTCCAGGAAAAGGGCGTTGAGTTGCGCGGTTGCGAGCGTACCTGTGCGCTGATCGACGCGCACGCGGCCAGCGAAGATGACTGGCACACCGAGTACCTCGATGCAGTACTGTCCATCCGTGTGGTGCAAGGCCTGGATCAGGCCATCGAGCATATCAACCACTATGGCTCGCACCATACCGACTCGATCATCACCGAGCATCAGGGGCAGGCGCGCCAGTTCATGGCGGAAGTCGACTCGGCCTCCGTCATGCTCAACACCCCGACCTGCTTCGCCGACGGCTTCGAATATGGCCTGGGTGCCGAGATCGGCATTTCCACCGACAAGCTTCACGCCCGTGGCCCGGTCGGCCTCGAAGGCCTGACGTGCGAGAAATACGTGGTGATCGGCGACGGTCAACTGCGCGGCCAGGAGTCCTGCTGAGTTGAATCAGGCCCAGGCAGTGCGCCGCGTCGGCATTCTTGGCGGCACCTTCGACCCGGTTCACATCGGCCATCTGCGCAGTGCGCTGGAAGTCGCCGAGTTCATGGCCCTGGACGAGCTGCGCCTGCTGCCCAATGCTCGCCCGCCGCACCGAGACACGCCGCAAGTGGCCGCGCATGATCGCCTGGCCATGGTGCGGGGCGCCGTCGCGGGCGTTGCAGGCCTGAGCGTGGACGCACGTGAACTGGCACGGGACAAACCGTCGTACACCATCGATACGCTGGAGTCGATCCGTGCCGAGCTTGCTGCTGATGACCAGTTGTTTTTGGTGCTGGGCTGGGACGCCTTTTGCGGACTGCCGGGTTGGCACCGCTGGGAAGAACTGCTGCAACACTGCCACATCCTGGTGCTGCAACGCCCGGATGCGGACGTAGACCCCCCCGACGAACTGCGCAACCTGCTGGCTGCCCGTTCGCAGAGCGATCCCACCGCCATGTCCGGCCCGGCGGGAAACATTTCGTTCGTCTGGCAGACACCGCTTGCGGTGTCGGCTACACAGATCCGACAGCTGCTGGCCAGCGGCAGGTCGGTGAGGTTCCTGGTGCCGGACGCCGTACTGGCCTACATCGAGGCGCACGAACTGTATCGTGCGCCCAACTGACGGTGCCCCTGGCACCTCATCCTACGAGTTGAACGAGTTTTATATGACCAAGCAGAAAATTTACGGCGACGAACTGGTCGCAGTGACCACGGCAGCGCTGGAAGACGTCAAGGCCCAGGATATCCAGGTCATCGACGTGCGTGACAAGCACAGCCTGACCGACTACATGATCATCGCCACCGGTACCTCCAACCGTCAGATCAACGCCATGGCCGAGAAGGTCCGCGAGGCGGTCAAGGCCAAGGGCGCCCAGCCGCTGGGTGAGGAAGGCAAGGGTGACAGCGATTGGGTGCTGCTGGACCTTAACGATGTCATCGTGCACATGATGACCGCGGCTGCACGCCAGTTCTACGACCTCGAACGCCTGTGGCAGGGTGCCGAGCAGAGCCGCGCCGCCGATGGCAAGCACCACAGCCCGGACCATGTCCACGAGTACTCCGACAAGCTCAAAGATCGCGAATAAGGAAAGCGCCGTGCGTCTGCGCCTGATCGCGGTCGGCTCGCGCATGCCGAAGTGGGTCGAGGAGGGCTGGCATGAGTATGTCAAGCGCCTGCCGGCCGAACTTTCGCTCGAGCTGGTGGAAATACCGCTGAACACACGCGGCAAGAATGCCGACGTCGCCCGCCTGATTCGCCAGGAGGGCGACGCCATGCTCAGCAAGGTGCAACCCGGCGAGCGCGTCGTGACCCTTGAGGTTCATGGCAAGCCGTGGAGCACCGAGCAGCTGGCAGGTGAGCTGGACCGCTGGCGCCTGGATGCGCGCACGGTGAATTTGATGGTGGGCGGGCCCGAAGGGCTTGCGCCGCAAGTGTGCGCCCGCGCCGATCAGCGCTGGTCCCTGTCGCCGCTGACCTTGCCGCACCCGCTGGTCAGGATACTCATCGGCGAGCAGGTCTACCGGGCCTGGACGGTGTTGTCCGGCCATCCCTACCACAAATGAGCCTGTAAGCAGCCCGATGTCGCAGCCGATCCGCCTCAAGGACCACGAAAAAGACGCCCGTCTGGTGCGCAACCGCGTCGTGGTCGGCGCCGTGGCGGTCATGCTGCTCATCTGCGTGCTGATTGCGCGGCTGTACTACCTGCAGATCATCCAGTACGACTACCACTCCACGCTGTCGGAGAACAACCGGGTGCACGTGCAGCCGATCCCGCCGACACGCGGGCTGATCTTCGACCGCAACGGGGTAGTGATCGCCGACAACCGGCCCAGCTTCAGCCTGTCCATGACCCGGGAGCGTGCCGGAGACTGGCAGCAGGTACTGGACAGCATCGTCGAGATACTGGAACTCACCCCAGACGACCGCGCGCTGTTCGAAAAGCGCATGCGCCAGGGGCGCAGGCCGTTCGAGCCGGTACCTATCCTGTTCGAACTCAACGAGGAACAGATCGCCCGTGTGGCGGTGAACCAGTTCCGCTTGCCAGGGGTGGAAGTGGTCGCCCAGCTGGTACGTCACTACCCACAGGGGGCGCATTTCGCGCATTCGGTGGGCTACGTCGGGCGTATCAACGAGAAAGAGCTCAAAACCCTGGACCCTGTGAACTACAGCGGCACGCACCACATCGGCAAGACCGGCATCGAGCGGTTCTACGAGGCCACGCTGCACGGCCAGGTCGGCTACGAAGAAGTCGAGACCAACGCCCGCGGCCGTGTGCTCAGGGTGCTCAAGCGTACCGATCCCAAGCCTGGCAAGGACATCGTGCTGAGCCTGGACATCAAGTTGCAGGAAGCGGCCGAGGCCGCCCTGGCCGGGCGCCGTGGCGCGGTGGTTGCGCTTGACCCACGCACTGGTGAGGTGCTCGCCATGGTGAGCCAGCCCAGCTTCGACCCAAACCTGTTCGTCACTGGCATCAGCTTCAAGGCCTATGCCGAACTGCGTGATTCGATCGACAGGCCGCTGTTCAACCGCATCCTGCGCGGCCTCTACCCGCCCGGCTCGACGATCAAGCCCGCCGTGGCGATCGCCGGCCTGGACAGCGGCGCGGTGACCCCGAGCAGCCGTGTGTTCGACCCAGGGTACTACCAGCTGCCCAACTACGATCACAAATACCGTAACTGGAACCGCTCGGGTGACGGCTGGGTAGACCTGGATACCGCCATCATGCGTTCCAACGACACCTACTTCTACGACCTGGCCCACAAGATGGGCATCGACCGGTTGTCCAGCTATATGAACAAGTTCGGCATCGGCCAGCGGGTGTCGCTGGACATGTTCGAAGAGTCCGCAGGGTTGATGCCGTCGCGGGAATGGAAGCGGGCCACGCGCCGGCAGGCCTGGTTCCCGGGCGAAACCCTGATCCTGGGTATCGGCCAGGGCTACATGCAGGCCACGCCGCTGCAGCTTGCGCAGGCGACGGCGCTGATTGCCAACAAGGGTGTGTGGAATCGGCCGCACCTGGCCAAGACCATCGAAGGGGAACCGCCGGTGGACGAAAACCCAATGCCGGACATCGTGCTGCGCGACAAGGCCGATTGGGCGCGCGTGACCCATGGCATGGAGCAGGTGATGCACGGCGCGCGCGGTACTGCCCGCAAGGCCGCCATCGGCGCCCAATACCGCATCGCCGGCAAAAGTGGTACCGCCCAGGTGGTGGCCATCAAGCAGGGCGAGAAGTACGACCGCAACAAACTTCAGGAGCGTCACCGCGACCATGCCTTGTTCGTGGCCTTCGCTCCGGCAGACGACCCCAAGATCGTGGTGTCGGTCATGGTGGAGAACGGTGAGTCGGGTTCTGGGGTGGCTGCGCCAGTGGTGCGCCAGATCATGGATGCCTGGCTGCTGGACGAAAACGGCCGGCTCAAGCCTGAGCTTGCGCCGGCTACCGCTACTCAGGAGTCGCCGCTGTGATGAACAATTTCGATCGCATGCTCTCCAGCGAGGATGTGATGCGTCGGCGCGCCAGCTTCCTGCAGCGCATCCACGTCGATGGTCCTTTGCTGATCATCCTCCTGACCCTGGCCGCAGGCAGCCTGTTCGTGCTGTATTCGGCCAGCGGCAAGAACTGGGACCTGTTGCTCAAGCAGGCCACCTCGTTTGGCATCGGCCTGGTATCGATGTTCGTCATCGCCCAGCTCGAGCCACGGTTCATGGCGCGCTGGGTGCCACTGGCCTACCTCACCGGGGTGTTGCTGCTGGTGGTGGTGGACGTGATGGGCCACAACGCCATGGGTGCGACGCGCTGGATCAACATACCCGGGGTGATTCGCTTCCAGCCCTCCGAGTTCATGAAGATCATCATGCCGGCGACCATCGCCTGGTACCTGTCCAAGCGCACCCTGCCGCCGCACCTCAAGCATGTGGCCATCAGCCTGGTATTGATTGGCGTGCCGTTCATCCTGATCGTGCGCCAGCCGGACCTGGGTACGGCGTTGCTGATCCTGGCCTCCGGTGCCTTCGTCCTGTTCATGGGCGGCCTACGCTGGCGTTGGATTCTCAGCGTGCTGGCGGCCACGGTGCCGGTGGCGGTGGCCATGTGGTTCTTCGTGATGCACGACTACCAGAAGCAGCGGGTGCTGACCTTCCTCGATCCGGAGAGCGACCCGCTGGGTACGGGCTGGAACATCATCCAGTCCAAGGCAGCGATTGGTTCTGGCGGCGTGTTCGGCAAGGGGTGGCTGCTGGGCACCCAGTCGCACCTGGACTTTCTGCCTGAAAGCCACACCGACTTCATCATCGCCGTGCTGGGCGAGGAGTTCGGCCTGGTGGGCATTTGCCTGTTGCTGATCGTCTACCTGCTGCTGATCGGCCGGGGCCTGATGATCACGGCGCAGGCACAGACATTGTTCGGCAAGCTGCTGGCAGGCAGCTTGACCATGACGTTCTTTGTATACGTGTTCGTCAATATCGGGATGGTAAGTGGCCTTTTGCCCGTCGTCGGCGTGCCGTTGCCCTTCATTAGCTATGGCGGAACTTCATTGGTGACGCTGCTGTCAGCGTTTGGCGTTCTGATGTCGATCCACACGCATCGAAAGTGGATCGCACAGGTTTGAATAAGGTGAACAATTACATGCAAGCAGTGCGTAACTGGGCTACCCGTTGTGCGCCGTGGTTTGGTGCGGTGAGCCTGTTTGGCGCTGTACAGCTGGCCGAGGCTGGCGACTACGACAACTCGCCCCAGGTGGCCGAATTCGTTGGCCAGATGAGCCGCGACCATGGTTTTGCCCCAGAACAACTGATGGGCGTGTTCCGTGAAGTGCAGCGCAAGCAGTCGATCCTCGATGCGATTTCGCGGCCCGCCGAACGGGTCAAGCCCTGGAAGGAATATCGCCCCATGTTCCTCACCGACGCGCGCATTGCGCGGGGCGTGGACTTCTGGCGTCAGCACGAGGCCGTGCTGGCGCGGGCCGAGCAGGAATACGGGGTGCCGGCACAATACATCGTGTCGATCATTGGCGTTGAAACCTTTTTCGGGCGCAACACGGGCAACTTCCGGGTGCTTGACGCGTTGTCCACCCTGGGCTTCGATTATCCCCCCCGCGCCGAATTCTTCCGCAAGGAACTGCGTGAGTTCCTGCTGCTGGCCCGTGAAGAACAGCTCGATCCCCTGACCCTCAAGGGCTCCTATGCCGGGGCCATGGGGCTGCCGCAGTTCATGCCCAGCAGCTTTCGCAACTATGCCGTGGACTTCGACGGTGATGGGCACATCAACATCTGGACCAACCCCGATGATGCCATCGGCAGCGTGGCGAGCTACTTCAAGCGCCATGGCTGGATGGCCGGAGAGGAAGTGGTCAGCCGCGCAACCGTGCAGGGCGAGCGCGCCGATCAAGGCCTGACCACCGGTATCGAGCCGGCCAGCACGGTCGGAGAGTTGCGTGCCCTTGGCTGGTCGGTTCATGATTCGCTGCGCGATGATCTGCCCGTCACGGCCTTCCGCCTGGAGGGTGAGAACGGCCCCGAGTACTGGGTGGGGCTGAAGAATTTCTACGCGATCACTCGCTACAACCGCAGCGTGATGTATGCCATGGCGGTGCATCAGCTTGCGCAACAGCTGGTCCAAGCACGGGGCGTCAACTAATGCGCGCAATTTTCTCTACCACTTCCTTCAAACTGATCACCTGCGCAGCCATCGGCCTGGCATTGGTCAGTTGCTCCTCCAGCCGCCCGGCGCCCAAGAGTTCCAGCGGTGCGAGCGTGGTGCGCAGCCAGCCCGGCCTGGACATCAACCGTGCCCACAAGGACGGTGCGCCGTGGTGGGATGTGGACGTCAACAAGATCCCCGATGCCACGCCCACCCTGCACACCGGCAACTACAAGGCCAACCCCTACACCGTCCTGGGCAAGACCTACTACCCGATGCAGGATGCGCGCAACTACCGCGCCGAGGGCACGGCGTCGTGGTATGGCACCAAGTTCCATGGCCAGAACACCGCCAACGGCGAGCTGTACGACCTGTACGGCATGAGTGCCGCGCACAAGACACTGCCACTGCCCGCCTATGTGAAGGTGACTAACCTGGCTAACGGTCGCAGCGTTATCCTGCGGGTGAACGATCGCGGCCCGTTCTATTCCGATCGCATCATCGACTTGTCGTACGCGGCGGCGAAGAAGCTGGGCTACGCCGAGATCGGCACTGCCCATGTACGCGTCGAAGGCATCGACCCCCAGCAGTGGTGGGCGCAACGTGGCCAGACGCCACCCATGGTGCTCAAGGAGCCCCAGGTGGCCCAGACCCAGGCGATCCCGGCCAGCTCCGGTCGGGTAGAGCAGTGGACGCCGCCGCCACAGCAGCATGCAGCACCGGTGGTGCCGGTGCAGGTGGGCGGCAACAACGTGCCTGCTGGCACTGGCGGCAGCTTCCTGCAAGTCGGCGCTTTCGCCAACCCGGATGCGGCCGAGCTGCTGCGCGCCAAGCTCAGCAGCATGGTCAGCGCACCGGTGTTCATCAGCTCGGTCGTGCGTAACCAGCAGACATTGCATCGTGTACGCCTGGGGCCGATCAACAGCCAGGGTGAAGTCCAGCAGGCGCAGAACAGCATTCGCCTGGCGAACCTAGGGCAGGCCAAGCTGGTCACAGCTGACTGACCAGGCGTCCCGGCAGGATGACCGACCCCTCGCGCACGGTATGAACAGCCTGCGTGTGGGGTTCACCTACGGGCAAGCACGGTGCAATGTGGCGGTTTTGTCATGAATTGACAGGCTCAGCCATGTACAATGCCGGTTTTGCCCGCAGCGGCACCCTGTCGCACGTTGCCGGGCCAGGCCTCAGGCCAATAACTAGACTGACCGGTGCTGGGCCGTGTGCTTGCCCAGAAAACATCTCCAGACCATTAAGCGATTTTCGAGAGACGGATGAACATCACCAACCTTGCCAAACGACTTTGCTTGCCCGTATTGCTCCTGCTCACTCCGGTAGCCTTCGCGGCCGAGCAGATGACGCCCGCGCCGCCTCAACTGGCAGCCAAGTCCTACGTACTCATGGACGCGTCCAGCGGCAACGTGCTGGTCGAGAACAACGGTGACGAGCGTCTGCCGCCAGCCAGCCTGACCAAGCTGATGACCGCCTACATCGCCACGCTGGACATCCGCCGTGGCCAGATCGGCGAAAACGACCCGGTGACCGTCAGCGAAAACGCCTGGCGCACCGGCGGCTCGCGCATGTTCATCAAGGTGGGCAGCCAGGTGACCGTCAGCGACCTGCTGCACGGCATCATCATCCAGTCCGGCAACGATGCGTCCGTCGCCCTGTCCGAGCACATCGCCGGCAGCGAAGACGCGTTCGCCGACATGATGAACAAGACCGCTGCCGACCTGGGCATGACCAACAGTCACTTCATGAACCCCACCGGCCTGCCTAACCCGGAGCATTATTCTTCTGCTCACGACATGGCGATCCTGGCCCGTGCGATCATCAATGTCGATCCGGCTCACTACGCCATCTATTCGCAGAAAGAGTTCTTCTGGAACAACATCAAGCAGCCTAACCGCAACCTGCTCCTATGGCGTGACAAGACCGTGGACGGCCTGAAGACCGGCCACACCGAAGAGGCTGGCTACTGCATGGTGGCATCGGCGGTACGTGACGGGCAGCGCCTGATCGCCGTGGTGTTCGGTACCAACAGCGAGCAGTCCCGTGCTGCCGAAACCCAGAAGCTGCTGACCTACGGTTTCCGCTTCTTCGAAACCCAGACCTTCTATCAGAAAGGCACCGAGCTGACCAAGGCGCCGGTCTGGAAAGGCGCCACCAGCGAAGTCAAGGCAGGCCTTGCCGAAGACCTGACCATGACCATGCCCAAGGGCCAGCTCAAGCGCCTGCAGGCTTCGATGACCATGAACCCGCAACTGACCGCACCCATTGCCAAGGGTGACGTGATCGGCAAGGTTGAAGTCAAATTGGACGACAAAGTGGTTCACAGCGCCGACCTGATCGCCCTCGATGGCGTCGAGGAAGGTGGTTTCTTCCGCCGTATGTGGGATAGCATCCGTCTATTCTTCTACGGGTTGTTCAACTGACACGTGACCTGCACACCCCCGCGTGATCGCGGGGGTGTTGTTGTTGCCACGGCTTGCGAGGCCGTTTCCGCCATGAGCGAACCAGACGTCAAGTCTCATAAAATCGAATTTCCCTGTGCCGACTACCCGATCAAAGTCATTGGTGACACTGGTGTCGGCTTCAAGGACACCGTGATCGAAGTGCTCAGCAAATACGCCAAGGTCGATCTTTCCACGCTGGCCGAACGCCAGAGCAAGGAAGGCAAGTACACCACCGTGCAACTGCACATCGTGGCCGAAAGCGAAAACCAGCTCCACGACATCAACAGCGCCCTGCGTGCCACCGGCATCGTGAAAATGGTGCTGTGATGCCCGGCTGCCTCGGTGTCCGCGAACTTGGCCTGCAGCCCTATGAGCCGGTGCTCGAGGCCATGCGGCGTTTCACTGAGCAGCGCACTGCCGATACCCAGGATGAAGTCTGGCTGGTCGAACACCCGCCGGTCTTCACGCAAGGGCAGGCTGGCAAGGCCGAGCACCTGCTGGTGCCGGGCGATATCCCCGTGGTGCAGGCCGACCGTGGTGGCCAGGTGACCTATCATGGGCCAGGCCAGCTGGTGGCCTACCTGCTGCTGGATGTACGCCGCCTGGGCTTTGGCGTACGCGACCTGGTCAGCCGCATCGAGCGCAGCCTGATCGCTTTGCTCGATGGCTACGCGGTGCAGGCCGCTGCCAAACCCGATGCACCCGGTGTGTATGTGGACGGCGCGAAGATCGCTTCGCTTGGCCTGCGTATCCGCAACGGCCGCTCCTTTCATGGCCTTGCCTTGAACGTGGACATGGACCTGGCGCCCTTTTGCCGAATCAACCCCTGCGGTTATGCGGGGCTGGCGATGACCCAGCTGCGTGACCTGGCAGGCCCGATCGAACTCGACGAGGTCAGGACAAGGCTGCGCGAACAGCTGGTCAAGCACCTCGACTACGCAGAGCAGACGACCCTCACGGGCGGAATCGACTGAATATGACTACTGTGCAAGAAGCCGTGCCGAACCTGATCCCAACCCAGGACGCTACGCCGCGCTCCGCCCCCAAGAAGGTCGAAGCTGGGGTCAAGCTGCGAGGCGCCGACAAGGTCGCGCGCATCCCGGTCAAGATCATCCCCACTGACGAGCTGCCCAAGAAGCCTGACTGGATCCGTGTGCGTATCCCGGTCTCGCCCGAGGTAGACCGCATCAAGCAACTGCTGCGCAAGCACAAGCTGCACAGCGTCTGCGAGGAGGCCTCCTGCCCGAACCTGGGCGAGTGCTTCTCGGGCGGCACCGCCACCTTCATGATCATGGGCGACATCTGCACGCGCCGCTGCCCGTTCTGCGACGTGGGGCATGGCCGTCCCAAGCCGTTGGACGTGGACGAGCCGAAGAACCTTGCGGTGGCCATTGCCGACCTGCGCCTGAAGTACGTGGTCATCACCTCGGTTGACCGTGATGATTTGCGCGATGGCGGCGCCCAGCATTTCGCCGACTGCATCCGCGAAATCCGCGCTTTGTCGCCAGGCGTGCAGCTTGAAACCCTGGTGCCGGATTACCGGGGCCGTATGGACGTCGCGCTGGCGATCACGGCTCAGGAGCCGCCGGATGTGTTCAACCACAACCTCGAAACCGTGCCGCGTCTGTACAAGGCCGCTCGCCCGGGTTCGGACTACGACTGGTCGCTGGACCTGCTGCAGAAGTTCAAGCAGCTGGTACCGCATGTTCCTACCAAGTCTGGCCTGATGCTCGGGTTGGGCGAGACCGACGAAGAAGTGATCGAGGTCATGCACCGCATGCGCGAGCACGACATCGACATGCTCACCCTGGGTCAATACCTGCAGCCATCGCGCAGCCACTTGCCGGTACAGCGTTTCGTGCACCCTGACACCTTCGCCTGGTTCGCCGAGGAAGGCTACCGCATGGGCTTCAAGAACGTCGCTTCCGGCCCGCTGGTGCGCTCGTCCTACCATGCCGACCAGCAAGCGCACGAAGCCAAGATCAAACTCTGATCTGACCGTAAAAAGAGAAATGCCGATGCGCCGCAAGGCCGCGTCGGCATTTTTTTTTCTACCAGCCAAGCCGTAAGCTGTTTGTGACAAGCCGTATGGAGTTGCCCGATGAACTGCGTAGAACCTTCTGCCTTGCCACTGCGCAAGGCCATTGAGCCCGATGCCTGCTTTGCCGTGGTTGCCCCGGCAGGCCCGGCGCGTCTGGATGTGCACAAAGCGGCCCAGTGGTTCGCCGAGCGCGGCTACCGCTGCCGGGTCTATCCAGGTGCGACTCAGTCCGAGGGCTACCTGGCAGGCGCCGACGCGCAGCGGCTTCAGGATCTGCACGACGCCTTTCGGGACCCGTCCATCGACGCGGTTCTGTGCATGCGTGGCGGCTACGGCAGCATGCGCCTGCTGGACAAGCTCGATTTCGAGCTGTTGCAACACCACCCCAAGCCTTTGATTGGCTACAGCGATATCACCGCCTTGCATGCGGCGCTCTACCGTCACACGAGGATGATCAGCTTCCACGGGGCCATGCTCAACGCCGACCTGCTGGGTGGCAAGCAGGCACCCACCGAATCGTCGCTGGTGGCGCAGTTGAGCGGGCAGGTGGCAGCCGGTGACCCGATCACGCACCCAGCGCAGTTCCCCTTGCACACGGTCTTCCCCGGCCGTGCCAGTGGCCCGCTGCTGGGTGGGAACTTGTCGATGCTGGGTGCGACCCTTGGGACCTTGGCAGAGCTGGATACCCAGGGCTGCATCCTGTTCATCGAAGACGTGAACGAGCCGTTGTACCGAGTCGATCGCCTGCTGACGCAGTTACGGCTAGCTGGCAAGCTAGAAGGCATCAGGGGTGTGCTGGTAGGGGACTTTGCTGGTATTACCGCGGCGGCGCTGGCACCGCTGCTGCGCGACACGTTCGGCCCTTTGGGCGTCCCTGTGCTGGCCGGATGGCGCAGTGGGCACTGTGACCCCAATATCTGCCTGCCGCTAGGTGCTCGAGTAACGCTGGACAGCGAGCGGCAGCGCCTGGTGCTGGAGCAGGCGCTGTTCCAGGCATGAGCCTGGCGCCAAGGCCACCCCAGGGTCACGGTTACCGTGCCCAGGGGGACCCGCATTGTTGCCAGTCAGCGAGAGCGTGTGGCTACCGTAGGCTCTCCAGGAGCTTGTGCGTCGGATAGCCATCGGCTGGCCAGCCCAGGCCCTGCTGGGCATTACGGATGGCCTTGCGGGTGTTGGCGCCAATGATCCCATCGGCGTTGCCCGCCTCAAAGCCCTTGGCATTGAGCAAGTTCTGCAACTCCATGCGCTCGCTACGGCTCAGGGGGGTGTCGTCCTTGGGCCAGCTGCCAGCGATGAAGCCCCAGCCGGTGAAGCGATCGCTCAGCAGGCTGACGGCCAGCGCGTAAGCCGATGAGTTATTGTATTTAAGGATGGCGCGGAAATTGTCGAGAACCAGGAATGCCGGGCCTCGCGCGCCAGCGGGCAGCAACAGGGCGGCTGGCAGCTCATTGCTACCGGCTGGCAACTGCGTACCAGCAGGCAGTGTCAGGCCCATGGCCAGCCATTCGGCGATCGGCTTGCGCGAGGTCCCGTCAGCTTGCCAATAATCGAAGCCTGCCGGTACCTGCACCTCGAACCCCCAAGGTTGGCCACGCTTCCAGCCTGAGCTTTGAAGGTAGTGTGCAGTGGAGGCCAAGGCATCGGGCGTGCTGTTCCAGATATCGCGGCGGCCATCGCCGTCGAAATCCACGGCATGGGTGTTGTAGGTGGTCGGGATGAATTGGGTCTGGCCCATGGCGCCGGCCCAGGAGCCGCGCATCGCATCAGGCTGAATATCACCGTGCTGGATGATCTGCAGGGCGGCAATCAGCTGGTCTTGGGCAAACTGTGGGCGTCGTCCTTCGTAGGCCAGAGTGGCCAGGGAGCGGATCACTGACTTGCTGCCCTGGAACTGGCCGAAGTTGCTTTCCATGCCCCATACCGCGACCAGGATCTGGCGATCAACGCCGTAGCGCTGTTCCAGGCGGGTCAGCAGCTCGGCGTTCTGCTCCAGCAGCCTTTTGCCGTTGCGTACGCGTACGGGGGATAAGGCACCTTCCAGGTATTCCCAGACTGGCCGGGTGAACTCTGGCTGGCTTCGGTCAGCCTTGATCACGTCCATGTCCGGCGTGACGCCGAGAAACGCCTTGTCGAAAATTTCCGGGGCAATGCCCGCTTGTAGGGCCTGCTGGCGGAAACCTGCTTGCCACTGGGCAAAGGTTTGGGACGGCTGGATATCTGGGTTGCTGTCTGGCGCCTTGCCAGGTGCATTCACGACAGGTGCCGGCTGCGCCTGGGCGAGGGGCAATGCATCGGCTGCCGTGGGTTTTTCCGCACAGGCAACGAGCAGGATGAAGCTGGAGGCCGCAACGAGCTGGCGGGTTTCCCAACGAGGAAAAAGACGGTAGAGCATGCACAGGTCCAGGTCTGCAGGTCAGGTGATGACCATATCATGCCTGCGCTACGGATGCCTTCATGCCGCCAAAAAGTAAGAAGCCTCCCAATCTCTCGATTGGAAGGCTTCGCGGCGGTAGCTGCCCTTGCCTTTCTCCGGCCGTTCCCGACGGCAACGGAACAGGGGCTGGGCGACGATGGACTTGGCCTTGTTATGGCCTTGCTTGGTTGGTTTTTTGCTCATGAAAGTGGTTCCTGCGTTGGGACAGTGCGGGCTGCACTGTGCAGGCTTGGCCGTGGGCAGGCCAATTGATTGTTTATATGGTCGTGAGTGTCATCCAGGCCTCATGAGGCGGCTTGCCGGCCATGGCCAACAAGCGCGGGCTCTATAGGCAGGGCTTCGACTATTGGGCAGGCAGCGCTAGGCGCTGGCCGGCCATCAGTAGCACCAGGCGCGCCAGGCCTGTCCAGGGAGAACCTTGCGCCTGGCCCTTGATCTGGGCGTCGATACGCTGGGCGTCCTGCAGCAGCTGCGACCAGCGCTGGGCGGGTAACCGCTGCAGGGCCTTGCTGACCAAGGGGCGGCGTTTGTCCCAGATGGGTGGGCGTGCCTGGCTGAAGGCCTTGTCCAGGGGAACGCCCTGGCTGAACTGCTGGGCCAGGCCCGCCAGTTGCCGCAGTTCACGGGCCAGGGCCCAGAGGATCACCGGGGGCTCCACGCCTTCGCCGCGCAGGCCTTCGAGCATGCGCAAGGCATGGGCGGCTTCACCCTTGAGAATGGCGTCGACCAGCCCGAAGACATCGAAGCGCGCGCTGTCCGCCACCGCGGCCTGGACCGTTTCCAGGGTGATGACGTTGCCCTCGGCCAGCAGCTTGAGCTTTTCGATTTCCTGCGCGGCCGCGAGCAAGTTGCCCTCCACGCGCGCAGCAATCAGGTCCACGGCGTCACGCTGGGCACTCAGGCCTGCCTGTTGCAACCGCTGATTGATCCATTGGGGCAACTGATGCGCGTCCACGGGCCATATCTGGATGAACTGGCAATGATCACCCTCGACCAGTGCCTTGCCCCATTTGGTCTTCTGCGCGCTGGCATCGAGCTTTGGCAAGCTGATCAGCAGCAGCGTGTCTTCGGCAGGGCGGGCGCAGTATTCCAGCAATGCGGCAGCGCCCTTTTCACCCGGCTTGCCCGAGGGCAGGCGCAGTTCCAGCAGGCGTCGCTGGGCGAAAAGCGACAGGCTCGCACCTGCTTGCAGCAGGGTGCCCCAATCGAAGTTGGCATCGGCACTGAACACCTGGCGCTCGTCGAAACCTTGCTGGCGGGCGGCGCTGCGGATGGCGTCGGCCGCTTCCTGGCACAGCAACGGGTCATCGCCGCTGACCACGTAGACGGGCGCGAGTGAGCCTTGCAGGTGTTTGGTGAGTTGAGCGGGGGCGAGTTTCATGGCATCGGGGGCAGGGCGCCAGACAGCGCCCTGCACGGGCTCAGTTGCCCGGCACTTCCAGCGGCGATTGCTGCGGTGTCTCGGCCTGCTGGCGACGCGCGGCTTCCAGCGCATCCGCTTCGGCCTTGGCACGCTCATCGGCCTTGCGCTGCAATTCATCGAGCTGGGCAGGGGTGAGGTTTTGCAGGCGCACGACCATGGCATTGACCAGGTCGCGGCGCATCTCGTCACGGGCGCGTTTGGCATCCTGCTCGGAACCGGTGATGTTCGAGGCGTCACGCACATAGACCTTGCGCACTTCGACCTTGTCGCTGGTCAGCTCCAGGTTGTTCAGGCCATGGATGCTGTAGTCCAGCTCGGTGGTGAGCTCGAATTCCGCCGTGCGGTTGCCGCTGTTGTAGGTAACGGCGCGCTGGCGCTCCTGTTCGTTGGTCAGCACCAGGCGGTACGGTGCGCCTGCGTGGACGTTCACGCCGCTGCGCTCGAGCACTTCGCGCAGTTGAATCACGGTCGGGCCGTAAGCGTTGCGCGCGCTGACGTCCATCTCCTTGACGCTCATTTCGCTGGTGCCCGTGCCGCGCAGTTGGAACCCGCAGGCGCTGAGCATGACCGCCAGGCCAACTACCAGCAGATTGCGTTTGATCATGTTGTTGCTCCCTCGTGAGCCTGTTCCGCCCGTGCGCAGAGCCTGCGAACGGGCGTTGCCATCAGTTGGCGACGATATTGACCAGTTTGCCCGGCACTACGATGACCTTGCGGATGGCCAGGCCATCGATGAAGCGCAGGACATTCTCGTTGCTGCGCGCGGCGGCTTCGACTTCTTCGCGGCTGGCTGCGGCTGGCATCTCGATCTGGCCACGCAGCTTGCCATTGACTTGCACCACCAGGGTCACGGTGTCCTGTACCAGCGCGGCTTCATCCACTGCAGGCCAGGCGGCATCGATGACGGCCTGGTCATGGCCCAGTTGCTTCCACAGCTCGTGGGAGATGTGCGGCGTGATCGGGGCCAGCAGCAGGGTGACGGCTTCGAGGCCTTCCTGCAGCAGGGCACGGTCCTGCGCGGTGGCCTGCGGCGCCTTTTCCAGCACGTTCATCACGGTCATCACCTGGGCGATGGCGGTGTTGAACTTGTGGTACTGGCCTACATCGGTACTGGCTTGCTTGATGGCGGCGTGGATGGCGCGGCGGATCACTTTCTGCGCGTCATCCAGGGTTGCCACCTCCAGCTTGCCAGGCAAGCCCTGGGCAACGTGGGCCTGGGCCAGGCGCCAGACGCGGCGCAGGAAGCGGCTAGCGCCTTCCACACCTGAGTCGGACCATTCCAGGCTCATGTCGGGCGGCGAGGCGAACATCATGAACAGGCGGCAGGTATCGGCGCCGTACTGTTCGATCATCGACTGGGGATCGACGCCGTTGTTCTTGGACTTGGACATCTTCTCGGTGCCGCCGATCTCAACCGGCAGGCCATCGGTCTTCAGGCGCGCGCCGACGATCTTGGCCTTGGCATCGCGCTCGACTTCGACATCGGCCGGGTTGAACCAGTCCTTGCCGCCGTTGCTGGCGACGCGGTAGTAGGTTTCGGCCACGACCATGCCCTGGGTCAGCAGGTTCTTGAACGGCTCGTTCGAGGTCACCAGGCCTTCGTCACGCATCAGCTTGTGGAAGAAGCGCGCATACAGAAGGTGCAGGATGGCGTGTTCGATGCCGCCGATGTACTGGTCGACCGGCAGCCAGTGGTTGGCCGCTTTCGGGTCTACCATGCCGCCTTCGTAGTTGGGCGAGGCGTAGCGCGCGAAGTACCACGAGGACTCGACGAAGGTGTCCATGGTGTCGGTTTCGCGCTTGGCCGCAGCGCCGCACTTGGGGCAGCTGCATTCGTAGAATTCGGGCATGCGCGCCAGCGGCGAGCCTGCACCGTCCGGTACCACGTTTTCGGGCAGGGTAACCGGCAACTGGTCTTCCGGCACCGGCACATCGCCGCAAGACGGGCAGTGGATGATCGGAATCGGGCAGCCCCAGTAACGCTGGCGGCTGATGCCCCAGTCGCGCAGGCGGAACTGGGTGCGGGACTTGCCCAGGTCCTTGCGCACCAGCGCCGCTTCGATGGCGTCGAAGGCGCCGGCGAAATCCAGGCCGTCGAATTCGCCGGAATTGATCAGCTGGCCATGCTCGCCATAGGCGGCCTGCCACTGGGCACCGACCTCGTCACCGGCACTGGTACGCACCACGGCCTTGACCGGCAGGTCGTACTTGCGGGCGAACTCGAAATCGCGTTCGTCGTGGGCTGGCACAGCCATGACTGCACCGTCGCCGTAGTGCATCAGCACGTAGTTGGCGACCCAGACCGGCAGCTTCTCACCGGTAAGCGGGTGCTCGACCAGCAGGGAAGTGGCCATGCCCTTCTTTTCCTGGGTGGCCATGTCCGCTTCGGCCACGCTGCCGCCCTTGCATTCATCGATGAAGGCTTGCAGCGCCGGGTTGCCCTGGGCCGCCTGGGTGGCCAGCGCATGCTCGGCGGCGACTGCCACGTAGGTAGCGCCCATCAGCGTGTCCGGGCGGGTGGTGAAGACTTTCAGCGTACCGGTGTGGCCAATGCTGGCCTGATCGTACGGGAACTGCACTTCCATGCCGCGGGACTTGCCGATCCAGTTGCGCTGCATGGTCTTGACCTGCTCAGGCCAGCCCGGCAGCTCGTCGAGGCTTTCCAGCAGCTCGTCGGCATAGTCGGTGATGCGGAAGTAGTACATCGGGATTTCGCGCTTTTCAATCAGCGCGCCGGAACGCCAGCCGCGTCCGTCGATGACCTGTTCGTTGGCCAGCACGGTCTGGTCAGCCGGGTCCCAGTTAACGGTGCCGTTCTTGCGATAGATGATGCCCTTCTCGAACAGGCGGGTGAACAGCCACTGCTCCCAACGGTAGTAGTCGGGCTTGCAGGTGGTGACCTCGCGGGCCCAGTCGATGGCAAGGCCCAGGCTCTTGAGCTGGGTCTTCATGTAGTCGATGTTTTCGTAGGTCCACTTGGCCGGGGCGACGTTGTTCTTCATCGCCGCGTTTTCGGCAGGCATGCCGAAAGCGTCCCAGCCCATAGGTTGCAGGACGTTCTTGCCCAGCATGCGCTGGTAGCGGGCAATCACGTCGCCGATGGTGTAGTTGCGCACGTGGCCCATGTGTAGCTTGCCGCTCGGGTACGGGAACATCGACAGGCAGTAGTACGTGTCCTTGCCTGGCTGTTCGGTAACAGCGAACGATTGTTGCTCGTCCCAGAATTTCTGGGCGGCGGCTTCGATATCACGGGGCGTGTATTGTTCGTGCATGGCTACTTTTGGCTGAGAGAGAGGAGACCTTTCCAGGCAGCGAACCTCGCTGCGTCCGGCACTCCGGTGTCATCGGGAGTGAACGCCGTAGCATACAGCAGCGCCGCGCATCGTGGGAAACGTTCGTTGCGAATGGCCGCTGGTCGCAGCGTCGGGCTGCTTTTCGCAACGACGCTAAGCTCTCGGGTGGGGGAGATAATCGTTATCTTCAATGAGGTGAACGAATGGGAGAGTCGCAGCTACCTGCAGGAAAACCAGAACTCTATGAGCGCCTGATCGATAGGCTCGGGCTTGCCCTGGATACAGCCAGAACGTCCATGCGGCTTCGGGACGAGGCGCCAGCCGAGTTGGAGTTGCGTGGTTTGAGCCGCGCCGAGTTCGAGGTGATCAAAACTTATCTGGATACCTTCCAGAAACGCGCCGACGAGGCTGCAAACCTCAGGCCGCAAGCTGAACCTGCGTCGGCCAGGATCATCTGGCTCAAGGACATCAAGCGCACAGTGCGCACGCCACGCCCACGCAAGGCCTCCCGCCGCTAGGGGTTTGCGCGGCGCTTTTCAAGGGTTTGCACAGTAATCCGACCTTGATCGACGCCGGCCATGTTGTTGGCCGGCGCCGATGCTTTTAGTCTGCACACCTTCGAAGGAGGTGTGCATGCCCATCCGGTATTTCATCAAACAGTGGTTGTTACCCCCAGGCGTGCTGTTTCTCCTGCTGCTTTCAGCCTGGTGGCTGCGCAGGCGTCGCCCCCGGCTGGCCGCTGTGTGCTTTGTGGCAGGGCTAGGCGGGCTGTGGATGACCAGCTTGCCGGTGGCCGTTCAGTACCTGGCAAGAGCCCTGGAGACGGAGCCTGCGCTAGCCGGGCAGGACTGGGCTGGCCTCAAGCAGCGGGCCGATGCCATCGTCGTGCTGGGCGCAGGGCGTGAACGGGGCGACCCTGCCTGGGCGGGTGTCGACCAGCCGACGCCCACGGCCTTGGAGCGGCTGCGCTTTGCCGCTCGCCTGGCCAAGGCGTCCGGGCTACCGGTGCTGACCAGCGGCGGGCTGCACTACGGCACACCACCCAGCGAGGCGCGGCTGATGGCCGACAGCCTGCATGACGACTTCGGCATTGAGGTGAAGTGGTTGGAGCAGGCGAGCCGCACCACCTGGGAAAATGCCCAGCACTCGGCGAGTGTGCTTGAGCCGTTGGGGATACGCCGCGTCGTGGTGGTGACCCAGGCCTGGCACATGCAGCGCTCACGCTGGAGCTTCGAGCAGGCAGGTTTCGAAGTGGTACCCGCGCCAGTCGGCTTCCTCGGCCGTGATCCGGCGCGGCCATTCGCAGGTTGGCTGCCGGAAAGCCGGGCCATGTGGCAGAGCGGGCAGTTGCTCAATGAGGTGGCTGGGCTGGTGGGGTATCGGTTGTTCTACTGAAAGGGCTGAGCAACAGCCCCGTGGAACGTCAACTTCAAAGCCCCGTCACACTGCCCTGGCCACACGCCCGGCCATCAACGCCCAGACCAGCAGCAACCCACAAACGATTGCAAGCGGCCAGGAACGCCATTGCAGATAAGGCGTCAGCTGCTGCATCGGCACCACCTCGCCGTACATCACTGCCTGCTGGAACTGAGGCACTTGGGTCGTGATGCGCCCGAACGGGTCGATCAAGGCCGTCACGCCATTGTTGGTGGCCCGGATCATCCAGCGGCCGGCTTCAAGCGCACGCATCTGGGCCATCTGCAAGTGCTGCAGCGGGCCTATGGAAGTGCCGAACCAGGTGTCGTTGCTGATGGTCAGCAGCAAGTCGCTACGTGCCGCCAGGCCGGCGGCAAACTCGGGGTAGACCACCTCGTAGCAGATATAAGGCGCGATCTGATAACCCTTGGCCTGGAGCAGCGGTTGGTCCTCAGGGCCCCGGGCGAAATCCGACATGGGCAGGTTGAAGAACTCGATCAGCCCCCGCAGCATGTCCTGCAGCGGGACATATTCACCAAAGGGCACCAGCTTCTGCTTGAGGTAGGTGCCGTCGCCTTCGCCCGTGACGGTGATGCCGTTGAAGTAGCGACGCTGACGGTGCACCACCTCGCGAACCGGCACGCCGGTGATCAGGGCCGAATGCCGGTCTGCGGCGAAGCGCCCCATGATGTCGATATACCCTTGCGCCTGGTCCTTGAGCACAGGTACCGCCGTTTCCGGCCAGATCAACAAGTCCGCAGGTTTTGAACTGAAGCTCAGATCGCGGTACAGGGCCAACTGGGCGTCGATATGCGCCGGGTCCCACTTCACGTCCTGTTCGACGTTGCCCTGAATGGCAGCGACCTTGAGTGGGTCGCCTGCCGGAGTAGTCCAGGCATGCCCTTTGAGTGCCAATCCTACCGCCCAGGGAGTGAGCAGCAGCACGCAGGCGATGGCAAGAAAGCCCGGACGGGTACGCAAACGGTTGAGGTTGCACAGCAGCGCAGCCGTCAGCGCCAACGCAAACGACACCAGCCACACCCCGCCCAGAGGCGCCAGGCCGGCCAGCGGGCCGTCCAGCTGACTGTAGCCTGCGTACAACCACGGGAAGCCGGTGAGGAACCAGCCGCGAAACGCCTCTTGCGCCACCCACAGGGCAGCAAAGCCCAGGGCATCGGCAAGCGGCGCCTCGTTGCGCCGCAACCAGCGTGCCCACAACCAGGTGGGCAGCGCAAAGAACCAGGCCAAGGCCGCAAAGAACGCAACCAGCAGCGCGATGGCCAACAGCGGCGAGGCGCCGCCGTAGTTCGTCATGCTGACGTAGATCCACCAGGTGCCGGCGCCGTAGAGGCCGAAGCCGAACCACCAGCCACGCCACAAGGCCTGGCGCGGGCTAAGCTCGCGCAGGCCCAGGTAGAGCAGGGCGATGGACAGCAGCGCCAGTGGCCACAGATCGAATGGCGCCAGGGCCAGGAGGGTAGAAGCGCCGGCCGCCAGGGCCAGCAGGTTACCGGGCCAGCCGGGGCGGGTGATCCAGCGCATGTCGTTCCTTAACGGTTGATCGGGGTCAGGCGCAGCAGGTGTATCCGGCGGCTGTCGGCGTTGAGCACGCGGAATTTGTACGCGCCGATTTCGGTGGTTTCGTTGCGCTTGGGCAGATGGCCGAAGGCACTCATCACCAAACCGCCGACGGTGTCGAACTCATCGTCCGAAAACGCACTGTCGAAGGACTCGTTGAAGTGCTCGATCGGCGTCAGTGCCTTGACCAGGAAGTCGCCGTTGGGCAGCGGCTTGATGTAGCTGTCCTCTTCGACGTCGTGTTCGTCTTCGATATCGCCGACGATCTGTTCGAGCACATCCTCGATGGTCACCAGGCCAGCCACGCCGCCGTATTCATCGATGACGATGGCCATGTGGTTGTGGTTGGCGCGAAACTCGCGCAGCAGCACGTTCAGGCGCTTGGACTCGGGCACGAAAGTGGCCGGGCGCAGCAGCGTCTTGATGTCGAAGTTGTCGCCGTTCTCCTTGAGAATCAGCGGCAGCAGGTCCTTGGCGAGCAGGACACCGAGCACATCGTCATGGCTTTCGCCGATTACCGGGTAGCGCGAGTGCGCCGCGTCGATCACCGCCGGCAGGAACTCGCGAGGCGACTGACCGGCCTTGATGCTGTTCATCTGCGAGCGCGGCACCATGATGTCACGCACTTGAAGGTCCGCCACCTGGATGGCACCTTCGACGATGGTCAGCGCCTCGCTGTCCAGCAGCTTGTTCTGATGTGCTTCGCGCAGCAGCTCCAGGAGCTCCTGGCGGTTTTTCGGCTCATGGGCAAAAGCCTGGGTCAGTTTACCCAGCCAGGACTTCTGCCCGTTGCTCGATCGATCTTCGCTCATGGCGGTTCTCGTGATCCTTGGTCTATCAGTGTGGGGTTGATTCGGTTTCGTCATCGGCGTATGGGTCCGGGTGACCCAGTTGCGCCAGCAATTCTCGTTCCAGGCTTTCCATCTCCTCGGCTTCCTCATCCTCGATGTGGTCGTAACCGAGCAGATGCAGGCAGCCGTGTATGACCAGGTGCGCCCAGTGCGCCGCCAGCGACTTGCCTTGCTCGGCCGCCTCGCGTTCGACCACCGCGACGCAGATCACCAGGTCGCCCAGCAAGGGGATGTCGAGCAATTCGTCTGGCACGTCGGCCGGGAAGGACAACACGTTGGTCGCATAGTCCTTGTGCCGATACGTGTGATTAAGCTCGCGCGCTTCCGCTTCGTCCACAAGACGAATGGTCATCTCCGAGTCGGCCTTGCGTTGCTGCAAGGCCAGCTCGCACCAGCGGCGAAAGTCGGCATCGACCGGGGCGACAGCCTGTGTCGCCCGTTGTATGTCCAGTTCAAGCATTTTTGCCGGGCGCCTCGGGAGTGGCCTGGCGGGCTTCGAAGCGGTCATAGGCCTCTACGATGCGCTGCACCAAGGGGTGACGTACCACGTCCTTGGGCTGGAAGTGGGTGAAACTGATGCCCGGCACGTCCCGCAGCACTTCGATCACATGCGCCAGGCCCGACTTGGTGCCCCGGGGCAGGTCGACCTGGGTGATGTCGCCGGTGATCACCGCCGTGGAGCCGAAGCCGATACGGGTGAGGAACATCTTCATCTGCTCGAGCGTGGTGTTCTGGCTTTCGTCGAGAATGATGAAGCTGTTGTTCAGGGTGCGACCGCGCATGTAGGCAAGCGGCGCAATTTCGATGACCTGACGCTCGATCAGCTTGGCCACGTGCTCGAAGCCCAGCATTTCATAAAGGGCATCGTAGAGCGGGCGCAGATAAGGGTCGATCTTCTGTGCAAGGTCGCCAGGCAGGAACCCGAGCTTCTCGCCAGCTTCAACGGCCGGGCGCACCAGCAGGATGCGGCGAACCTGTTCACGTTCCAGTGCGTCGACAGCACACGCCACGGCCAGGTACGTCTTGCCGGTACCGGCCGGGCCGATGCCGAAGTTGATGTCGTTGGCCAGGATCTCCTTGACGTAGCGCTGCTGGTTGGCGCCCCGTGGTCGGATATTGCCCTTGCGTGTGCGCAGCGAGACGCTGACCTCGTTCACCGCCGGGTTGTCGATGTGCTCGACGGCCGATTCCTGAAGGTACAGGTGCACGGTTTCCGGCGACAGCTCGGTGGCCTGGGTCTCGCGGTAGAGACGGCGCAGCAGTTGCTCGGCAGCATGGGTGGTCTTGGATTCGCCGATCAGTTCGAACTGATTGCCGCGGTTGCGGATCTCGATGGCAAGGCGTTGTTCGATCAAGCGCAGGTGCTCGTCGAACTGGCCACACAAGTTGGCGAAACGGTGGGCCTCGAAAGGTTCGAGGATGAAACGATGGGGTTCGATGGGTGCGTTCAAGGTCGTTTTTAGCCGCCCGACGGCAATGAGTGTGAGCTCAAGAATAACCCTTGAATGGCAGTGGCGAAAGTCCTGATGGGCTCAACGGCATTCTGCAAGCAAAGCCTAGGGCAGCGGGGAGAACGGCGAGCGACCCTCGGCGTTCTGCAGCTCGAGCAGGTACTTGCGGAAGATCTGGCCGAGCACCTGCGTCGCATGCTCCAGGTCGTCCCTGGGCATCTGTTCGGTGACTTCGTCCGCCATGTCCAGGGCATCTTCAGCGCCGTTGACTGCCGCCATCTTCAACAGGATGTAGGCCTGCACGTTGTTGGCCTTGACCCCTTCGCCGCGGAAAAACATCGACCCAAGGCGGTACTGGGCCTCGGCATGGCCTTGCAGGGACGCTTTCTGGTACCAGTCCAGTGCCTTATTGAGGTTTTTCGGCGCTTGCGCATAGAAGTACTCGCCCAGCTCGTACTGTGCCTGGGCATCGCCGGCATCGGCCACCTGTTCACAGGTTTTGAGTGCGCTGGCCAGGTCCTGCGGCTGCACGTTCAAGGTGCAGCGACCCGTCGTCGGGATGAGCAACGAGTTACCGCCCTCCGCCAGGGCCAGCAGGGGCTGGAGAAGCAACAGGCAGCCCAGGGTGAGGGCGCGGCCGGTGCGGTTCATGGGGATCGACTTACCTCTGCAAAGCTGCGGCCAATGTCTCTGGTGGCACATTATGGGATAAGCAGCGCCAACCTTACAAAGTTTTACTCGAATTTATGTCGGCGTGGCGAAACAGGCTGATGGCAGGACCCCTTCGTTACCTGTATGGCCTCATTGCACATGCGCCCGTTCCCATGGGGTATGCCCCTGGCGATGGCCGGTATACCCACCGTGATAGCGGGTACTACCAGCTACCAAGGTGGGAAGGCGCCGGGTTACTTCAGGGCTGCGAAGGCCTTTTCAGCCGCATCCAGGGTGATCTGCAGCTCTTTGTCGCCATGAACGATGGAGGTGAAGCCAGCCTCGAACGCGCTCGGCGCCAGGTACACGCCACCCTCGAGCATCAGGTGGAAGAACTGCTTGAAGCGACCGGCGTCACTGGCCATTACGTCATCAAAGGTGACGATGTCGTCGGCCCCGCTGAAGTACAGGCCGAACATGCCGCCAGCCTGAGTGGTCACGAACGGCACGCCGGCAGCATCGGCGCGCTGTTGCAGGCCGTCGAGCATGCGGCTGGTGTAGTCAGTCAGCTCGGCGTGGAAGCCCGGGCGGCTGATCAGCTTGAGCGTGGTCAGGCCGGCGGCCATGGCCAGCGGGTTGCCCGACAGCGTACCCGCCTGGTAGACCGGGCCCAGCGGGGCGATGCAGCCCATGATTTCGCGCTTGCCGCCGAAGCAGCCGACCGGCATGCCGCCGCCGACGATCTTGCCGAAGGTGGACAGGTCGGGGGTAATGCCGTAGTGCGCCTGCGCACCACCCAGCGAAACCCGGAAACCGGTCATCACTTCATCGAAGATCAACACCACCCCATGCTTGTCGCACTGCTCGCGCAGGCCTTCGAGGAAGCCTGGCGCCGGCGGGACGCAGTTCATGTTGCCGGCAACCGGCTCGACGATAATGCAGGCTACGGTCTGGCCCACTTCAGCCAGCGTCTTCTCGACGGCGGCGATGTCGTTGAAGGGCAGCGTCAGGGTGTGTTTGGCGAAGTCGGCGGGCACGCCTGCCGAGCTGGGCACGCCTTGGGTCAGCAGGCCGGAACCGGCCTTGACCAAGAGGCTGTCGGAGTGGCCGTGGTAGCAGCCTTCGAACTTGATGATCGCGTCACGGCCGGTGTAGCCACGGGCCAGGCGGATGGCGCTCATGGTCGCTTCGGTACCCGAGCTGACCATGCGCACCATTTCCATGGAAGGCACCAGCGAGCACACCAGGTCTGCCATTTCGGTTTCCATGGCGGTCGGGGCGCCATAGGACAGCCCGTGTTCCAGCTGGCGACGTACCGAGTCCAGCACGTCAGGGTGGCCATGGCCCAGGATCATCGGGCCCCAGGAGCCCACGTAGTCGACGTAGCGCTTGTCATCTTCGTCGACGACGTAGGCGCCCTCGGCATGCTTGAAGAACAATGGGGTGCCGCCCACGCTCTTGAACGCGCGCACGGGCGAGTTCACACCACCGGGGATGTGTTTCTGGGCTTGGGCGAAAAGTGCTTCGGAACGGGACATGGAAAGTTCTCTCGAATCAGGATGCGAACAAGGCATTGAAGGCGCGGGCGCGGCGGGTAACTTCCTGCGCACTGTCGGCACCGAACAAGCCGTGGATCACCGCCAGCAGGTCGGCACCGTGGTGCACCAGTGCGGCGGCATTGTCGAGGGTGACCCCGCCAATGGCGGCGATCGGCAGGTTCACCTGGGCGCGAGCCTGCGCCAGAAGACGGACGTCGGCAGCCGGAGCGCCGGGTTTGGTGCTGGAGGTGAAAAAGCGGCCGAAGGCGACGTAGCTGGCGCCTTCGCGGGCTGCCTGGGCGGCCAGGTCGAGGCTGGCATGGCAGGTCGAGCCGATGATCGCTGCGCTGCCCAGCAGGGCGCGTGCAGGGTTCAGCGGCCCGTCGGTTTGCCCCAGGTGTACACCCACGCCCAGGTGCCTGGCCAGTTCGGCATCGTCGTTGATGAGCAGCTGGGTGCCATAACGCTCGCACAGCTGCTGGAGTGCCTGCGCTTCACGCAAGCGCCGCGCGGCGTCATCGCTTTTGTCCCGGTACTGCAGAAGGCATACACCCCCTTCGAGCGCTGCCTCCACATGAGACAGGAATCGGCCGGCCAGCAGTTGGCTGTCGGTGATGGCATACAGGCCGCGTAGGGTCATCGAGCACCTCGAGTCAGGAGCAGAAATCCAGAGGCAGGCGCCGAGGCACGAACTGGCCCCGTCCCAACTGCTCCGCATCGCGCAGGGTGCGCCAGGTGTAGTCCAGGGCGGTGCGCACGGCGCTTTCCAGGTGCTCGCCCAAGGCCAGTCGACCCGCCAGGGCGCTGGCCAGGGTGCAGCCCGAACCGTGGTAGCTGCCCGGCAGGCGTTGGCAGGTCGAGGTGCTGCGGTGACCGTCGCGGCTGTACAGACGGTTGTGGATTTCGACCTCGTCGCCGTGTCCGCCGGTGATCAGCACGTGCGGGCAGAACTCCAGCAGCCTGGCAGCGCACTCGTCGGCGCTGCCTTCGGGCAACTCGGCGAGAATGCGGGCTTCGGGCAGGTTCGGCGTGGTGATGGTCGCCAGCGGCAACAGGCGTTCACGCAGGGCATAGCCTACTTCATCCTTGCCCAGGCGCCCGCCGCCGCCTGCGCGCAGCACCGGATCGCACACCAACGGCAGGTGCGGGTGCGCAGCCAGCAGCTCGGCCACGGTATCGACCATGTCGATCGAGCCGAGCATGCCCAGCTTGACCGCAGCCACCGTGGAGTCGGTGAGCACGGCATTGGCCTGGGCCAGCACCCACTCACGGTCGAGCACGCGGAAGTCGGAGACATTGACGGTATCCTGCACGGTCAGGGCGGTCACCGCGGGCGCGGCATGACAACCTTGTGCAAGCAGGGCTTCGATATCTGCCTGCAAGCCGGCGCCGCCACTGGGGTCGTGGCCGGAGAGACAGAGGACAACGGGGCGGGAGGCGTAGGTATTCATGGTCGGCGAGCTTACCACCAAACCTGTTTGTGCGGACCTTGCCCGTGCAGGTCGGTGGATTTTTTGGTGCGAGATGGGCAACGCTCAATGCCGCTTATGCCCGTGCCAGAGCGGTCCTGTGGGTTTTGTGCCGCCGCTCGATGCACCAGAAGCTGTGCTAGAGTGCGCAGATAAATCGATAAACAGGTTCTGCAGGATTTCGTCGTCTCAAACGGAAAGGGGGCAACCGCGACGCGACCGGACAGGCCATGCTGGGGCTGTATGCGCTATTTGCTGATTATGCTCATGGGTTTGCTGCCCGCATTCGCCGAGGCGGTGGACATCACCGCGGCCACCCGTCACCTGCCTCTGGGCAAGGTCATGCAGGTCTACGAAGACCCGGACGGCAGCGCCAGCATCACGGAGGTCAGTGCGCCCGACTTCGCACAGCATTTTCTTTCCCACCCTGAAGACGTGCTCAATGCCGGGTTTTCCAAGTCGGTGTTCTGGCTCAAGCTCGAGCTGCACCCTGACGCGGAGCCGGGCATGCCCCGGCACTGGTTGCTGGAACTGGCCTACCCACCCCTCGACCACCTCGAGCTTTACCTGAAGGGCCCGGACGGGCGCTTTCACCTGGCCCAGCGCACCGGTGACGCACTGCCTTACTCAAGTCGGGAGGTTCGGCAGGACAATTACCTGTTCAACCTGCAATTGCCGCCTGGGCAGGTCACCACCGTCTTCCTGCGGCTGCATAGCCAGGGCTCGGTGCAGGCGCCGCTGGCCCTCTGGTCGCCCCAGGCCTACCTGGAAGCCCAGGCCACGCGCCTGTATGTGCTGGGGATGATCTACGGGGTGCTGTTGGTGATGCTGGTGTACAACCTGTTCCTGTACCTGAGCGTGCGGGACGTCAGCTACCTGTACTACATCCTCTACATCGCCTCCTTCGGTCTTTACCAGGTCTCGGTCAATGGCGCCGGCATCGCTTACCTGTGGCCCGACAGCCCATGGTGGGCCAATGCCTGCACACCGTTGTTCGTAGGCGCAGCTGCGCTGTTCGGCTCCCAGTTCGCCCGGCATTTTCTGCAACTTCGCCATCAAAGCCGCGGCTTCGACCGGTTGCTGCAGGCGCTGATGCTGGGCGGTGCCGTGGTGATGGTGCTGGCCGTGAGCGTACCCTATGGCGTGGCCATGCGCCTTGCCACCGCCTTGGCGCTCGTGTTCAGCCTGGGCGTTTTGTGTGCAGGGCTCAACGCCTGGCGGCGCGGGCTGCGCGTGGCGCGCTGGTTCATCATCGCCTGGACCGCGTTCCTGCTCGGGGGGCTGGTCAACACGCTGATGGTGCTGGGCTACCTGCCGAACATGTTCCTGACCATGTATGCCAGTCAATTGGGTGCTGCGCTGGAAGTGGCGTTGCTATCGCTGGCCCTGGCCGACCGCATCAAGACGCTGCGCGATGAGCAGGCCCGTACCCTGCGTGAAACGGGGCAGCAACTGGAGCTACTCAACCAGCAACTGGCCAACAGCAACCGGCTCAAAGACGAGTTTCTGGCCTGCGCCACCCATGAACTGCGCACCCCAATGAATGGCGTGATCGGTTCCCTGGAGTTGATGCATACTCTGCCGATGGACGCGGAAATGGCCCGCTTTCATCAGACAGCGGTGGGTTCGGCCCAGGGCATGATGAACATGGTCGACGCCATCCTGACCTTGTCCGAACTCCAGGCAGGGCGGCTGCGTGCGCAGCCAGCACCTTTCGACCTGCGGGCACTGCTGCAAGGCGTGCGCGCTGGCTATGCCGGCCAGGCACTGGGCAAGGGCCTGTATTTGAGTGTGGACATGCCGGCGGACCTGCCCGACCGACTGGTGGGCGATGGGCCGAAGCTGGCCCGCTGCCTGGGATGTCTGGTGGACAATGGCCTGAAATTCACCCATCAGGGTGGTGTGATGATCCAGGTTCGCGGACAGCACAGGGGGCCTAATCAACTGGCCTTGACGTTTACCGTGAGCGACACGGGTATCGGTTTCGAAGACCTTGACCAGTCGATTCTTTACCAGCGGTTTTTCCAGGTGGATGGGTCCATGACCCGGCGCTACGGCGGGTTGGGCATTGGCCTTGCCATCTGCCGGCAGATGAGCGAATTGCTGGGGGCACGGCTGTCACATCAATCGGCGCCTGGGGTGGGCAGTCGGTTCGAGATGAGTGTGGAGTTGGCGATTTCGCAGGGGCAGGTGGCTGTGCAGGGGAGTGAGGGGCGGCGTTGGCGGTAAGCATCGGTAGGTTAGGACGATTTGCTGTTAGCTAAATGGGCAGTGCGATAACGTGGGCGTGCGACTCGGGGTATCAAAGAAAGTAAGAACCTATGATTAACCAGCCGAAGGCGACTGTGTTCAGCCATGAGGCGGCCACAATCCGCTTTCTCACGGATGGTGGAAATTGCTCATAGTCTTGTGCGTCAAGCATGCCTTGTCGAATACTTGATTTTGGATACTTTATGACCCCGGCGACCATGAATGTCACAAACATTCTCGCACGCAAAGTCTTTTCACCACAAAGGGTGACAATAAAGGGTAGGCACGCACTGCGCTGCAGGGCCTCGATCATGATTTTGTATTCTTTGGAGCCTGCGATACGCAGATCCATGGCGAGGCCGGTCAGTCCGAGAATAAAGGGAGTGGCAAGAAAAAGTAATTGAAGCTTGATGTCAAGGCTCTTAATCATCTTCCAAAGCCTCGAAAATTATGTCACCGAAATCTTCACCGAATTGCATACCTTCGAGGCTCCCCGCCAAAGCCCCTGCTCCGGTAATTGCAATGACGCATATCAACGCCTTCGGGCCAGCCCTCCAGCAAATTTTAGGGGACAGCTCCCTAGCTATCTTGGCACCAACCAACCACCGCCTAGTCCACCCGAAAAATTACCAGCCTCAGTAAAGCGGATCCTTCTACACGCTTTCGTATTCCCCACCCGGCACGCATCGGCAATATTCATCGCTGATCCAATACCCCCGAGCGCAATACCCACTGCCCCTCCAGCCTTCAAATACTTGGCCATCCTTGCCAGTTTGTCCAAGTGAGTGGAATACCCCGGTATGTCCGTGGGCCCGCCTGCTTTGCTCCAGTGGTGCACCAGGCTTTTGGAAGAGATACCCAAGTCTCGGCGCAGTGTTGAGTAATCCCCAAGATTAAGCCGCTTATTGAGAAGGGTGGCCTTCAAACCGGCACTCAACTGATTGAACAGCTGCTGGCGCTGGGCGAAGAATTCCGGGTGGCGAAGGTGCCCGTGCTTGGCAAATTGCGCTTTGTGCAGGTCTTCGATTTTGCGCAAAAGGCTGGTGATCTCATCCAGTGACTTACCCGCCACTGTCTCGGCTACGCCCATGGCCAGACTGGTATCACCAAACAGCGCGGCTATCTCGGCCTGATGCTGCATCATGAAGCCGGCTTCCTCCTCTGTGAGGCCGGCCAATGCAGCGCGCGCCTGCTCCGCTGCACTCATAACCGACATCTCCTGCCGGGTACACATCGGGTACCTCGATTCTTCACCCACGACGAATATCTCGCCCGGTTTGAATCCGTTCCGGAAGGTTGGATTAAGCCGTTCCAATGCTGACCGAGACAGGTGCGCGTGGGGCGAACCGAGTTCTACCAGCACCTCTTCATACGACATGCTGCGCGGCACGATGTAGAAACCAGGTTCATTGCTGTGCTGAGCCGCTGAAGGCGCCGCGTCCCGGAACCGCTCCGGACTGATCGCCCTATTGCGTGCTTGAGGATGTCGCAGCGCGTCACTGACCGGTTCAGATGCAGGTGCCCTGAACGTTGCAGGTACTGCAGATCCGCCTGCAATTACGCGGTTGCTGCCTGTAGGGCACCCACACGCCACCAATGCGCCGTCAAGGACCGTAGGTATGCCGTCCTGCTTCCAACGGGGCTCGCCCTCCACCAGCGTGCCAGGTTGCCCGCAGCGGGGGCAGGGCGTGGTCTTGTCGCCTTGCAGCAGCCAGTTACGGCCATAGACGCGACCTCTGGATTGCCCGGCAATGCAAATGGCGCCGGTGGTGGTTTCATCGCTGTCCAGGCCTTGGTACCGACCCAGGATGCTGATGCGCATACTCATGGCTTGCCTGCTGTTCATGAAAGAACCCGCAACCTAGCAGGCGGTATCCACTTATGTGCGCTTGATTCAGCTTCTAGGAAGACTCCCACGGACTATTGGGAACCGGATTACAAGTTCTTGACGGCCTCATCTGTTCGGGCGCCGCACGAACACGCCGCTGGCGACCCTGATAATGCAGGTCTCAAAAGCGCCGCTCATCACGCACCCCTGCCTTTAGTCAGGAATGCCCCTTTGTCCACCGACCAGACAGTGCTTCACTGGGTATCTCACGCCTGCCCGGATTCAGGAGCGCCTCCATGAACCTGCACCAGTACGCTGAAACCCACGAGGTCACCAACCAGCCGCCACCGCTGGACGGAGTCAACCTGTACCGCCTGGACCTGCCGTTACAGGAGTGGTCCAGGCGCTTTGGTGCCGACTGGGCGCAGTCTCGGATCGATGCGTACGGCGCGCTGGCCGGTGGGCCGTTGATGCAGGCAGGCTTTCTGGCCAATGCGCACAAGCCGGTGTTCAGCAGCCATGATCGATACGGCCATCGCATCGATCTGGTCGAATTTCACCCCGCTTATCACCAATTAATGCGCACCGCCGTCGAGCATGGGCTGCCGTCGCTGCCCTGGGCCGAGCCGCGCCCGGGCGCCCATGTGGCCCGCGCGGCGATGACCTACCTGCACAGCCAGGCCGAGGCCGGGACGGGCTGCCCATTGACCATGACCTTCGCTGCGGTGCCGGCCCTGCGCCTGCAACCGGAGATCGCCCACTACTGGCTGCCCAAGGCGCTGTCGCGTGAATACGACCCGCGCAACGTCGGCGACCGGCACAAGGCCGGCGTCACGTTGGGCATGGCCATGACAGAGAAGCAGGGCGGCACGGACGTGCGCGCCAATACCACCCGTGCTTACCCCGTGGGCGCGACGGGGCCCGGCCAGGCCTACGAGCTGGTGGGTCACAAGTGGTTCTGCTCGGCGCCCATGTGCGATGCCTTCCTGGTCCTGGCCCAGACCGAGCGCGGCCTGAGCTGCTTCCTGCTGCCCCGCCACCGCCCGGACGACAGCCGCAACCAGTTCTACATCCAGCGCCTGAAGGACAAGTTGGGCAATGTCTCCAACGCTTCCAGCGAAGTGGAGTTTCGCGGTGCGCTGGCCTGGATGATCGGTGAGGAGGGCCGAGGCGTGCCGACCATCATCGAAATGGTGGCCATGACCCGTTTCGACTGCATGGTCGGCTCCAGTGCCCTGATGCGTCAGGCGCTGACCCAGGCCCTGCACCACTGTGCGCATCGGCAGGTGGCGGGCCGCCTGTTGTCCGAGCAGCCGCTGATGCAGAACGTGCTCGCCGATCTGGCGCTGGAAAGCGAAGCGGCATTGGCCCTGAGCCTGCGCATGGGCCACGCCCTCGAACAGCTCGACGACCCCCAGCAGGCGCATTTCGCGCGCTTGGTCACGGCGGTGGGCAAGTACTGGATCTGCAAGCGTGCCCCGGCCATGATCAACGAAGCGGCCGAGTGCCTGGGCGGGGCAGGGTATGTGGAGGACAGCATCCTGCCGCGGCTTTACCGCGAGGCGCCCGTTAACTCGACCTGGGAGGGTTCGGGCAATGTGCAGTGCCTGGATGTGCTGCGCGCTTTGTCCAAGGAGCCGGGTGTGCTGGAGGCGTTGTTCGCCGAACTGGGGGACGGGCACGGCGACAAGCGCCTGGCCACCTGCATCGTCAACCTGAAGGATGCGTTTCTCGACACGGGCGATATCCAGTACCGGGCGCGACAACTGACCGAGGCCATCGCCTTGGCGTTGCAGGCCAAGTTGCTGCTGGAGGCTGGTCATTCTGCGGTCAGCGATGCGTTCATTGCCAGTCGCCTCACAGGGACGGGGCGCGCCTATGGCACGCTGCCACGCGGTGTTGACGTACAGGCCGTGATGGCGCGGGCCATGGCCAGCTGACAGGCCGGCCCTGTACGCCCCAGCTGCGCCTCCCTGCATCATCAAGGGGATGAATTTACCCAAGAAGGCAGGCAAGATGGTTCGCATGCATGTCCAGACAGGAAGCACAGTGTGAGCCACGCGTTTGAAGTCGTTGATACTCCCGAACAGGCCGTCGATCGTCTGGCGGCCTTGCATGAGCAGGCCACCGGTGCCCTGAGCCAGGCCCTCAAGCGTTACCTCAAGGACCGCACCGAGCCCGACGCCCAGGAGCGTGACCTGTTCCGCTACCCGGCGCTGCGCCTGACCTACCACAGCAATGGCGAGGTCGCTGCCACCACGCGGGCCTATGCCAAGGTCCAGGTGGCTGGCACCTACAGCGTCACCATCACCCAGCCGGCTGCTTTTCGCGGCTACCTGCTGGAGCAACTGCGCCCGCTGATGCACGACTACACCGTCACGGTTGAAGTGGGGGTCAGCGAGCAGCCCATCCCGTATCCGTACGTGGTGGACCAGGGCGACGAGCTGGCCGGCAGCGGCATCACCGCCGCGCAGCTGGCGCGGGTGTTCCCCAGCACCGACCTGTCCTCGGCCACCGACAACATCGCCGATGGGCTCTACGACTGGGACAGCACCGATACCTTGCCCCTGGCCCTGTTCGATGCTGCGCGCGTGGACTTCTCGCTGCGGCGCCTGGTGCACTACACCGGCAGCGACTGGCGCCACGTGCAGCCCTGGATCCTGCTGACCAACTATCACCGTTACGTGGACCAGTTCATCAGCCATGGCCTTGAGCAGTTGCGCGATGATCCGCGTTTCGTGCGCATGGTGCTGCCGGGCAACGTCGTGATCGAAAAGAGCATGGACCACGGCGAGGCCCAGGCGCTGGTCGCCGGTGTGGTCTGGCACCGCTACCAGATGCCGGCCTATCACCTGATTGCAGGGGACGGCGACGGCATCACGCTGGTCAACATCGGCGTCGGCCCGTCCAATGCCAAGAACATCACCGATCACCTGGCAGTGCTGCGCCCGCATTGCTGGCTGATGATCGGGCACTGCGGCGGGCTGCGCCAGTCGCAGACCATTGGCGACTACGTGCTGGCCCACGCCTACATGCGCCGCGACGGCATCCTCGACCGCGTGGTGCCGCCGAACATTCCAATCCCGGCGCTGGCGGAGGTGCAACTGGCCCTGCAGGAAGCCGCCGCCCAGGTGACCGGCGAGCGGGGCGAGCAGCTCAAGAAGCGCCTGCGCACCGGTACCGTGCTGACCTACGACGACCGCAACTGGGAGCTGCGCTGGGCTCAGGAACGGCCCTTGATCAACTTGTCCCGCGCCGTTGCCGTGGACATGGAAAGCGGCACCATCGCAGCCCAGGGCTATCGCCTGCGGGTGCCGTACGGCACCTTGCTGTGCGTGTCCGACAAACCGCTGCACAGCGAGATCAAGCTGCCGGGCTCGGCCAACGCGTTCTACAACCGCGCGGTCAGCCAGCACCTGAAGATCGGTATTGCGGCGCTGGATCTGTTGCGCACCGAGCTCAATTCGCTGCACTCGCGTAAACTGCGCAGCTTCGACGAGCCGCCGTTCCGCTGAGGATCCATGTCACTGCCACCCCGTTCCAAGCCGCGCCGCCCCCAAGGGCGGCCTGCGCCTGGTGCTCATCGCCAGCCCAAGGCGCCACCCGCCGAGCCGCGGTTGATCCTGTTCAACAAACCCTTCGACGTGCTGACGCAGTTCAGCGACGGCGAGGGGCGGGCCACGCTCAAGGATTTCATCGACATCCCGGGCGTCTACCCCGCCGGCCGGCTGGACCGGGACAGTGAAGGCCTGCTGCTGTTGACCAATGACGGCGCCCTGCAGGCGCGTATTGCCGACCCCAAACACAAACTACCCAAGACCTACTGGGTGCAGGTCGAGGGCGAGCCCACCGAGGAGCAGCTGCGCCAGCTGCGCGAAGGCGTGCAGCTCAATGACGGGCCAACGCTGCCCGCCGAGGCCCGCAGCCTGGAAGAGCCCACGCTGTGGCCGCGCAACCCGCCGGTACGCTTTCGTAAAAGCGTCCCGACCCGTTGGCTTGAATTGGTGATTCGCGAGGGCCGCAATCGCCAGGTACGGCGCATGACCGCCGCTGTGGGCCTGCCCACCTTGCGCCTGGTGCGCGTGCGCATTGGCGATTGGGCACTCGATGGGCTGGAGCAGGGCTGCTGGCGCGAGGTGGCGCCGACCCTGCGGCGCTAGGCGTCATGGCCGGCGCGGACGTGACGACCGCGCCGGCTACACCCCCTCGATGAACCCCACCACCACGCTCTTGATGATGAACGCCAGCACACCCAGGCCGAGCACGAAGAACAGGATCAGGGTGCCGAACCGCCCCGCCTGGGATTTTTTCGCCAGGTCCCAGACGATGAAGCCCATGAAGCCGATCAAGGTGGTCACCAGGATGATCATCATCCACTCTTCGAATACGGCAGGATCCATTGCAGTGCTCCAGGCGGGTTGAGGGGGCAAGTATACGCGTGAGGTGACAACCGATCAGCGAAGGTGGGTCAATGGAAGCTCGGTGCTGGCCAATACCTGGTTGAGCACGAAGCTTGAACGCACGCTGGTGACGCCCTCGATGCGCGTGAGGCTACCGAGCAGCAGCTTCTGGTAATGGTCCATGTCGGGCACGACGACCTTGAGCTGATAGTCGGCGTCCATCCCGGTCACCAGACTGCACTCCAGCACCTGGGGCAGATTGCGAATGGTGGCCTCGAAGGTTTCGAAGCGCTCGGGGGTGTGCCGGTCCATGCCGATGAGCACGTAGGCGGTCAGGCTCAAACCCAGCTTCTTGCGATCGAGCAAGGCCACCTGGCGGGAAATGTAGCCGTCGTCTTCGAGTTGCTTGACGCGGCGCGAGCAGGGTGAGGGTGAAAGGCCGATGCGTTCGGCCAGCTCCTGGTTGGAGATGCGCGCGTCGCGCTGCAATTCAGCCAGAATGCTCAGGTCGTATCGGTCCAGCTTGCTCATGAATCATGCCTTTTCTGTTCGGATTGCGGCGAATTATCAATCCAGGGTTAAAAATTGCGCAAGTGCTATTTATCTGAGCAATCTTCGCAATCCCGTGCCGGTGCGCGCCCGGTATCTTTATCACCAGAATCACTGCCCGGACATCAGTCCACGGCGATGCGCCCCAGACGGGCGCTCGCGGCCAAGCCATCCAACAGGATGGGCCAGGCCCCCGGGCTACGCACCTTCCAGAAGACGGTGTGAGGTGAGCCGGGGCCACAAGCGCCGAGCACGGACGACAATTGCTGAAGGGAGGCCCACATGGCCTCCCTTTTTTCATGGCTGAAATTTAATGGGCGGCGCGGTGGGGCGCGGTAGACTGGCGCAGTCAGCCGTTTTCCCGTCGAGAGGACTACCATGAAGTCGCACATCTGGCAGTGGGCAGGTGTTGGTTTGCTGGGCATGGGCATCAGCGTGGCAGCCCTGGCGGCCGGGCCCAACGACGGCCCAGGCGCGCTGCCCCCCGCCGCTACAGGGCCAGGTATCGAGGCAGGGCCTGCGCCTGGGCGTGCGCTCAATTCACGGGACGAAGTCGGGCAGACGCAGCCCCCACGGCCAGGGTTCTACCAGGATATTCCCCGCCGCCCCGGTGATGGCCCGCGGTGGCAGGGCCGCCCTGGTGGCCACGGTGAAGGCTGGGGCTCCGGCCCGCACTACCGGCCTGGCCAGACCGTGGACCGGTTCCCTGACCGCTTCTGGAAGGTGCCCTACCAAGGGCAGGACTATTTCTACTCGGGCGGGTACTGGTATCGCCCCTGGGAACGGGGTTACCAGGTCGTGGTGCCGCCCCCAGGTGCGCGAGTCAGCTACCTGCCGCCCTATGCGCACAAGTTCCGCGTGGACGGTGCGATGATGTACCTGGTCGCCGACACCTACTATCGGTACCTGGAAAACAGTCGCGAGTACGTGGTGGTCAATCCCCCAGAACCTGCGCCAGCAGCGGCGCCGGGGTATGACGTGGTGGCTTATCCGCGTTATGGGCAAGGGCAGGAACAGCAGGATCAGGATCGCTACCAGTGCCACCGCTGGGCGGTCAGCCAGTCGGGATTCGATCCTGCCATGGCTGCCTATGCGCCGGCGCCTGCGGTTGCAAGTACCTACCAACGGGCGCTTGGCGCGTGCTTGTCCGGGCGGGGCTACAGCATCAACTGAAGGGCTACACCGGGTCGGCGTGCACCATTACATCGGCTTTGGGGTACTGATCGCGGATCACCTCCGAGGCCTGCACGCACAGGCCATGGGCGTGATGCAGCGGCAGTTGCCCAGGCAGCTCGATGTGCAACTGCACGAACCACTGGTTGCCCGATACCCGGGTGCGCAGGTCGTGCACGCCCAGCACGCCATCGATAGCCAGCACGCGGTTGGCCATGTCTTCACTGACATTCACGGGCAGCTCCTTGTCCATGAGAATCGCCGTGCTTTCGCGTGCGATCTGCAGGGCGCTCCACAGGATGTACAACGCGATGCCCAACCCGAACAGCGCATCGAGTTGCGGCCAGCCGAAGCGCGCCAGCAGCAATGCCAGCAAGATGCTGCCGTTGAGCAACAGGTCGGAGCGGTAGTGCAGGGAATCGGCGCGTACCGCCGTGGAGCCTGTGGCGCGGATGACCTTGCGTTGCAGGGCCAGCAGCGCGACGGTCAGCACCAACGACAACAGCATTACCCCGATACCGATGGCGGTATCGCCCAACGGCTGCGGGTTGCGCAGACGCTCCAACGCCTGCAAGGCGATCAGCACGGCACTGCCGCCGATGAACAGCGCCTGGGCGATACCGGCCAGGGCTTCTGCCTTGCCGTGCCCGAAGCGGTGGTCGTCATCGGCCGGGCGCAGGGCGTAGTGCACGGCCAGCAGGTTGAGGAAGGACGCCACGGCGTCCAGGGCCGAATCGGTCAACCCGGCCAGCAGGCTCACCGAGCCGCTCAACCACCACGCCAGCGCCTTGCTGACCACCAGGATGCTGGCCACCGCCAGGGAGGCGCGCGTGGCCAGGCGAAGCAACCGTTTGTGTTCGGCCGAGGTGGTCATGTCAGGCGGTTGTCCTTGGCATCAGGCGGCAGGCACCAGCCCTAGGCTGGCAAGTTGTTCAGCACTGCCGCGGTGCTGGATCAGGCGTGGGTCGTCCAGCGGCAGGCGTTGCCCCAGTTCGCTCTCCAGAATGGCCTGCAGCTTGAGGTTGTCCACGGTGCCATCGGCATTGACGGCGTCTTTCAGCTTGGCAGGGTCCACCTGCGCGGTTTGCCCTGGCGGGTAGTAGATGGCGCCGGTGGCGAAGTCGATACCGAAGGCGATCAGCCCGGGGATGATGTAGAACAACAGGCCAACGGCGTCCAGCACGGCGATCGCCGGGTCGACCTTGCCGTCGATCTGGCCGCGACGGTCTGGATAGAAGATAGAGCCGCAAGCCGTCAGTTGCGTCAGCAAGGTGCCCACGAGGGCAGCACCGATCAGGCGGGAAGCAATGCGCATGTAAATCTCCAGGCGTGGCGTTCGGCAGGCCAGGCAAGGCGCCTGAACCCGCGCAGTTAAGACCATGATAGGACAACGTCGGTTCGCCGTTATACTCGCCTGCTTGTTCGAGGGCCACCATGATTTCATTACCTATAGACCTTGTACTGGCAGATCTGCGACAGGCCCTGGCCCGTCGCAATGAAGTGATCCTCGAAGCGCCCCCAGGTGCTGGCAAGACCACTCGGGTGCCCCTGGCGTTGTTGCATGAACCCTGGCTGGCCGGGCAAAAGATCCTGATGCTCGAACCTCGCCGACTGGCTGCGCGGGCGGCGGCGGAGCGTTTGGCCAGTGAGCTGGGTGAGCAGGTGGGTGAGACGGTCGGTTACCGCATTCGCCTTGAAAGCAAGGCAGGGCCGCGTACGCAGATCGAAGTGGTCACCGAAGGCATCCTGGCTCGCCGGCTTCAGGATGACCCGGCGCTGGAGGGTGTGGGGGTAGTCATCTTCGATGAGTACCACCTGCGCAACCTCGATTCTGACCTGGCGCTGGCGCTGTGCCTGAGCGCCCGTGAACTGCTGCGCGATGAACCCCCGCTCAAGCTGCTGCTGATGTCTGCAACGCTGGAGGGTGCTCGCCTTTCGAAGGTGCTGAACGATGCACCCGTGGTCACCAGCGAAGGCCGGATGTATCCCGTCTCGACGGTATGGGGCAGCCCCTATCAGCCGGGCGAGCGAATCGATGCGCGCATCACGGACACGTGCCTGGCTGCCATCGATGAACAACCTGGCAGCCTTCTGGTTTTCCTGCCGGGGCAGGCAGAGATTCGGCGGGTGGCAGAGGACCTCAAGGCGCTGCTCGGCAGCCGTCCAGAGGTGATCGTGTGCCCACTGTACGGTGACCTCGACCTGCAGGCGCAGCGTGCGGCGATAGACCCCGCACCCAAGGGGTCGCGCAAGATCGTATTGGCCACGAACATCGCCGAGACCAGCCTGACCATCGAAGGGGTGAGGGTGGTGGTGGACAGCGGCCTTGAACGAGTGCCCAGGTTCGACCCCCGCAGCGGCATGACCCGACTCGACACACAGCGCATTTCCAAAGCCAGCGCTACCCAGCGTGCGGGGCGGGCTGGGCGCCTGGAGCCCGGCATCTGCTATCGGCTGTGGTCGCAGTCCCAACACGAACAGATGGCCGGCTACAGCACCCCTGAAATCCTGCAGGCAGACTTGGCAGCCTTGGCGCTCCAGTTGGCCCGATGGGGCATGAAGCCGCAAGAGATGACCTGGCTCGACCAGCCGCCAGCAGCACCCTTCGCTCAAGCCAGAGACTTGCTCAAGCGCCTGGGCGCACTCGACGATGCTGGGCAGCTCACCCCACACGGTGCGGCCATGAGCGCGCTGCCAGCCCACCCCCGGATCGCCCACATGCTCATCAAGGGCAATGCGATGGGCCTGGATGACCTGGCATGCAACATCGCGGCACTGCTGGGCGAAAAGGACATTCTGCGTGGGGCCGGTGCTGACCTTCACACCCGGCTGAGTGCCCTGTTAGGGGAGCAACATTCACGTCGCAGTGGCGGTTCTCTCCAGCGGGTGAAGCAGTCGGCTCGGCAGTACCGATCCCTACTGCGTGGGAAGGCCTCCAGCCCTGTCAGCGAGCCCGATCACCCACGGTGGGTAGGGTGTCTCCTGGCGTTTGCCTACCCTGACCGAATCGGCCAGCAGAGGCGTGCAAGTGCATCCGAATACCGTCTTTCCAACGGTCGTGCCGCGGTGTTCTCAGAGCCCGATGCGCTAACCAAGCATGAGTGGCTGGTGGTTGCCGACCTGGGTAGCCGGCAAGGGCAGCGTGAGGAGCGGATCTACCTGGCGAGTGACCTCGAGCCTGCTCTGTTCGATGACGAGCTGGCTGACCTTGTGAAGTCTGTCGATGAGGTTGACTGGGACGAAAGGGAAGGGGTGCTGAAGGCTGAGCGGCAGTTGAAGGTGGGGCAGCTGATCTTGTCGACGAAAGCGCTGCCGAGTCTTGATGAGCACACCCGTTCGCTTGCCCTGGTCAACCTGGTAAGGCGCAAGGGCATCGAGCTTCTGCCCTGGAACCCTGAACTGCGGCAGTGGCAGGCCCGAGTGGGTCTGTTGCGCCAGCTGGATATCGAGGGTGGGCAGGCACACAGCAAGTGGCCTGACCTGAGCGATGCCAACCTGCTGGACACGCTGGACCAGTGGCTCACGCCCTACCTGGGTAAAGTCACGAGGCTCAGCCACTTCAGCCAGCTGGACCTGCCCTCGATCATCAGAAACCTTCTGCCCTGGCCACTTCCACAGGAGCTGGACACCCAGGCACCCCAGGCGATCCAGGTGCCGTCCGGCTCGAATATCCGTATCGACTACTCGCAGCATCCGCCCATCTTGGCCGTGCGGCTTCAGGAGCTGTTTGGCCTGGCAGAAACCCCTCGTATTGCTCAGGGCAGGCAGCCGCTGGTGCTGCACCTGCTGTCGCCGGCTCGCAGGCCAGTGCAGGTTACCCAGGATCTGGCGAACTTCTGGCGCAGCACTTACGTGGAGGTGAAGAAGGATCTGAAGGGGCGATACCCGAAGCACTACTGGCCTGAAGACCCATTGGTGGCCGAAGCCACGGCTCGTGCCAAGCCAAGAGGGACGTAGGGGCGTGGGCGATTCAACCACGCTCCCAGCCTTTTACGTTCACCTCTTTTGCAAGTCTGGCTTTGCGTCGGAATTAACCGGCCATATTTGAAGTGCGTAGGCTTTGCCCTCTGCGTTAGAGAGACGACTTCTAGCAGACAGCCTTTTGAGGTTAACTGCCCCACTCAAGCACGCCGAGGCCATCTCCCTATGTCAATTATTGACAACCTGATTGCGTTCACTTTCGCAGCAACACTGTTAACCCTGACCCCCGGCCTCGACACAACTCTGATATTGAGAACGGCTACTGTAGAAGGAAAGCAGCAGGCCTTTCGCGCCGCGCTAGGCATCAACACAGGTTGCTTGCTGTGGGGCGCCGCTGTGGCGTTTGGGCTAGGCGCACTGATTGCTGTATCAGCGTTGGCGTTCAACGTTTTGAAATACTGTGGCGCCGCCTATCTAGCCTGGCTTGGGCTGAATATGCTTCTACGTCCGCGTCAATCATTGTCGCCTGTCGAGGCGGCAGTAAAGCCAAGCCATAACTGGTTCTTGAAGGGAATGACGGGAAATATCCTGAATCCCAAGATTGGTATTTTCTACGTATCCTTCTTGCCCCAATTCATTCCCCAAGGTCAGCCATTGGTTGCTTGGACGTTCGGTTTGGTCAGCATTCACGTGGCCATTGGGCTGCTATGGTCGATTATTCTGATCGCCGCCACCCAGCCATTGGCCGGGCTACTGCGTCGTGAGAAGGTCGTTGCCTGGATGGATCGTGCAACAGGTATGATCTTCGTTCTTTTTGCGGCGCGTCTCGCCTTTAGCAAACGTTGATGCCCTTGAGTAAGGCGCGGTCTATTGCCCGCAGGCTTACCATAAGACCCTAGTCATCCAATCCCAACATACCCAAGCCCGCGGGGCATACCTCCAAGCCCCGCCAGCCACACTGCCCGCCCATCCTCAAGCTTCCTCGAAATGCATCTCTGGCGGCTGTTGGCGCAACCCACGAGTGATGACCAGCAGGTACAGACACCCCATGGCCAGCCAGGCCAAACCAAGGTAGATGGCCATGTGGTCCAGGCTTGCCATCAGCCACAGGTCCGCCACCAGCCCAATCAAGGGGAAGGCCAGGTACACCGTTGCAGCCTTGAGCCCGCGTTCGCCCTGGGCGATCCAGTAGTGAAAGATCACCGACAGGTTGACCAGGCTGAAGGCCAGGAAAGCGCCGAAGTTGATGAACGAGGTGGAGGTCGTCACGTCCATGCGCAAGGCCAGCAGCGCGACTATCCCACACAGGACGATGCTGATGACCGGTGTGCCGAACCGTGCACTCAGTCGCCCGAACCAACGCTTGGGCAATACGCCGTCGCGGCCCATGGCGAACAGCAGGCGCGAGGCGCTGGCTTGCGCCGAAAGCCCCGAGGTGAATTGCCCCACGATCAGGCCGATCAGGAAGAAACTGACGAAAATGTCCCCACCAATGGCCTTCGCGATTTCGTAGGCAGCCGAGTCCGGGTTGCTGAAGGTCGCACCAGGGTGGGCGAGTTGGACGAAGTAGCTGGCCACGATGAAGATGAAGCCGCCCAGCAGGGTGATCAGCAGGATGGCGCGAGGGATGGTCTTGCGCGGTTCATGGGTTTCTTCGGTCAAGGTGCTGACCGCATCGAAGCCCAGGAACGAATAACAGGCGATTGCGGCGCCACTCATGATCAAAGGCAGTTGGAAACCGTCCTGATGAAAGGGTGCCAGCGACCACAACGGCTGGTTCAGCTCGCCGGTGGCGTAGTGCACGGCCAGGCCCACGAAGGCTGCTAGTACCAGGAACTGCAGCAGCATCAGTACGCCATTGACGGTCTTGGCCAGTTGCAGGCCGATGATGTTGATGGCCGTGGTGACGGCAATGAAGGCCAGCACCCACACTGGCTGCGGCACCGCCGGGAAGGCCGAATGCAGGTAGGCCGCGCCGATCAGCCAGATCGCCATGGGCAGGAACAGGTAGTCCAGCAGCACCGCCCAACCGGCCAGAAAACCCAGCTTGGGGCTGATGGACTTGCGCACGTAGGTGTAGGCCGAGCCAGCGACGGGGAAGGCCTTGGCCATCTTGCCGTAGCTCAGGGCGGTGAACAGCATGGCGATGGAGGCGGCCAGGTAAGCCGAGGGCACAGCGCCCTGGGTGGTGTCGGCAAGGATGCCGAAGGTGCCCAGCACAATGATGGGGGTCATGTAGGCGATGCCGAACAGCGTCACCGCACCCAGCGACAGGGTACGTTTCAAGTGGGCCATGGTGTTACTCCGGATTGTGTTTTTTATGGAGTTCAGTGTCAGGGCCCGGCCAGGGCCCTGGGCGCCAGCCGTGGCGCAAGGGTTCAGCCGGTGGTCAGGATCAGTTCTCGCAAGCCGCCTGGGTGCTCGACCTGCTGGCCTGGCAGCTCGAAGCGGCGCTCGGCCAGGTAGCTGTAGTCCTGGCGCGCTTGCCCGATCAGCGCCATGTCGAGGTCCAACTGCAGCCGGCAGGCGCTGCGCCCTGCCTCGCACAATAGTTGGCCGTAAGGGTCGACCACCGCGCTGCCGCCTGCAAACACCAGGTTGCCATCGCCCTGGCCGACGCGATTGACCATCACCGCATAGGCCTGGTTTTCCATGGCGCGAGCGCTGATAGCAGTGCGGTGCGTGGGGCCGTACGGGTCCATGTTGCCGTTGGTCACCAGGATCAGCTCGGCGCCCAGCTGGCCCAGGGCGCGGGCGCTTTCGGGGAATTCGATGTCGAAGCAGATCAACAGCCCTACGCGCACCCCTTTGTACAGCGCCGTGGCGTAGCGATCGCCCGCCGTGAAGATGCCCTTGTCGGAGGCCCACAGGTGGGTCTTGCGGTACTTCAGCGCGACACCGTCCGGGGTGATCAGCACGGTGGTGTTGTAGAAGTGCCCGTCTTCGCCCGCCTCGGCAAGGCCGACCACGGCTGCCACGCCCTTGTCGGTCACCGCTTGGGCGACGGCGGCAAGCGTCGGGCCGGTCAGGGGCTCGGCGATGGCCGCGATGTTGTCTTGCGTCGGAAAGCCCATCAGCTGGGTTTCCGGGAACACGATCAGGTCCACATCCGCTGCGGCGCGGTGGATCGCCTCCAGGGTGCGTTCCAGGTTGTAGGCGGTGTCGCCGTCGCGACCGTCCAGCTGGACGAGTTCTACTTTCATTGCAACTCCTGACTGCGCAGCCAAACGGCTGCCAGGTAATCGACGCGGCGTGAAACCAGCGCACTGCACCGGCTGAGATAACGTGCCTGCCACTTGCTGTGGCGGACGGTGATTGCCCGAGTATGCCGCTGCCATCGGCGGCGGGGTAATTACGCCCTTGAGGTAACCCATAGGGGTTAGCCCCGTACACATTCCTTCGGTACTGGCCAACGCTGTGCTGAAAACAGCGCCGCAATGCCCATGCACTCCAGTACACTTTGCCTGCTCGGTTGTATTCACCCTGACCTGCATCTCACCTTTTGGTACAGAGCCCGGACATGAACCTCACACTTCAGGACATTGCCTGGCATCGGTCGGTCGGCCAGGTGATCGATGCGCTGGACCACCCCGGCTTCTGGCTGCGCCTGGTGCGGTTGCTGGAGCAATACGTGGCGTTCGACAGTTGGGTCGCGTTTCTTTTCAGCGAGCATCGCCCGCTGGTGTATGCCGAATCCCCCGGCAGTGATGGTGGGCTGGACCCGTTATTTCAGGATTACCTCATGGGCCTTTACCTGCTGGACCCGTTCTACATCGCCAGCCGGGAGACGCCGGCAAGCGGCCTGGTGCAGCTGGCCGACGTGGCCCCTGAATGCTTCGAGCGCACCGACTATTACCAGCGTTATTTCCGCCTCAACGTGGTGGCCGACGAGGTGCAGTACAACGTGGCCCTGGATGCCGGGCGCACGCTGTGCCTGTCGCTGGGTAGCCGCTCTCGCTTTGCGGGCGAGCAGATTGCGCTGCTGCATCTTCTGCAACCCTGGGTGCTGGCCACCATGCGCCAGCGCTTTCGGTTCGAGCACGATGTCGACGAAGTCACCCCGGCGCCTGCGTGGCAGAACCACCTGGCCGAGGGCTTTGGCCACCTTGAAACGCCGCTCACCGCCCGCGAACTGGAGGTGGGCCGCATGCTGCTCAGCGGCTGTTCCAGCAAGGAGATTGGCCGCAAACTCGCCATCTCCTCGGAAACTGTGCGGGTCCATCGCAAGCACATCTACCGCAAGCTGGGCATCAAGTCCCAGTCAGAGCTGTTCGCCTTGTTTCTCAAGGCCCAGCGCTAGCAGCCGGTAGCTGGGTTCACGTGCGCTGCTCAACCTCTAGCAGCATGAACAGCCGATACATGACCACCGTGCCGAACAATTGCAGGAAGCCTGCCAGGCTGTCCACGAGCAGTTGCACGCCAGGGGAAGGGTCGGGGATGGCCATCAGGATCAGGCCTTCGATCAGCCAGATCGACGCCAGCACGGCCAGCAGGCACACCAGAATGCGCAGGAAATGGCCAGTGGTCATGCGGGCGCTTTCACGCATCGCCTGCACCACGGGCAAGCCGCGCAGCACCAACAGGTATTCGCCGAACACCAGGTTGACCATGATCCACACCCCAGGGAACACGAACAAGGCCATGCCGGCCATGATCAGCAACGAGCTGATCAGCACCAGCAGCGTCAGCGCCGGCCAGAGCTGCACCGCACGGGCAAACAGGTCGCGCTTGGCGATCGCCTGGCCATTGCTGCGGGTATCGAGGTACAGGATCAGTGCTGCGCTGTACAGCGGGTAGCACAGCACGTAGATCAGCATGCCGTAGGCCGGGGAGGCCTGCTCGCCCAGCTGGCGATACAGCACCTGGGTCAGCACGGCTTCGAGCACCACCAGCGGCAGGCACAGTTGGGCAATACCGGCCAGGTGGCGGGTGAAGAAGTGGAGGGAGTCGCGCAAAACGCTCAGCGGATTCATGGGGTCAACATCGCATGGCAGTTGAAACAGGGGGTCTAACTCTAGCCCAAAGCGACCCTTGATCCGTTACTTGCTGAAAAAAGTTTCACCCCGCCGGTGATTGAATCAGCCGCGTCGACGCCCCATCTTTGAGCCTGTCCGTAGTCCCGCTACCCACGAGGTCGCCCCATGAATACCGAAGAACAATCCCTGATCGATGGCCTGTTCAGCCGCATCAAGCAGGCCGAAGACCCAAGCCAGCCCCGTGATGCGCAGGCCCAGGCCTGCATCGAGGCGCATGTGCGCCAGCAGCCGGCGGCCCCTTACTACATGGCCCAGGCGATCCTGGTGCAGGAAGCGGCCATCAAGCGCCTGGACGAACAAAACAAACAGCTCGAAGCGGAACTCAAGCAGGCACGCGCCCAGGCCGAAGCTGCGCAGGCCGGCGCCTCGCAGAACACAGGCGGCGGCGGTTTTCTGTCCAGCCTCTTCGGCGCTGGCGGGCGTAGCTCGGCGCCGGCACCTGCCTCTCAGCCCCAGCGTTCGGTCGCACCGTCCGCACCCGCCGGTGGCGGCTGGCGCGAACCCGCGGCACCTGGCTTCTCGCAGCCGCCGGCCCAGCAGTCGGGCTTTAGCGCAGCGCCCGCGCGCGGCGGCGCCAGCAGCTTCCTGGGCGGCGCCATGCAGACGGCTGCCGGTGTAGCCGGTGGTGTCTTGCTGGCCCAGGGCATCAGCAGCCTGTTCAACCACAACTCCCAGCCCGAAGAGGTGGTCGAGGTGATCAAGGAAGCGCCTGCGCAGGCCAGTGACAGTGGCGGCTGGAACGACCAGAGCGAGCAGCAGCACGTGGCCGACAACAGCGGCTGGGGCAGCGACCAGGGCGGTTACAGTGACGCCGATTACGGCGGTGATGACGGGGGATTATTCTCCGACGACGATTCCTACGTCTGACGGCTCTGGCATACTGCTGGCCTTCGCGGGGCGCTGAACCCGCCCCCGATTCGGCCAGACGAGGTGCCAAGGTGAAAAAGATCGCGCTGTTCGCCGACGTGCAGAACCTCTATTACACCGTGCGCCAGGCCCACGGTTGCCATTTCAACTACACCGCCTTGTGGAACCAGGTCAGCCGCGAAGGCCAGATCGTCGAGGCGGTGGCCTATGCCATCGATCGGGGCGACAGCAAGCAGCAGCAGTTTCAGCAGATACTGCGCAACCTGGGTTTCGATGTGCGCCTCAAGCCCTTCATCCAGCGCAGCGATGGCTCGGCCAAGGGCGATTGGGATGTCGGCATCACCTTGGATGTGATCGATGCGGCCAGCCGCGTGGACCAGGTGGTATTGGCGTCGGGTGATGGGGATTTCGACCTGCTGCTCGACCGCGTGATCCAGCGTCACGGCACCGAAGCGGTGGTCTATGGCGTGCCTGGGCTGACGGCGATGTCGCTGATCCGCGCCGCCACCCGCTATGTGCCCATCGAGGGCCCGTTGTTGCTCAAGCACTAAGGTTTTTATGGAACGTATCGCTGTCATCGACTTTGAAACCACCGGCATTTCCCCAGGCACCGGTTGCCGCGCCACCGAGGTGGCCGTGGTGATGCTCGAGCGCGGGCAAATCGTCGAGCGTTATCAGAGCCTGATGAACGCGGGGGTGTCGGTGCCTGCTTTCGTGTCGGGCTTGACCGGCATCACCACTGCCATGGTGCGCAAGGCACCCCCGGTGGAGCAGGTGATGAACGAGGTGGCCGAGTTCGTGGGGGCAACGCCGCTGCTGGCCCACAACGCCGCCTTCGACCAGAAGTTCTGGGACTTCGAGCTGGGCCGCATCGGCCGCAGCCGCAGCCAGCCCTTCGCCTGCTCGCTGTTGCTGTCCCGGCGCCTGCTGCCGGCAGCCCCCAACCACAAGCTGGGCACACTGACCCGCTGGGCCGGGCTGCCCAACACTGGCACGGCCCACCGGGCCATGGCCGACGCGGAAATGGCCGCCAACCTGGTCCAGCACCTGGCCGGCGTACTGCGCCAGGACCACGGGGTGCAGCAGCCTTCCCACGACTTGTTCTGCCGCCTGCAGAAAACCCCCGCCGCCAAGGTGCGCGACGCGCTGGCAATCTATCGCTGAAGCGGGCAGCGCCTGGCGTCGCACGCCCCAGGTTGCAAGTGTGCTGCTGATCCAGCGCCCCACTGTAGGGTTGCCGCTGCGCTTCACGCCGTTAGACTGCGTCACCCGCAAAAGGATTTTCGACTCGACCATGTCCAGCACCCGCCGCTTCCCGCTTCTGCTAATCGGGGCCTTCGTGGCCCTGTATTTCGTATGGGGTTCAACCTACCTGTTTATCCGCATCGGTGTGGAAAGCTGGCCGCCCATGCTCATGGCCGGGGTCCGCTTTCTGATTGCCGGAGGGCTGTTGTACGGCTTCATGCGCTGGCGAGGGGCGCCATCGCCGTCCTGGCCGCAGTGGCGGGCAGCGGGGCTGGTGGGCTTTTTGCTGCTCAGCTGTGGCAACGGGGGCGTGACCATCGCCGAACATGCGGGCGTGGCGTCCGGCGTGGCAGCGCTGGCGGTGGCGACCGTGCCCTTGTTCACCCTGGTGTTTGGGCTGATGTTCGGTTACCGCAACTCGGCGCTCGAATGGGCGGGCATCGTCTTGGGCCTGACTGGCATCGGTCTGCTCAACCTGGGCTCCAACCTGCAGGCGAGCCCGCTTGGCGCGGCGCTGCTGATCTTCGCCGCCGCCTCGTGGGCGTTCGGGTCGGTGTGGAGCAAGCGCCTGCCCATGCCACCGGGCCCCATGGCCAGCGCTGCACAGATGCTGGTCGGCGGTACGGCATTGCTGCTGGGCAGCCTGCTGTCGGGCGAACGCATGACGCAGATGCCCACCGTTGCCGGCTGGGGCGCGCTGGCCTACCTCGTGTTCTTCGGCTCGATCCTGGCGTTCAGCGCCTACATGTACCTGCTCAAGCACGTTCGCCCGGCTGCCGCCACCAGCTATGCCTACGTCAATCCGGCCGTGGCGGTGCTGTTGGGCATCGTGTTCGCCGGCGAGCAGATCGGTGCCGAGGAGTGCGTTGCCATGGCCGTGATCATCGGCGCGGTGGTCCTGATCGGCCTGCCGCAGTGGCGCAAGGCGCGACCCGTCGCGTAGCCGCTCGACCGGGAAACCTGCAAGTGCACAGGGGTGATGCGGTAGACTTGCCGGCTTCGCTGAACCCCTGATGGTATTGCCATGAATTTCGCCAAACTCGGCCTGATCGAACCCTTGCTGCGCACCCTTGAGCAGCGCGATTACACCACCCCGACCCCGGTACAGGCCCAGGCCATCCCCGCCGTGCTGGCCGGCCGCGACCTGATGGCCGCCGCCCAGACCGGCACCGGCAAGACCGCAGGTTTTGCCCTGCCCGTGTTGCAACGCCTGGCGCTCGAAGGCGAGAAGGTCGCGGCCAACTCGATTCGTGCCCTGGTCCTAGTGCCCACCCGTGAACTGGCCGAGCAGGTGCATACCAACGTGCGCGAATACGCCGAGCACCTGCCGCTGAGCACCTATGCAGTGTATGGCGGGGTGAGCATCAACCCGCAGATGATGCGCCTGCGCCGCGGTGTGGACCTGCTGGTGGCGACCCCGGGCCGGCTGCTGGACCTGTATCGCCAGAACGCGATCAAGTTCAACCAGGTGCAGATTCTGGTGCTCGATGAAGCCGACCGCATGCTCGACCTGGGGTTTGCCGAGGAGCTGCAATCGGTCTATGCCGCGCTGCCCCGCAAACGCCAGACGCTGTTGTTCTCGGCGACGTTCTCGGACCAGATCCGCATGCTCGCAGGGCTCGCGCTCAACGACCCGCTCAGCATCGAAGTCAGCCCGCGCAATGCCACGGCCGCGAGCGTCAAGCAATGGCTGGTGACGGTGGACAAGAAGCGCAAGGTCGACCTGTTCTGCCACCTGTTGCGCAAGCAGCGCTGGAAACAGGTGCTGGTCTTCGCCAAGACCCGCAACGGTGTCGATCAGCTGGTCGAGCGTTTGCTGGCCGAAGGGGTCAAGGCCGACGGCATCCATGGCGACCGCCCGCAAGCGACCCGGCAACGGGCGCTGGACAGCTTCAAGGCACGCGAAGTGCAGGTGCTGGTGGCCACCGACGTGGCTGCGCGCGGGCTGGATATTGACGACCTGCCGCTGGTGGTCAACCTGGACCTACCGATCGTGGCCGAAGACTACGTGCACCGTATCGGTCGCACCGGCCGTGCGGGCAACACGGGCGAGGCGATTTCGCTGGTGTGCGCCGACGAGGTGCAGTTGCTGGCGGCCATCGAGGTACTGACCCGCCAGACGCTGGCGCGTCATGAAGAGCCTGATTTCATTCCTGATCACCGGGTACCGCTGACCGATGCCAGTGGTCAAGTGATGAAAAAGCCCAAGAAACCGAAGAAGGCCAAGGAAAACAGTGCCAAGCGCGGGCTGGGGCGGTGGATGGACAGTGACGAGGCAGGTACCGCGCCACCTGCGGTGAAGGCGGTGCGCAAGGTGCCTAGCTTCAATGGGGGGCCGCGCAAGCGCAAGCCTTGAGCGGGTTTGGACAGGTCTAGGGCAGGACCCTGGTTGTTTGCGGGTGTCTTGCAGGGTTGCACAGCCGGCCCGGCGATTTGTCATACGGGGCTGAAACTCTGGGGCCACGCAGCGGCCCCCAACGGGCTTGAATACAGAACAGAAGACCTTCAGACCACAACGCAACCCCTCACCCCACCCAACCCCGCGATCAGCCCGGCGTCTTCCCCCGCCGCCCCACCCAAGCCGCCGCCGCCCGCCCGGCGCGCAGCCCGCTGGCGAAGCAGGCAGTCAGCAGGTACCCGCCTGTTGGCGCTTCCCAGTCCAGCATTTCGCCTGCACAGAACACCCCTGGCATGTGCTTTATCATCAGCCCCTCATCCAGGCTTTCGAAGCGGACCCCGCCGGCACTGCTGATCGCTTCGTCCAGGGGGCGAGTGCGCACCAGCGTGATCGGCAGGGCCTTGATCGCCCGAGCAAGGGAGGGCGGGTCGGCGAAGGTTGCCGGGTCGGTCAGTTCACGCAGCAGCGCTGCCTTGACTCCGTTCAGGCCCAATTGCCCTTGCAAGTGCTTGGCCATGGACCGCGAGCCCCTCGGCCGTGCCAGCGCCTGGGCAATTTTGTCCACAGGCTTGTCCGGTAGCAGGTCCAGTACCAGCACACCGCTGCCACGCTGCTCGATGGCCGTGCGCACCTGCGCCGACCAGGCGTAGACCAGGCTGCCTTCCACACCCTGGGCGGTCAGGATGAATTCGCCTTTGCGCGGTGTGCTGCCGGGTACGCTCAACGCAATGTTCTTGACCGGCGCCCCTGCGAACTTGTCGGTGAGCACTGCGCTCCAGCCCGCCACCTCGAACCCGCAATTGCTCGGTCGTAGGGGTGAGATATCCACAGCCCGGTCAGCCAGGGTTGCTTGCCAGCGCCCATCAGACCCCAACCGCGCCCAACTGCCGCCACCCAGCGCCAGTACTACCACCGCAGGTCGGACCAGCCGCTCGCCCTGTGGATAAGCAATCCGCAGCGCGCCGTCCTCGCTCCAGCCCAGCCAGCGATGACGGTTGTGGATAACCACGCCGCTTTCACGCAGGCGCTTGAGCCACGCGCGTAAAAGCGGGGCGGCTTTCATGTCGGTGGGGAACACGCGGCCCGAGCTGCCTACGAACGTGGCAATGCCCAGCGCGTGAATCCACTGGCGCAAGGCGTTGGCATCAAAATCGCGCAGCAGCCCGTCAACCTCGCCCTGGCGCTCGGCATACCGCGCCGCAAAGGCAGGGTAGGGCTCGGAATGGGTGATGTTCATGCCACCCACGCCCGCCAGCAGAAACTTGCGACCTACTGAAGGCATGGCGTCGAACACTTCCACCGCAAGCCCGGCCTGTGCCAGGGCTTCAGCCGCCATCAGGCCGGCAGGGCCGCCCCCGATGACAGCGGCGACAGGAAGGGCGGGGTGACTTACTTCGGACATGATCGGCTGCAGGCTGTGGAAAAGACGCGCATTCTAACGCAGCACGCCTCCCACAAGCACTGATCAAAAAATGATCAATAACGCGCAAGCAGCGGCATCAAAGGGCTACAGCCTGTTTCGCTCAGGTTATCCACAAGCGGTTCCACAGTCATTGTGCACAACGCAAGACTTTGGCTGCCGTGTGATGAAGCACGCCGTGGCGCTTGGCCAGTGCTTTGCGGTCCTTGCTATAGCCGCCCCCGATCACACCCATGACCGGAATATCGCGCCCCAGGCACTGGCCGAGCACGCGCTCGTCACGTGCGGCCAGCCCTGCATCGGTGATTTGCAGATAACCCAGGGCATCGTCCTTGTGAACATCGACTCCGGCGTCGTACAGCACCAGGTCAGGCTGATAGAGCGGCAGCAGGTAATTGAGCGCCTCATCCACCACTTGCAGGTAAGCGTCGTCCCCCATGCCGCGTGGCAGGGGAATGTCCCAATCGCTTTGTGCCTTGCGGGCCGGGAAGTTCTGCTCGCAATGCAGGGAGACGGTAATGGCGTCGGGTGTGTCCTCAAGCATGCGCGCAGTCCCGTCTCCTTGATGGACATCGCAATCGAAAATCAGCACCCGATGCACGCGACCGGCTTCAAGCAGGTACCGGCTGATCACGGCCAGGTCATTGAAGATGCAGAAGCCGGCCGGGTGGTCGTAGTGGGCATGGTGAGTGCCCCCGGCCAGGTGGCAGGCCACCCCGTGTTGCAGGGCCATCTCGGCCGTCAACAACGACCCCCCGACCGCGCGTACGGTGCGCCGCGCCAGCGCTTCGCTCCACGGCAGGCCCAGGCGGCGCTGGTCCTCGCGCGACAGCTCGCCGTGCATGTAGCGCTCGATGTAATGGCGATCGTGGGCCAGCGCGAGAATGTCATTGGGGCAGATGTCGGGCCGCAGCAACGCCTGGTCAGTGGTCAACCCGCTGTCGATCAGGTGATCGTGCAGCAGACGAAACTTGTCCATCGGAAAACGATGGTCCGGCGGAAACTCAGGGCTGTAGTCTTCGTGGTAGATCAGCGGCAGCGACATGGGTTATCCACAGCAGGGAACAGCCTCGATCTTGCCATGAGTGGCCTACGGCTGTGGAAAACTTTGCTGGCGCCAACTCGAAGCCGGTGGCGGCCCATGCAGTGGGCACTTTCAACGTGCGGCACTGGCCAGCACGCGCTGCCATGCGGGCTCGTTCAAGCGCCCCAGAATGCGTGCCTTACCGTTGTCGTCCACGGAAACGAACAGGGCGCTGGCATAACCGCTGTCCCGTTCGCCGCCGGCAACGTTCTGCTGACGAGCGAACTGATCGACGCAGCCGCTATGGGTTACCAGCACCAAGTTGTGTTCGGGGCGTTTGGCGGCCAGCGCCTGGGCCGGGAAGCTGCCGTCGCACTGCCCGATCCATTCCCGCGTGGCGACCGGCTGCCCCAGAATGAAATGCGCCGTCTGCTGGGTGCGCACCTTCGGGCTGCTTAACAGGTCGGCATCGGCCAGCCCAAGGTGCTTGAGACCTTCGCCCACGCGCCCGGCAGCCTGGCTACCGGCCACCGTGATGCCCGCTGGGTCGTCCAGGCAAGGGCCTGGTGCGCTGTCGCAGCGCTCGGCATGGCGGATCATGACGATCACCGCACCGTTGGCCCAGGCCTGGAGCAGGCCGCTTTTGCTGAGTTGTTGCTCGCTACCAAGGTCCACGATGGAGGTTCTCGTCATAAACCAGGAGGTCGATGCCGCCACGGCCAGGCTCAGGCTCAAGGCGACGGTCACGGCGCGGCGGGGCAGCCATCGCTTGCGCGGTGAATGCAAGGCGTAGGGCGGCAGGGTGTTGCTCGACAGCATGGGTGGCTCCGACAAGAAAACCGCGCGCTGGGCGCGGCAGGGATGGCGGCATTTTGCTAACCGACGTGTTGCCAGCCGGTGAAGCGCATGTGAAAAATGCATTCGGCTACCCGTCACCCGGTGCCCTGCCGTGGCTGCGCCTACGCTGTACACTGCATCACGCCAAAACGGAGCGAACCCCATGACCCCCATTCTGGAACTGGAAAGCCCGCGGCTGATCCTGCGCCAATGGCAGGACGAGGATCTGCGCGAGTTCGCTGCCCTGTGCGCCGACCCCCAGGTCATGCGGTATTTCCCCGCGCCGCTCACACGTCTGGAAGCGGCTGCCTTGATCGGCCGCATCCGCGGGCATTTTCATGAGTACGGGTTTGGCCTGTGGGCGCTTGAGCGCAAGGACAGTGGCGCGTTCATCGGCATGACGGGCCTGCTCAACGTCAATTTCGACGCGCCCTTCGCCCCGGCGATCGAGATCGGCTGGCGCCTGGCACGCCGGCACTGGGGCCTGGGGTTTGCCAGTGAGGCGGCCTGGACGTGCTTGCGCTGTGCGTTCGCCCAGTTGCAGGTCGAGCAGGTGGTGTCCTTCACCAGTACCCTCAACCTGCCTTCGCAGAAGGTCATGCAAGCCATCGGCATGGAGCAGGACCTGGCAGGCAGCTTCGACCACCCGCGTGTCGCCCTCGGCCATCCGCTGCGCCCGCATGTGCTGTACCGGATCGATCGCTCGCGGTGGGAGCAGACCTTGCGGGCCGAGTGAACCGCCAGGGGGGCCAGCGGTGTCAAACCCTGTATCATTTGCGCTATTGGACGGTGGGGCTCATGCAGGGGCCGCGCCGGTTGAATCGAGCGCCGGCCCACGGCGCCTTGTGAGCACGCCTTGCGTCTACGGAGAACCCCGATGAGTCATGTGTTGGACGACCTGGTCGACCTGTTGAGCCTCGAAGCCATTGAAGAAAACCTGTTCCGCGGCCGCAGCCAGGACCTGGGTTTTCGCCAGCTGTATGGCGGCCAGGTGCTGGGCCAGTCCTTGTCGGCCGCCAGCCAGACGGTAGAGGATGCCCGCCATGTGCACTCGCTGCACGGCTACTTCCTGCGCCCGGGCGATGCCAGCCTGCCGGTGGTGTATTCGGTGGACCGCGTGCGCGACGGTGGCAGTTTCAGTACCCGCCGCGTCACGGCGATTCAGAAGGGTAAGACGATCTTCACCTGCAGCGCGTCGTTCCAATACGACGAAGAAGGGTTCACCCACCAGGCGCAGATACCCGATGTAGTCGGCCCTGAAAACCTGCCCACCGAAGTGGAACTGGCCAGCGCCATGGCCGATCAGCTGCCTGAGCGCATCCGCGACAAGGTGCTGTGCGCCAAGCCCATCGAGATTCGCCCGGTGACCGAACGTGATCCGTTCAACCCCAAGCCCGGCGACCCGGTGAAATACGCCTGGTTCCGCGCCGATGGCAACCTGCCGGCCGTCCCTGCGCTGCACAAGTACATCCTGGCCTACGCCTCTGATTTCGGGCTGTTGACCACCTCGATGCTGCCCCATGGCAAGTCGGTCTGGCAGCGCGACATGCAGATCGCAAGCCTGGACCACTCCTTGTGGTTCCACGGCAACCTGCGCGCCGATCAATGGCTGCTGTATGCCACCGACAGCCCTTGGGCAGGCAATGCCCGTGGCTTCTGCCGGGGCAGTATCTTCAACCAGGCCGGCCAGCTGGTGGCCTCGTCCAGCCAGGAAGGCCTGATTCGTCATCGCAAGGACTGGGTATGAACCTCGGCCAGGTGCGCCACTGGGTGTTCGACATGGACGGCACCCTGACCGTGGCCGCGCACGATTTTGCCGCTATCCGCGTGAAGCTGGGCATCCCGCCCAAGGACGACATCCTGGCGCACCTGGCGGCCTTGCCCGCCGACGAAGCCGCCGCCAAGCATGCCTGGCTGCTGGAGCACGAGCGTCATCTGGCGTTTGCCTCCAGAGCCGCCCAAGGGGCGGTGGAGTTGGTCCGTGAGCTGGCCAGCCGTGGTTGCCAGCTGGGCATCCTTACCCGCAATGCCCGCGAGCTGGCGCACATCACGCTCGAGGCCATTGGCCTTGCCGACTGTTTTCCGGTGGCGCACATTCTTGGGCGTGATGAAGCGCAGCCCAAGCCCAGCCCCGATGGGCTGCTCAAGATCGCCGATGCCTGGGGCGTCGCGCCGCAGGCGATGGTGATGGTCGGCGACCACCGCTTCGACCTGGACTGCGGGCGAGCCGCCGGTGCGGGCACGGTACTCGTGAACCAGCCGCACGACGCCTGGCCGGGCCTTGCCGATCGACATGCGCCCGACTGCCATGCTTTGAAGCGTATGCTGGGCTGAACCGACGCTCGCCGGCCACTTTCCTTTTTACAGATGGAGCACTCGACCATGAGCAGCAAGGCGATTTACGTTCAACCCGGCGGCGGCTACGACAAGGTCGAGGTCGGCACCTGTGAAGCCACTGCCCCAGGCGTGGGTGAAATCACCGTGCGCTTGCATGCCAGCTCCCTCAATTACCATGACTTTGCCGTGGTCAGCGGCATGTGGGGCCCGGCCGAACGCCGCATCCCGATGGCCGACGGTGCTGGCGAGGTGGTAGCCGTGGGCAGCGGTGTCAGCGACTTTAAGGTCGGTGACAGCGTGGTCAGCACCTTCTTCCCTGACTGGCTGGATGGGCAGGCCAATGTCGAGGGCTTTGCCCGGGTGCCGGGCGATGGCCTGGACGGTTATGCCCGTGGCCATGTGACCGCGCTGGCCACGGCGTTCACTCTCGCGCCCAAGGGCTTCAGCCACGCCGAGGCGGCGACCTTGACCACTGCCGGGCTGACGGCCTGGCGCGCGCTGATGAGCGACGATCACCTCAAGCCCGGTGACACGGTGCTGGTGCAGGGCACCGGCGGGGTTTCGATCTTCGCCCTGCAGTTCGCCAAGCTGGCCGGCGCGTCGGTGATCGCCACTTCTTCCAGCGATGCCAAGCTCGAGCGGCTCAAAGCCTCGGGCGCCGACCACGTGATCAACTACACGCGCACGCCGGCCTGGGGCGAAAAGGTGCGTGAACTGACCGACAACCGTGGGGTGGACCATGTGATCGAAGTGGGCGGGCCCGCCACTTTGGAGCAGTCGATGATTGCCGCGCGCATTGGGGGCAATGTGTCGCTGATCGGTATTCTGACCGGTGTGGCGGGGCAACTGCCGCTGGTGCAGGCACTGGTGCGGCAGATCCGCTTGCAGGGTGTCCTGGTGGGCAGCCGTGCTCAGCAGCAAGCCATGGTCCGGGCCATCGAGGCTAACGGCCTGCGCCCGGTGGTGGATAAGCACTTCGAACTCGAACAGATCGTCGAGGCGTTTCGCTATCAGGAAAGCAACCGCCATTTCGGCAAGATCTGCCTGACCTGGTAACGCCTTGGGGTAACGGGATGTAATGGCTAGCGAGCAGGCCAATACATTCGCGCACATCGGGCGCACAGGTGGCTGGCTAGAATGCCCGGCTCCGTTGCGACTGATTCTCTCTTCAAGAGGACGCCCCGATGTGCCTGTTCCCCCGTTTGCGGCAGCGCCTGCTGCCGGCCTTGTTGCTGTTGGCGTCCTGCCTCGGCTTTACCCATACCGCCCACGCCCTGCAAGTCACCGATGTGCTGGGGCGTACCGTCGAGCTTGACCACGCCCCGCAGAGGATCGTGCTGGGCGAGGGGCGTTTGTTCTTCGCCCTGGCGCTGCTCGACCGGGACAACCCGTTCCAGCGCGTGGTGGGCTGGCAGAACGACATGCGCTTGCTGGACCCGCACACCTACGAGGTCTACGCCCAGCACTACCCGCAGATCGCCAAGCTGCCCTTGATCGGGCAGGCCTCCGAGCAGAGCGTGAGCGCCGAGCAGATCCTGTCGCTCAAGCCGGACCTGGCCATTTTCAGCATCGCCGGTGAAGGCCCGACCCAGCACAGCCCGGTGGCCGACTTGCTGGCCAAGGCCGGCGTGCCGGTGTTGTTCATCGATTTTCGCGTGCACCCCATGCGCAACACCCATGTCAGCATGCAGGCGCTGGGCACGCTGCTGGGCCGTGAACCGCAGGCGCAGCAGTACCTTGACCTGTACGACCGTCACCTGGAGCGGGTGCAAGCGGGCGTGGCCGGCATCAAGGACAGCGAGCGGCCCAAGGTGTTTCTGGAACTGCTGGCCGGGGTATGGCAAGCGCCCGGCCATACCACTGGCAAAAGCGGTTTGGGCAGTGTGGTCCAGGCGGTGGGTGGCCATAACATTGGCGCCGACGTGGTGCCCGGTGCGCTGGGCGATGTCAGCGTCGAGTACGTGCTGCAAGCCGACCCGGACGTCTACATCGCCACCGGCAACCGTGCCCCCGGCGTGCTGCTGGGTGCCGGGGTGTCCGAAAAAACGGCCCGGGACAGTTTGGCGAAGATCACGGCCCGCCCGGAATTCGCCCCCTTGCGCCCCATCCAGGCCGGCCAGGCCCATGGCTTGTGGCATGACTTCTACAACTCGCCGTTCAACATCCTGGCAATTGAAGCGATGGCGCGCTGGGTGCATCCAGAGCGGTTCAAGGCCATTGACCCGCAAGCGACCATGGCCGAGATCAACCGCATGCTCAAGGTAGGGCTGGACGGTCAGTACTGGGTCGACGCCCAGTGACCGCACAGGCGCTGCCAGGCGTGCAGCAGGCCGCCTGGCATTACCGTCGGCTGCTGTGGCGGCGTACCGGGCTGGTGGCCGGGCTGGCCGTGCTGTTGCTGGTTTCGGTCTTGAGCGACCTGGCCAGCGGTGCATCGGGCATGAGCTTGGGGCGACTGGTGCAAGGCCTGTTCGACCCGACCACCCTCAGCGCCACGGAGCGGGTGATTATCTGGAACGTTCGCCTGCCGTACGCGCTGATGGCCGTGCTGGTGGGCACGGCACTGTCGCTGGCAGGGGCCGAGATGCAGGCGATCCTCGACAACCCGCTGGCCAGCCCCTTCACCTTGGGAGTGTCCTCGTCAGCGGCACTGGGGGCTTCGCTTGCCATCGCCTACCCGCTCAGCGTCGCCTGGATGACGGCGGGTGTGCAGGTGACGGTGATGGCCTTCGTCTTCGCCTGCCTGTCGGTGGTGCTGTTGCAGGCCATGTCGCGGCTTCGCGGGGCGGGCGTGGAGAGCCTGGTGCTGTTCGGCATCGCCCTAGTGTTCAGCTGCAATGCCCTGGTGTCGCTGTTGCAACTGCTGGCCACCGAGGACGTGCTGCAGCAACTGGTGTTCTGGACCATGGGCAGCCTGGCCCGGGCCGATTGGAACAAGCTCGGCATGCTGGCGCTGGTCTTGGCGCTGGTGTTGCCGTTTTCGCTGCGCGCAGCACCTGCGATGACGCTGCTGCGCATGGGCGAGGACCGGGCGCGCAGCTTCGGCGTGGACACCCGGCGGCTGCGCTTTGCCTCGCTGCTGCGCATCAGCCTGTTGTCGGCAACCGCCGTGGCATTCGTCGGCACCATCGGCTTCGTCGGCCTGGTCGGGCCGCACATTGCGCGCCTGCTGGTCGGTGAAGACCAGCGGTTCCTGCTGCCGGCCAGCGCCCTGGTGGGCGCCCTGATGCTGTCGCTGTCCTCCATTGCCAGCAAGCTGATCATGCCAGGCGTGATTGTGCCGGTCGGCATCGTCACCGCCCTGGTGGGGGTGCCGATTTTCGTGACGCTGGTGTTCCGGCGGGGGAGAAAGCTGTGAGCCTGGTGATCGACAAGGTTTCGGTCGCCTACGGTGCGCGGCAGATCCTGCACGAGGTCAGCCTGCCGGCCTTGCCCGAAGGCAGCCTGGTGGCGCTGGTGGGGCCCAATGGAGCAGGCAAGTCCACGCTGCTCAGGGCCCTGGCAGGGCTCGAGCGCATGCGCGGCGGCCTGCGCCTGGATGGCCAGGACGTGACCCGGCTGGCCTTTGCCGACCGTTCGCGACGGCTGGCCTACATGCCCCAGCAGTTGCCCCCCGGCATTGCCCTCAGTGTGCTGGAAAGCATCATGGCGGCACTTCGCGTAGGCAGTGCGGACGATCTGCTGGGCCAGGCCTTTGCGGCCCTGCGCCAGCTGGGTATCGAGCATCTGGCCCAGTGCTCGCTGGACAGCTTGTCCGGCGGGCAGCGGCAATTGGTGGCGCTGGCCCAGTTGCTGGCGCGCAACCCGCAAGTGCTGCTGCTCGACGAGCCCACCAGCGCGCTGGACCTGCATTATCAATTGCGGGTCATGGACGCCGTGCGTGAGCGGGTGCAGGTGCATCGCCTGTTGGCGGTGGCGGTGCTGCACGACATCAACCTGGCCGCCAGCCATGCCGACTGGCTGGTGGTGCTGCGCGAGGGCAGGGTGGTGGCCAGTGGTACGCCGCAGGATGTATTGGTGCCTGACCTGCTAGCGCAGGTGTATGGCGTCCAGGCGCGGGTCGAGCGCTGCTCCCAGGGGCGGCTGCAGGTGCTGGTCGACCACGCACTGGCCTGATGCCCGCGCTGCCTGCTGGACAGGCAGCGGGTGCAACACACTCGAATGAAAAACCCAAGCGCCATTGGCGTGCATGGCGCGTTCGGATATGCCAATCGCGACATTTGTCGCTTGCACAAAAGCGCTGTCGTGATCGAACAGTTCCGGGGCGTTCTCGTGTAATTTCCCTCCCCCCTGCGGGGCTTAAATGAAGCCCGACCCCCACCGGCACGTTGCCTTGTGATGCGCTGCAAAGATCAACAACAGAGCGCAAGCAACCTGTCGACCTGAACCCTTCAAGGAGCTATTTTCGCCTACGCCTGCCCGTCCATCCTTGTGTCAGCAAAAAGAGAACAACATCCATGAACACCGTGGGATCTGATGGCAACCTTGCACAAGGTTTCAAGCCACGTCATGTAACGATGCTGTCCATCGCCGGCATCATCGGCGCCGGACTTTTCGTCGGCTCGGGCCACGCCATTGCGGCAGCCGGCCCGGCTACCATAATCTCCTATTTCGTGGCCGGGACCTTGGTCGTCCTGGTCATGCGCATGCTCGGCGAAATGGCCGTCGCGCACCCCGATACCGGTTCCTTCTCCACCTACGCCGACCAGGCCATCGGTCGCTGGGCCGGCTACACCATCGGCTGGTTGTACTGGTGGTTCTGGGTGCTGGTCATCCCCATCGAAGCCCTCGCGGCAGGGCATGTGCTCAATGCCTGGTTCCCGCAGATAGACAGCTGGATATTCGCCCTGGCGTCGGTGTTGCTGCTGGCAGGTACCAACCTGTTCAGCGTGGCCAAGTACGGTGAGTTCGAGTTCTGGTTCGCCATCCTCAAGGTGACCGCGATCCTTGCCTTCATCAGCCTCGGGTTCGCGGCGCTGATGGGGTGGCTGCCCAACCGCGAAGTCAGCGGCCTGAGTGGGTTGATGGCCGACCACGGTGGTTTCGCGCCCAAGGGCTGGGCCGCGGTGGTGGGGGCGTTCATCACTGTGATGTTCAGCTTCATCGGCACTGAGGCGGTGACCATCGCAGCGTCGGAGTCCAGCGACCCGTCGCGCAACATCGCCAAGGCCACCCGCTCGGTGATCTGGCGCATCAGCACCTTCTACATCCTCTCCATCTTCGTGATCATTTCCGTGGTGCCGTGGAATGACCCGCAGCTGGCTGTGGTGGGCTCGTACCAGCGTGCACTGGAAATCATGAACATCCCCAACGCGGCCTTGCTGGTCGACCTGGTGGTGCTGGTGGCGGTCACCAGCTGCATGAACTCCTCGATCTACATCGCCTCGCGCATGATGTACTCGCTGGCCAAGCGCGGCGATGCGCCGGCAATGCTCAAGCACACGTCCAAAGTCGGCGTACCACGCGCTGCGGTGTTCGGCAGCACCCTGATCGGTGCGTTCATCGCCGTGCTCAACTACTTTGCACCCAAGGGCGTGTTCGAGTTCCTGCTGGCAAGCTCAGGCGCCATCGCGCTGCTGGTGTACATGGTCATCGCCATCTCCCAGCTGCGCATGCGCCGCCGTCTTGAGCGGGAGAATACCGAGCTCAAGTTCCGCATGTGGCTGTTCCCCTGGTTGACCTGGGCGGTGATCATCTTCATTGCCCTGGCCTTGGCGGTGATGATGTACACGCCCGAGCACCGGGCGGAGGTGAGCGCCACGCTGGGGCTTGCGATCATGATTTCCTTCCTGGGCATTGTGACGACACGCGGTCATGCGCAGCCGATGGGGGCGCGGTCGTTGGGTTGAGATGAGCTTTGCTGGAACCTTCGGGCTGCGAAGCGGCTCTAGGGTTTCAGCTTCGCAACTCATGGTGCTGGGGCCGCTTTGCGGCCCATCGCGGCACGAGGGCCGCTCCCACAAATACCGTGCAACCTTTCGCTACGCAGCAACCGGCTCGCGCCAGCCCGAAGGCAGACACCCATCCAAGTAGGAGCGGTCCTTGTGCCGCGATGGGCTGCAAAGCAGCCCCGGCAATATGCGCCGCGCCGCCAATATCCTCGGCCGAGCGTGTGCACTCACCGAGCGTATACCTGGCCAGTGGAGCCTTCTTGCTGACAGTGGGTCGTAGCGCACCCCCCCCCGCGCATTCAATGGCCCGGCCAAGCTGGCCGAGCACACACCCGCTGGCCTACCCCTCCACCGAATGATGGAAATTCCCCAGGTCATCCTTGCCGATGCCGCCCACTTGCCCTTGATCCAACCTGTCAAATTTCTTTGCGCAATGGGCTACCATCCGATGGCCTAATGCAATTAAATGCGCCACCCGGACAACTATTCCGGCCAGTAACTGTCACTCAAAAAAACCCGGTCATAGTGTGAAAGTGCCCGCTTTCACCACAGGAGCTCAGATACATGGCAGCACTGCAGAGCAGTACGTTGGACGCGGTCGAAAACAACCAGGAACAGCTGTTGACCCAATGGATAGCAGGCCTGGAAGCCAACGGTGCCACGCGCAATGTCAAGGAGCAGGTGCTGGCCCAGGAAACCCGCGAGTTTCTGCAACTGCTGGTGCAAGGCTTCAAGGGCCCAGGCGGCGCCAACCTGGCAGCCGCCGATTGGGAGGCCGTGCGCCGGTTCCTCGAAAAGCTGTCGTTATCGCGCGCGCAGATGGGCCATGACTCCCACCAGACCGTGTACTTCATCTACGCCCTCAAGCGTCCGTTGTTCGCCTTGCTGCAATCGCTCTACAGCGCCGACCCGGCCACGCTTGCCGAGGAACTCTGGCGCGTGTCCGAGCTGCTCGACAGCATGGGCATGCACACCATGCGCACGTACCAGGCGAGCCGTGAAAACGTCATCCGCCGCCAGCAGGAAGAACTGCTGGAGCTGTCCACGCCCGTGGTCAAGCTGTGGGACGGTGTGCTGGCATTGCCACTGATCGGCACCCTGGACTCCCAGCGCAGCCAGACTGTCATGGAGTCGCTGCTGCAGCGCATCGTCGACACTGGTTCGGAAATCGCCATCATCGACATTACGGGCGTGCCCACCGTGGACACCCTGGTGGCGCAGCACCTGCTCAAGACCGTGACGGCCATTCGCCTGATGGGCGCCGATTGCATCATCAGCGGCATTCGTCCGCAGATCGCCCAGACCATCGTGCACCTGGGCCTGGACCTTGGCACCCTGACCACCAAGGCCAACCTGGCCGACGCCCTGAAGCTGGCCCTGACCCGTGTGGGCAGCGACCTCGGCCAGCGAGCCTGAGCCATGGAGCGTATCCCGATCCTGCAGATGGGGGAATTTCTGCTGGTGACCATCCAGGTGGACATGCATGACCAACTGGCCCTCACCCTGCAGGAAGACCTGACCGACCGCATCAGCAGCACCTCCGCCCGTGGCGTACTCATCGACATCTCGGCGCTGGACATGGTCGACTCGTTCATCGGACGGATGATCGCCAGCATCTCGGGCCTGTCGCGCATCATGGACGCCGAAACCATGGTGGTCGGCATGCAGCCGGCCGTGGCCATCACCCTGGTGGAGCTGGGGTTGACGTTGCCTGGCGTGAGTACGGCCTTGAATGTGGAGCGCGGTATGCACGTGCTGCGTCAGCGTGTGGCCCGCAAATGAACGTGCGCGACAGCGGTAGCCTGCCGGTGCGCATCGAGCAGGATGTGGTGCTTGCCCGCCAACTGGCCCGCAAGCTGGCGGGCGAGTGCGGTATGCGCCTGGTCGACCTGACCAAGCTGGTCACCGCCGTCAGCGAGCTGGCCCGCAACACCGTGGTCTATGGCCGTGGCGGCGACATGGATTGGCAGGTGCTGGAGGACTTCGGTCGGGTGGGCCTGCGCCTGCATTTTCGTGACGAAGGCCCTGGCATTCCCGACATCGGCCTGGCACTGACCGACGGCTGGACCTCGGGCGGTGGCATGGGCCTGGGCCTGACCGGCGCGCGACGGCTGGTGGATGAGTTCGAGTTGGACACCGCGCCTGGCCAGGGTACTCGCGTGACGATCACTCGATGGGCGTGAGCATCGCCGCGAGCCAGACCTGCGTCGTACCGTTGGCTGATGCCAGTGACGTTGGCCACGCTCGACGGATCGCGCAAAAGCTCGCACAGGCCCACGGGCATGACGAGACGGACGCCGGACGTGTCGCGCTGGTGGTGACCGAGCTGTGCACCAATGTGCTCAAGCATGCCGGGCACGGCGAGCTTCATCTGCGCGCGCTGCCGCGCGGTGACGGCAGGTTTGGTATCGAAGTGCTCACCCTCGATCGCGCCCAAGGGTTCGATGCCCAAGCCTGCCTGGCCGACGGCTATTCGTCGGCGGGCACCCAAGGTATCGGCATGGGCGCCATCGCCCGCCAGGCTCAAGTCTTCGACGTTTATGCCGATACCCGGGGAGCTGTTGTCCTGGCGCGGTTGTATGCCCAGGGTGACTCAGGCACTGACCTGCGCTTCGGCGTCAGCCAGCATGCCCTCAATGGCGACCCGGCCTGCGGCGATACCTGGCACTTGGCCTACGATGGGCAGCACGTGAGCGCCCTGGTGATCGACGGGCTGGGGCATGGCAGCGAAGCCGAAGCGGCAGCCCAGGCGGGTGCGGCCGTGTTCGCACAGGCACCGTTCGCCAAGGCGCAGCAGCAACTTTTGGCCATGCACCAGGCGATGACGGGCACGCGTGGTGGCGCCGTTGCCCTGGCGCATTACGATGGCTGCAATGCACGGCTGAGCTTCACCGGCATTGGCAACATCGGCGCGAGCCTGGTCAATGGCAGCCAATGGCGAGGCCTGGCGTCGATGCCCGGCATTGTTGGCGGGCAATTCAGAAAAACCCAAGTGTTCGACTACGCTGATCTGAACGGAAATGTGTTGATCATGTACAGCGATGGCCTGCAGTCCCGGTGGAACCTCAAGGATTACCCTGGCCTGGTGCACCGCCATCCGGCCGTGATCGCTGCCGTGCTGCATCGCGACTTTTGCCGCGGCCGTGACGATGTCACCGTACTTGTCATCGACCTGGAGTTGCCCAATGTCTGATGCTGCCATGATTGCCCGCCTGCAAGCCGAGAACGACGCCTTGCGCGCCGAGCTGGATGAAACCAACCAGGGCGTGCTGGCGCTGTATGCCGAGCTCGATACCCAGGCCGAACACCTGCGCCAGGCCTCGGACCTCAAGAGCCGCTTCCTGTCCTACATGAGCCATGAATTTCGCACGCCGCTGGGCTCGATCTTGAGCATCACCGGCCTGCTGACCGACGAGCTCGACGGGCCGTTGTCGGCCGAACAGCACCGTCAGGTCACGTTCATCAGCACCGCTACCCGCGAGCTGTCCGACATGGTCGACGACCTGCTGGACCTTGCCAAGATCGAAGCCGGCCGCATCACCATTTCGCCGGCCTGGTTCGACATGTTCGACCTGTTCGCCGCCCTGCGAGGCATGTTCAGGCCCATTGTCGATGCCTCGGCCGTGGACCTCATCTTCGAAGAGCATGCCGGCCTGCCGCGGCTGTACACCGATGACAAGAAGCTGGCGCAGATCCTGCGCAACTTCATTTCCAATGCCCTGAAGTTCACCTCCCAGGGCGAAGTGCGTATTTCCGCCTGCCTGGAAGGCGATGACAGTATCCGGTTTGCCGTGAGCGATACGGGTATCGGCATCGCACCGGAGCTGCTGGGCACCCTGTTCGAGGACTTTGCCCAGGTGGACTCGCCGCTGCAAAAGCGCCTGCGCGGTACGGGCCTGGGCCTGTCGCTGTGCAAACGCTTTGCCGAGCTGCTGGGTGGTCATGTGGGTGTGGAGAGCGAGCCGGGCGTCGGCTCCTGCTTCTTCGTGGTGATCCCCCTTGCCCTCGCTCCGGAGAGCGCTGAATGAATGCCGATGTGCGCTTGCTGATCGTCGATGACAACGTTGCCACCCGCTATGCCATGCGCAGGCGGTTGGCGGTGCACGGGTACCAGGTACTGGAGGCCGGCACGGGCGGCGAGGGCCTGGCGCTGATCCGCGACAGCCAGATCGACGCCTTGATCCTGGACGTGAACCTGCCGGACATGAGCGGCTTCGACATTGTCCGGCTGCTGCGTCAGGACCCACGCACGGCCCTGCTGCCGGTGATTCATGTGTCGGCCGCTTCGATCCAGAGTGGCGACATCATTACCGGGCTGAACGCCGGTGCCGACGCCTACCTGATTCACCCCGTCGACCCGGACGTGCTGCTGGCCACCCTGCGCACCTTGCTGCGCGTGCGCGACACCGAGCGCGCACTGCGCCAGAGCGAGGCAAGCTTTCGCGAGATATTCACCAGCGTGTCGGCGCCGATTGCCGTGATGGACGCCCAGCTGAAGGTGCACGAATGCAACCAGGCATTCAGCTACCTGATCCAGGACAACCTCCACCCCGAGCAGCTGCACGAATGCTTTGCCGATGGGCAGGAAGCGGCACTGGCCAGCCTGCGCGAGCACCTGATGGCCGGCGAGCGCTGGCAGGGCACCTTGAGCATGCAGGTGCATGGCCATGTACGCGAGACCGAGTGGCAGCTTTCGCCGTATCAGGCGCCGGGTTTGTGCCTGGTGTTCGTCGAGGACATCACCGAGCACCGTCACCGCGAACGCTCGCACCTAGCCCGGCTGGACGACGCCACCAGCCAGCTGGCCCACGAAGTGGCCGTGCGCGAACGCACCGAGGCGCAGCTGGTGCAACTGCAAAAAATGGAGGCACTGGGCAGCTTGACCGGCGGCATCGCCCACGACTTCAACAACCTGCTGACTGGCATCATCACCAGCCTCGAACTGATCTGCAAACGGGTGGCCGAGCACCGCATCGACAAAGTGCCGCGCTATGCCGAAGCTGCGCTCAGCTCGGCCAATAGCGCGGCATCGCTGACCCATCGGTTGCTGGCCTTCGCTCGCCAGCAACCCCTGGATACCCGGCCGGTGGACGTCAACCGTCACGTGCGCTCGCTCGAAGAACTGCTGACCCGCACCATTGGCGAGCGCATCACGCTGACCCTGAACCTGTCCACGCAACCAGTCATTGCCCTGGTCGACCCGGTGCAACTGGAAAGCGCGGTGCTCAACCTGGTGATCAACGCCCGTGACGCGCTGCCCAAGGGCGGGCGGATCTGGCTGGACACGGCTGCCATCTGGTCCCAGGAAAACCCCAACCTGGCCGACGGCCCCTATGTGGTGGTCAGCGTGCGCGACAACGGCACCGGCATCGAACCTGAGTTGCTGGACAAGGTATTCGACCCGTTCTTCACCACCAAACCCGTCGGCCAGGGCACCGGCCTTGGGCTGTCGACCATCTACGGCTTCGCCCGCCAGTCCAGCGGCCACGTGATGCTCAGCAGCGTGATGGGGCAGGGCACTGAAGTGGCGCTGATGCTGCCGGCCAGCGCACAGGCAGCCGTGCCCGTGGTGCGCGAGCGTGGGCTCGACCTGCAAGGAAACGGCGAGCATGTGCTGATCGTCGAGGACATGGCGTCGGTGCGGCTGTCGGTGGCCGAAGCGCTGGCCGATGCCGGCTACCACTGCACACTGGCCTCGACCACCGACCAGGCGCTGGAATACCTGCGCGACGACCCGAGCCTGGACCTGATGCTGACCGACGTTGGTCTACCCACGCTCAGCGGCCGGGAGCTGGCTGACCTTGCCCGTGGTTACAGGCCCGACCTGCCCGTGCTGTTCATGACCGGGTATGCCGATGCCGCGCTGGACCGGCAGGCGTTTCTCGGCGATGGCATGGACATGCTGATCAAGCCCTTCCGCATGGGTGAGCTGCTGCGCAAAGTGAAGCAAGCTATCCGTAAGGCGTAGGAAGCAACCTACAATCGAAGTTAATTAATCTGAAAATAAATGAGGTGTTTTCTCATTCTCGTTCGGCAGGTAGGGAAGGCCGGAATACAGGCCGCCCGCCGACACGCTACGGAGCGAGAGAATGAGTTCTACCCCGGTTTCACCGCGCCACCCCCTGAACCGAGCCCTGCGTGGCGCCCTGCTCGGGCTGGTGGTCGGCAGCCATGTGCTGCCAGCCTTGGCCCAGCCTGCAGCCACTGACAGCAGCAGCCCGCTCAAGCAGTGGAACATCCCGGCAGGTCCGCTGGCGCCAGCGCTCGATCGTTTTGCCAGGGAAGCCGGCATCAGCCTGTCGTACGACGCGCAAAGCGTGGCCAACCGGACAACGCCGGGCGTCCAGGGCTCGCTGGGTACCACCGCGGCCTTGTCTGCGCTGTTGCAGGGCAGTGACCTGCAATCGGAACAGCAAGGCCCCAACGCCTACTTGCTGCTGCCCCAGCCCAAGTCCACCGGCCCCCTGGAGCTGGGCGCCACCGAGGACTACCGCCTGGCCCCGGTGATCGTCAATGCCAAGGTCAAGGCCAGCGCCGACGACGACATCAACTCGGTTGTGGCCAAGGAGCTATGGGTAGGGGGCAAGGTCGCCACCAGCATCCTCAATACCCCAGCTTCGGTGTCGGTGGTGACTCGCAAGGAGATGGAACAGCGCAGCGTCAGCACCACCGAAGAGGCGCTGCAGTACACTCCTGGGGTGATCAGCGACTTCTATGGGTCGGACGACCGTAACGACTACTTCCAGATCCGCGGCTTCCAGGCCACCACCTACCGCGACGGCCTGACGCTCAGCTCCATGCGTGGCGTGCGCGAAGACCCTTACGCCTACGAGCGTATCGAGATCATTCGCGGCGCCAACTCCACCCTGTTTGGCCCTGCCGACCCGGGCGGCTCGGTCAACTTCGTGACCAAGCAGCCGCGGTTCGAACGCTTCGGCCAGGGCTATGTGACCTACGGTTCGTACGACCATGCCGAGACCGGCATCGACATGGGCGATGTGCTCAACGAAGGCGGTACAGTGGCAGGGCGCTTCACGGCCAAGCTGCAGGACAGCGACCGTGAGTACGACCACTCCCGCGACGACAGCCGCCTGGTGATGGGCGGGCTGACCTGGGCGCCAAGCGACTTCACCTCGGCCACCGTGGTGCTGGACTACCTGAAGACCAACAGCTCGCCCAACAGCGGTGGCTACCCGCTGGACAAGGAATACGACCGCAGCAAGTTCTTCGGCGAGCCTGGCTACAACTTCCACGATGTGGAGCGCACAAGCTTGTCCGGCAACCTCACCCACGACTTCGACAACGGCTTCGTATTGCGCGGCAACCTGCGCTACAGCGAACTGACCGACGATTTCGGCTACGCCTACTTGAGCGACAGCCCTTCGCGCGTTGGCACGACCATCCCGCGCTATGTGTTCGGCACCGACAGCGACGCCGACCAGCTCAACGGCAACCTGATGCTGCAATACGATGCGCAGTTCGAGCACATCGACAGCAGCACCCTGGTGGGGGTGGAGTACCTCGACTCCTCGACCAAGCAGCGCTCGGTCTACAGCCTGGCCACCCCGATCGACATCGCCAACCCGGTGTTCACCGGCGTGCCGCGTGGCATCGAGCCCTACAGCCGCAAGAAGCAGGACGTGACCACCAAGGCCGTGTTCATGCAGCAGAACCTGTCGTTCTACGACCGCGTCATCGCCACCGCTGGCGTGCGCAACGACTCCATGGACTTGTCCAGCACCGAGTACGTGGGCGGGGCGGCCAAGCAGAGCGACGACTTGTCGGAGACCTCATATCGCGCTGCGCTCACCTACATCGTCAACGACGAAGTGTCGACGTACGTGAGCATGGTGGAATCGGTGTCCCCACCCCAGGTGGGCGTGACTCCGCAAACCGGCAAGCAGTACGAAGTGGGGGTGAAGTACTCGCCCATCGGCATGGACGCGATGTTCTCCGCTGCGGTGTATGACCTGACCCAGGAAAACGTCACCATTGCTGTGGTACTGCCCAGCGGCATCATCGAGCAGCAAACCGTCGGTGAGTCTCACGCACGCGGCCTGGACCTGGAGGCCAAAGCCCAGGTGACGGCTGATATCAGCGTGATTGGCGCTTATTCGTACATGGACACCGACGTGAAGCGCGGGTCGCTGTATGACGGCTCTTCGCTCAAGGGCAACGCCTTCGCCACCGCGCCCAAGCATTCGGCTTCGCTGTGGACGTACTACGATATTCCGGCGACCGCCGTGAGTGTCGGGCTGGGTGCCCGGTACGTGGGGGCTTACTACATGGATGCGGCCAACACCAAGAAGAGCGATGGGACCACGTTGTTCGACGCGGCCTTCAAGTACCAGATCGCCAAGGGCACTGACCTTGCGGTGAACGTGAGCAACCTGTTCGATGAACAGCACGTGGTGGGCTCGGGGACGGCCGATTATTACAATCCTGGGCGTGAGGTGACGGCGCGAGTGAGTTATAGCTGGTAAGCGATTATTGGGGGATTGCGGTGGCTTTGGGGGCTGCAATGGATAGCCTGTGCGCGTTAGGCGTTATGGGCAGCGCGGTAGGCCTTGGGATCTGATGCCCGGCTGCAATCCTAGGGCCGCTGTGCGGCCCATCGCGGCACGAGGCCGCTCCCACACTGCGCTATTTTTAGCTGCGCGCCGAACCTGCAGAGCAACCAGCTTGTGCTGGCTCTGGGGGCTTGCCTCAATCCCCTGTGGGAGCGGCCTTGTGCCGCGATGGGCCGCGCAGCGGCCCCATGATTGCAAATGGGCGAGCCTATTTTGTTGCCCATCGCGTCCGGTCCGGCGCCCCGGCAAGGCCGCTCCCCTTAAAGGCTCGCTTGAACCTGAGCCACTGCTTCCTGCAAGCGTTCGGTGAACCCGGAGTGGGTCTGATGGGTCATCACCAGCCTGTCCACGGCGCGGGTCATGGCTACATACAGCAAGCGCATCTCATCGGCCTCGTCCTCGCCTTGCACCGGCATCTCGTGCAAGCGCGGAATCACCACGAAGCCGAATTCCAGCCCCTTGCTCGAATGCATGCTCACGATCTTCACCGTGTTCTCGCCATACAGCGCGCTGCGTTTGGAAACGGTCTTGGCGCTGGTGTACGGAATGTCCGCGGCCTTGAGTGTGTCCTCGATCCAGGTGGCCTGGGAACCTTCTCGGTAGATCACGGCCATGTCTTGCCAGGCCCGGCCGTTTGCCTGCTCATGCTCAAGCCGGGCGACAAGGCATTGGGCTTCCTGCGCAAGCCCGGGGTGGCTGAGCAGTTGCGGCAAGTCGCCACGGCGGCCTGCGCTTTGCGGGGCCAGTACAGGGATGTGGTCGTCCTCGGCATCGCGTGCGCTGAGCAAGTCCTTGGAAAACGCATGCGCGACCGACAACACTTCCAGCGTATTGCGGTAGTTGACGCGCAAGATGGTGGTCCGGCCTGACGCCTTGATCCCTACACTGGCGAAGCTGAAGGTCATCTTCGAGGCAAGGGTGGCCTTGCCGCGGTAGATGGCCTGGGCATCGTCGTAGAGCACCAGCAGGTTTTCCTGATCCTGGTCGAGTTGGTGAACGACAAGGCGGAACCACTCCGGTTTGAAGTCGTGGCCCTCATCGATCAGGATCGCGGCATAACGATCAGCGGCCAGCTTGCCGTCAGCCATGTGCTTGAGCACGTCGTCTTCGAGCGCCTGAAAGAACTTCTGCCCCTTGAGTTGGGGGATGGGCAGTTGCGCATCCGTCAGCAGCTTGTGACACCAGGCATGAAAGCTCATGGCTACTACCTGGACGTCTTGCTGGTGCGCCTTGAGCACCTGATTCAAGCGCGCTGCGAGGGTTTTGTTGTAGCACAACACCAGCACTGGCTTGCTGGAGGTGCGCGCCAGGTAGAGGCTGCGGTACACCAGGACCATGGTCTTGCCGCTGCCCGCCACGCCGTGAATCACCCGGTGCCCACTGCCCATGGAACGCGCCAGTTGCTCCTGCTGAAGGTCCATGACCTTGATCAGGCTGGGCATGGGTGCCTCCTGCTCACCAAACAGCCCGAACTGGGCACGTGCCGGGTTCAGGCGGATTTCCGGGAACAGGTGGTAACGCACGCGGTCAAGTTGCTCGTCTGACAGCGCCACTGGAAAGTGCTGCACGAACATGGCCTTGAAGCGCTGTTCGAACAGGCTTGCATCCACTGTCTCGAACATCTCGTCCTTGCAGATGACACGTACGCTCTCCAAGGCCGACCCGGCTTGCAGCGAGGTGAATTCTTTACGCGTCATCTCGGGCAGCACGATGCCCCAGGTGTAGGGCATCAACAGGTTGCCCGCTCGGACAGAGCCTGGTTTCTGGGTCAGCGCCGGGTCCTTTTCCAGCGCGTTCTTGGTTTCGAAAGCGTACTTGCGGGCCTGTGCCATGGGGTTGATAACGGTGACTTCGCGGCCGTCCTCGAGCTTGGTGACCTCGTTGACCTTCACCGCCTTCAGCGAGCCCAGCCTCCAGTCCTTGACCTCGAGAATGAGCAAGCCCACATCAGGGTGCAGAAGAACGAAGTCCGGCTGTAGCCCCTTTGGGCCAACCGGCACGTTGAACCAGCACAACCAGTCATCGGGGAGTTTCTTTTCGAGGCGCTCAGCCAGGCGTTTTTCCCCGGGCGTGTCGAAACGGCAAGCGCCGAGCGTTGGGATGATTTGGGCCATATCCTTATTGTCCATATCCAAAACGACGCGCCACAGTAGGATTTATCCGTCTGCAGTGCAAATCCGAGGAACTGTCCTGCACCCGATCTGAGGGCCAAGTCACCCGTGCGGGATGGCCTGCCTACTTCCCAGGCATCAACGTCTTGATCAATGCGCGCACCGTTCCCGGCAGGGCCTCCAGTTCCCGGACCAGGATGCTGCGTTCGCGCTCGGCCCAGGGTTCGTCCAGGGCGATGGTCACCAGGTTCATGGTGTGGCTGTGACGCGATGCGGATGACTCGGGAATGATGCCGATGCCCACGCCGGCCTCGACCATGCGGCAGATGGCTTCGAAGCCCGATAGCTGGATACGCAGGGCCAGGGTTTCCCCCATGCGCTCGACCTGGTCGCGCAGAAAGGTCAGCAGGGTGCTGCCGTCGTGCAGCCCGATGTGCTGGTAGGCCAGGGTCTGTTTCAACGTCACCTGGCGGCGGCTGGCCAGTTCGTGGCCGGCGGGCACGATCAGCACCAGCCGGTCGGTGCTGAAGTGCATCACCTGCAGGCCGCTGGCCTCCACAGGGCCGGCGATGATGCCCATGTCGGTGCTGCCATCGAGCACGCCTCGCACGATGTCGCGGGACAGGCGTTCCTGCAGGTCGACCGTGACCCCCGGCCGTTGCGCCAGAAAGCCTGCCAGTACCTCGGGCAGGAACTCGGTCACCGCCGTGGTGTTGGCAAAGATGCGGATATGCCCCGCCGAATCGCCGCCGAACTGGGTGAACTCCGCCTTCAGGTAATCGACCTGGCGCATCACCAGACGTGCGTGGGTCAGCAGCGTGTGCCCGGCCGGGGTCAGTTCGACGCCGCGGCTGTCGCGGTACAGCAGGCGGGTGTCGAGCTGCGCTTCGAGTGCCTTGATGCGTGCACTGGCGGCGGCCGGGGACAGGTGCGCGCGGCGGGCGCCCTGGGTCAGGCTGGGGGATTCGCCGATGTGGATGAACAGGCGCAAATCAGCCAGATCGAAGTGCATGGGCAAGTCCTGGAGTCGGGAAGGCGTTCGGTATTTATGAACGCCGGGTTATGGAAATGCAAATTCACAGAATGCGCGAGAGGGTCGCATGATCGTCCCTGTCGCCTGCGCAGCGTCGATGACGCGCCCGCAGGTGGCCTGCCATAACAACAATTCCAGAGGCCCACCCATGCCCAATCCGCCCTTTGATTACAGCCCGTGGCTCGGCCGCACCGAGCAAGCCTGGGATGTGCTCAGCCGCAACCTGGTGCAGCGCATCGCGGCGACGTTCGGCGAGACCGCCCCGGCCCACGGCGAGGCATTGCCGCCGCTGTGGACCTGGTGCTTCTTTCAAGACCCTGTGCCCGAAGCGCAACTGGGCACCGACGGGCACCCGGCACGCGGGGGCTTTTTGCCGCCGGCCGATGGGCGCAACCGCATGTGGGCCGGTGGCCGGGTCGAGTTCATCGCCCCGCTGGTGGTCGGCGGCGAGGCGCAGCGTACCTCGACCATCCTGCACATCGAGGAGAAACACGGCCGCAGCGGCGCCTTGCTGTTCGTGACCGTGCGCCATGACTACACCCAGCACGACCAGCTGTGCATCCGTGAAGAGCAGGACATCGTCTACCGCGAGCCGACCCCGCCCAAGGCGAGCACGGGCGAGCCTTGTGAAACCGGCACCTGGGGCGAAACCGTCACGCCCACCGCGACCCTGCTGTTTCGCTATTCGGCGGTCACCTTCAACGGCCACCGCATCCATTACGACTACCCCTATGTCACCGCCACCGAAGGCTACCCGGACCTGGTGGTGCACGGCCCGCTGATCGCCACGCTCAACCTGCGGGCTTTTCTGCGCGCCAACCCCGGTGCCCGCCTGCGCCGCTACAGCTACCGCAGCCTGCGCCCGCTGACCCTGCCCACGCCCTTCGAACTCAGCGGCTGCCTCGGCGGCCCAGGCCAGGCGCGCCTGTGGGCTGGCAATGCCGCCGGCGTGGCGCAAAGCGCCGACGTCACCTTCGACTGACCCCTTTTCAGCACCGTAGAGAAGCCTGCCATGCACAGCTACGACAGCGATGACCTCAACGCCATCCGCGAAGGCGTGCGCGCCTTGTGCGCCGAATTTCCGGCCGAATACTGGCGCACCCTGGACGAGCAGAAGGCCTTCCCGGAAGCCTTCGTCAAAGCCATGACCGACGCCGGCTGGCTGTCGGCCATGATTCCCGAGGCCTATGGCGGTTCAGGGCTGGGCCTGGCCGAGGCGTCGGTGATACTCGAGGAAGTGAACCACTGCGGTGGCAACTCCGGCACCATCCACGGGCAGATGTACAACATGTTCACCTTGCTGCGCCACGGCAGTGAGGAACAGAAAAGTCATTACCTGCCCAAGCTGGCCAGCGGCGAGCTGCGCCTGCAATCGATGGGCGTGACCGAGCCGACCACCGGCACCGACACCACGCAGCTCAAGACCACGGCCGTGCGCGAGGGCGACGATTACGTGATCAACGGGCAGAAAGTGTGGATCTCGCGCATCCAGCATTCGGACCTGATGATCCTGCTGGCACGTACCACGCCGCTGGCGCAGGTCACGCGCAAGTCCGAAGGCATGTCCATCTTCCTGGTGGACCTGCGCACGGCCATTGGCAACGGCCTGACCGTGCAGCCGATCGCCAACATGGTCAACCACGAAACCAACGAGCTGTTCTTCGACAACCTGCGCATTCCGGCCAGCAGCCTGATCGGCGAGGAGGGCAAGGGGTTTCGCTACATCCTCGACGGCTTGAACGCCGAGCGTACGCTGATCGCTGCCGAGTGCATCGGTGACGGGCGCTGGTTCGTCGAAAAGGCCAGCCAGTACGCCCGCGACCGCGTGGTGTTCGGCCGCCCGATCGGCCAGAACCAGGGTGTGCAATTTCCCATCGCCGAAGCCCACATCGAGCTGGAGGCGGCCGACCTGATGCGCTGGCGGGCCTGCGCCGAGTACGACAGCGGCGCCAACGCCGGTGCGGCCGCGAACATGGCCAAGTACCTGGCGGCCAAGGCCTCGTGGGAGGCGGCCAACGCCTGTCTGCAAACCCACGGCGGCTTCGGCTTCGCCAACGAGTACGACGTGGAGCGCAAATTCCGCGAGACCCGCCTGTACCAGGTGGCGCCGATTTCCACCAACCTGATCCTGTCGTACGTGGCCGAGCACCTGCTCGAGCTGCCGCGCAGCTTCTGAAGGAGGCCATGCCCATGCGTGATACCCAAGCACTGGCCACCTTCCTGGCCGACCTGCGCTACCAGGACATCCCGCCCGCCGTGCTGGCGCGTACCGAAGACCTGTTCCTCGACTGGCTCGGCTCGGCCCTGGCCAGCCAGGGCGCGCACCCGGTGCCGCTGTTCGAGCGTTACGCCGAGCGCATGGGGCCCCCTGCCGGTAAAGCCCGATTGATGAGCACCGGCCGTGGCACCTCGCCGTATTTCGCCGCGCTGGTCAATGGCGCAGCGTCCCACCTGGTGGAGCAGGACGATTTGCACAACAGCTCGGTGCTGCACCCGGCCACGGTGGTGTTCTCCGCTGCCCTGGCCGCCGCGCAGGACCTGGACAAGTCAGGGCCGGACCTGCTGCTGGCCGCCGTGGCCGGCTATGAGGCCGGCATTCGCATCGGCGAATTCATGGGCCGCTCGCACTACCGCATCTTCCACACCACCGCCACCGTCGGCACCCTGGCGGCCGCCGTGGCGGTGGGCAAACTGATGGACTTCGACCAGGCCCAGTTCATCCATGTGCTGGGCAGTGCCGGCACGCAGGCGGCCGGTTTGTGGGAGTTCTTGCGCGATGCGGCCGATTCGAAACAGCTGCACACCGCCAAGGCCGCTGCCGACGGACTGCTGGCGGCCTACCTGACCGCCGATGGCCTGAGCGGGGCGCGCAATATTCTGGAAGGCGACCAGGGCCTGGCGGCCGGCATGTCCAGCGACGCCGACCCGGCGCGCCTGTCGGACCGCCTGGGCAGCCGCTGGGCATTGACCGAAACCTCGTTCAAGTTCCACGCCTCGTGCCGCCACACCCACCCGGCGGCCGATGCCTTGCTCGAACTGATGCAGCGCGAAGGGCTGCGCCACGGCGACATCGCCGACGTGATCGCCCACGTGCACCAAGGCGCTATCGATGTGCTGGGCCGGGTGAAAGTACCCACCAGCGTGCACCAGGCCAAGTTCTCCATGGGCACGGTGCTCGGCCTGATTGCCGTGCATGGCTGCGCGCAGTTGCTGACATTCCGGGACCTGGCCCTGAGCGATCCGGATGTGGCCGCGTTCCGCGACAAGGTGCGCATGCAACTGGACCCGGAAGTGGATGCGGCCTACCCGGCGCGCTGGCTGGGCCGGGTGGAGGTGCGCTGCACGGACGGGCGCCACTTCACCGCCGCCATCGACGAACCCAAGGGCGACCCCGGCAACACCTTGTCCCGCGCGGAACTGGAGGACAAGTTTCAGCGCCTGCTGGCCTACGCCGGGCAGCGCAGTGCGGCCGACGGCCGTGCCTTGATTCAACGTGTCTGGCAGCTGCGCGATACCCGCTCGCTGGCCGACCTGCCATAACTTGCGCACAGGACCTTGCCATGAGTGCATCTGCCCCCCGCCCCCTGGACGGCATCACTGTCGTCAGCCTGGAACACGCCATTGCCGCGCCGTTCTGCACCCGCCAACTGGCCGACCTGGGCGCCCGCGTGATCAAGGTCGAACGCCCCGGCAGCGGTGATTTCGCCCGTGGCTACGACCAGCGCGTCGATGGCCTGGCGTCCCATTTCGTGTGGACCAACCGCTCGAAGGAAAGCCTGACCCTGGACCTGAAACAACCCCAGGCCGACGCCATTCTCGAAGCACTGTTGGCCAAGGCCGACGTGCTGGTACAGAACCTCGCACCCGGCGCCGCCGCGCGCATGGGCCTGGGGTTCGACGCACTGCACGCGCGCTTTCCACGGCTGATCGTGTGCGACATTTCCGGCTACGGCGAAGGTGGCCCGTACGAGAAGAAGAAAGCCTACGACCTGCTGATTCAGAGCGAGGGCGGCTTCTTGTCGGTCACTGGCAGCCCAGGGGAGGAGGGGATGGCCAAGGCCGGGTGTTCGGTGGCCGATATTGCCGCTGGCATGTACGCCTACACCGGCGTGCTCTCGGCCCTGTTGCTGCGCGACCGCACGGGGGTGGGCAGTCGCATCGACGTGTCCATGCTCGAAAGCCTGGTGGAATGGATGGGCTACCCCATGTATTACGCCTACAACGGCGCACCGCCGCCACCGCGGGCCGGTGCCTCCCACTCCACCATCTACCCCTACGGCCCCTTCCCCACGGGCGACGGCGGCACGGTCATGCTGGGCCTGCAGAACGAGCGTGAATGGCAGGTGTTCTGCGAGAAGGTCTTGCTCGACCCGGCATTGGCCACCGACGAGCGCTTCTGCGCCAACTACCGGCGCTCGGAGAACCGCGATGCGCTGCGTCAGATCATCGTCGAGGGCTTTGCCGCGCTGAGCCTTGAAGACGTGGTGTCACGCCTGGAAAGCGCGCAGATCGCCAACGCCCGGGTCAACGACATGCAAGGGGTGTGGCAGCACCCTCAGTTGCAGGCCCGTGACCGTTGGCGCGAGGTGGACAGCCCGGCGGGCAAGCTGCCGTCGCTGCTGCCGCCTGGGCGCAACGCGGCCTTCAGCCCGCGCATGGACCCGGTGCCTGCACTGGGCCAACACACTGCCGCGATCCTGGCCGAGCTGGGGTATGGCGACGATCAGCAGGCGCAATTGAACAGCGCAGGCGTGGTTTAGCAGAGGAGCAAAAGCATGCCGTACCCCATCGTTCGCTCCGCCCTGTTCGTGCCCGGTAGCCGCCCGGAGCGCTTCGCCAAGGCCTTGGCTGCCGGAGCCGATACCGTGATCGTGGACTTCGAAGACGCAGTCGAAGAGCCGCTCAAGGCCCAGGCCCGCGAGCACCTGGCGCGCTTTCTGGCCGAACACTTGGATGTTCGGGTGTGGGTGAGGGTCAATGCCCCCAGCCACGCAAACCACGCCGAGGACCTGCAGTTTTGCGCGCAGCACCTGGGCGTGACCACGGTGCTGCTGCCCAAGGTCGAGAGCGCCGCTCAAGTGGCGGTCGCCGCCCGCACGGGCAAGGCCGTGGTGCCGATCATCGAGTCTGCCAAGGGGCTGTTGGCTCTTGAGCGCATCGCGGGCGCCGAGGGTGTCGAACGCCTGTCGTTTGGCAGCCTGGACCTGGCGCTGGACCTTTGCCTGAACACCGACAGCCCGGCAGGTCAACGCTTCATCGACCAGGCCCGCATGGCCGTGCAGCTGCAATCGCGTGGGGCCGACCTGGCGCCGCCACTGGACGGCGTGTTTCCAGCGATCCGCGACCCGCAGGGGCAGCGCGAGGCCATGCGCCATGCCTACGACATGGGCTACGGCGGGGCGCTGTGCATCCACCCAAGCCAGGTGCCGGTGATTCATGAGGCCTTGCAGCCCAGTGAGCACGAACTGGCCTGGGCGCACCGGGTGATCGAGGGCAGCGCAGCTGCAGGCGGGGCAGGGGCTTTCCAGCTGGATGGGCAGATGGTCGATGCGCCGGTGGTGTTGCGTGCGCAGCGTCTGCTGGCATTGGCCCATGCTGGCTAGTGGCTATAGTTACGGCCGTCTCGCGATGGCCTGCGTTCGGGTTTGCCGAACGCAGGCTTACACAAAAGCAGATTCCCCAAACACCTATACTGGGCCACCGTACCCTTGGCTACGCTTCCCTGCTGACCTTACCAACAACAATAACAGGTGAAACCCATGTTGAAGCTGACCCAGGCGCTGTTCTGCGCCGCCGCCGTCTCCCTGACCTCGTTCGCCTACGCCGCGGACCCGGTCATCATCAAGTTTGCCCACGTGGTGGCCGACAGCACGCCCAAAGGCCAGGGCGCGCTCATGTTCCAGAAACTCGTGGAGGCCGATGACAAGCTCAAGGGCAAGGTCAAGGTCGAGGTCTACCCCAATTCGTCGCTGTTCGGCGACGGCAAGGAAATGGAAGCGCTGCTGCTGGGCGACGTGCAGATGCTGGCGCCCTCGCTGGCCAAGTTCGAGCACTACAACAAGCAGGTGCAAATCTTCGACCTGCCGTTTCTGTTCGACAACCTGGCGGCGGTCGACCGCTTCCAGCAAGGCCCTAAAGGCAAGGCACTGCTCACCTCCATGGAGGACAAGGGCATTCGCGGCCTGGCCTACTGGCACAACGGCCTGAAGCAACTGTCGGCCAACAAGAAGATCTTGCTGCCCAAGGACGCCCGCGGCCTGAAGTTCCGGGTGCAAGCCTCCAGCGTGCTGGAAGAGCAGTTCAAGGCCGTGCGCGCCAACCCGCGCAAGATGAGCTTTGCCGAGGTGTACCAAGGCTTGCAGACCGGTACCGTCAACGGCACCGAGAACACCTGGTCGAACTACGAAAGCCAGAAGGTCAACGAAGTGCAGCCGTTCTTCACCGAGACCGACCACGGCCTGATCGACTACATGGTGATCACCAACGCCAAGTTCTGGAACGGCCTGCCTGAAGACGTGCGCACCGAACTGCAGGGCATCATGGACAAGGTCACCGTCGAGGTGAACAAGCAGGCCGAGGCGCTGAACCAGGCTTCGCGGCAGAAGATCATCGACGCCAAGACCAGCGAGGTCGATGCGCTCACCCCCGAGCAGCGTGATGAATGGCGCAAAGCCATGCGCCCGGTCTGGGACAAGTTCGAAGGCCAGATCGGCGCTGACCTGATCAAGGCCGCCCAGGACGCCAACACCGCTTCCTGATCCGTTCTGCTTGCAGCCGCCCCTGCGTGGGCGGCTCAGCCCCATTGTGCGCGGAGAATGCCCATGCAAACGTTACGGCGCGTCTGGGAGCGCTTCGAGGAAGGCATGATTGCCTTTCTCCTGGCGGCCATGACCCTCATCACCTTCATCTACGTGGCGCTGAACAACCTTTACACGATGTTCTACAGCTTGAGCGACCGTTGGACCTTTGCCAGCGAGCCGCTGCTGAACATCGGCGATCACCTGATGGGCTACGCCCAGGAAATGACCTGGAGCATCGCCCTGACCAAGGCCTTGTTCGGCTGGCTGATCTTCTTCGGTATCGCCTATGGCGTGCGCACCGCCGGGCACCTTGGGGTCGATGTGCTGGTCAGGCGCACCCGCAAGCCGGTGCAGCGTGTGCTGGCCATGCTCGCCTGCGCCTGCTGCCTGGCCTATGCCGGGCTGTTCCTGGTCGCCAGCATCAAGTGGGTCAGCGCCGTGCTGGCCGCCGGCATCGGCGCCGAAGACCTGGACCGCTACGGCATCAAGATCGGTCACATCGCGATGATCGTGCCGTTTGGCTTTGCACTGATCATCGTGCGCTACCTGGAAATCCTCTACCGCATCTACACCCACCGCCAGACCAACCTGGGCCTGGCCGACGAAGCGGCCGAGGCGAGCAAGCTGGCCAACCCCGGTGAGGAGTCGCCGCGATGACCGTTATCTGCCTGTTCCTGCTGCTGTTCATCTTCATGTTCCTGGGCGTGCCCATCGCCATTTCCCTGGGCCTGTCCGGGGCGGTGTCGATCCTGCTGTTCAGCCAGGATTCGCTCAGTTCGCTCGCGATCAAGCTGTTCGAGACCTCCGACAGCTACACCTTTTTGGCCATTCCGTTCTTCCTGCTGTCCGGCGCCTTCATGACCACAGGCGGCGTGGCGCAGCGGCTGATCGACTTCGCCAACGCCTGCGTGGGGCACATTCGCGGTGGCCTGGCCATTGCCGCCGTGCTGGCGTGCATGCTGTTCGCCGCGCTGTCCGGCTCCTCGCCGGCCACGGTGGCGGCGGTGGGCTCGATTGCCGTGGCCGGCATGGTGCGCTCGGGCTACCCGAAGGAATTCGGCGCCGGGATCATCTGCAACGCCGGTACCCTGGGCATCCTGATCCCGCCGTCGATCGTGATGGTGGTGTATTCGGCCGCAACCGAGACCTCCGTGGGCAAGCTGTTCATGGCCGGCGTGATCCCTGGGATTTTGCTGGGCGTGTTCCTGATGATCGCCATCTACATCGTGGCGCGGGTCAAGAAACTGCCTGCCCAGCCACGTGCCAGCTTGCGCGAGTGGCTGACGGCTGCGCGGCGGGCCTTCTGGGGCCTGTTGCTGCTGGTGATCATTCTGGGCGGCATCTACAGCGGCATGTTCACCCCCACCGAAGCAGCAGCGGTGGCGGCGGTGTACTCGGCGTTCATCGCCCTGTTCGTGTACAAGGACATGACCTGGCGCGAGTGCCCCAAGGTGCTGCTGGAGTCTGGGCGGCTGACCATCATGCTGCTGTTCATCATCGCCAACGCCATGCTGTTCGCCCATGTGCTGACCACCGAGCAGATCCCGCAGCAAATTACCCAGTGGGTGCTCTCCGAAGGCCTGACGCCCCTCGGCTTCCTGATCATGGTCAACGTGGTGCTGCTGATTGCCGGCAGCTTCATGGAGCCGTCGGCGATCATCCTGATTCTGGCGCCGATCTTCTTCCCCATCGCCATGGAACTGGGCATCGACCCGATCCACTTGGGCATCGTGATGGTGGTGAACATGGAGATCGGACTGGTTCACCCGCCGGTGGGGCTGAACCTGTTCGTGACCAGTGCCGTGACGGGCCTGACACTGGGCCAGACCATTCGCGCAGCGCTGCCGTGGCTGTCGATTCTGTTGCTGTTCCTGATTCTGGTCACCTACGTGCCGTACATCTCCTTGGCGCTGCCGGAGTTTCTCGGCATGCCCTGACCGGCGGCTCGATCAACCCGCCAGTGCACCGACGCCACCGCCTACCCGGCGGTGGTTTCACTTTCGGCCAGGGGGGGCAGGGGTGTAGGTTGACCCTCCAAGGGTGCCACCAGCCCGCCAGCCCTCCACAAGCCCCGAGCGGACCCACCATGACAACAACAAGATCTCTGCTTTGCCTTGCCATCGCCTGCGCCTGGCTCACCAGCCCCGCAGTCCACGCCGCCAACACCGCCGACAACCCATGCAAGACCACCGCCGAGTGCGCCGAGCAGGCCCGCAAGATCGGCGCCTTCGTGGAAAAGACCCCCGATGGCCAGCGCCACGGCGAAACCCAGTTCGACTACCTCAACCGCATCAACAAAGCCTCCCTGGTGATGCTCAAGGAAGCCGGCATCGTCACCGCCGAACAGGCTGCCACCATCGCAGGCGGCGTACGCCACACCATCGACCAGGCCACCCAGCCAGACGGCAAGCGCCCCAGCGATGTGCTGCAACTGGAGCAGATCATCATCGACAAGGTCGGCCCCGAGGCCTCGCTGATTCACTCGGGCCGCAGCCGCCAGGACATGTACGCCACCTACCGCCTGGCCTCGCTGCGCAACCACGTGCTGGCCTATGGCGACGCCCTGGACGCCACCCGCCAGCGCCTGCTCACGCTGGCTGCCCAGCACGTCGACACCCTGGTGCCGGCCTACACCAACGGCGTACAAGCCATGCCCATCAGCTATGCCCATTACCTGCTGGCCTACGAGGCCTCGTTCGAGCGCGACGCCCAGCGCCTGCACGAGCTGTACGCCCGCCTGAACCTCAGCCCCATGGGCACCGCCGTGCTGGCCAACTCCGGCTACCCCATCAACCGCGAGCGCCTGGCCCAGCTGCTGGGCTTTGACGGCGTGCGCGAGAACTCGCTGGACGCCAGCCAGGTCTCGACCTACGACATCCCGCTGGAGGCCGCCGGCCTGGTCTCGTCCTCGGCCATCCGCATTGGCGCCTTCATCGGCGACATCCACACCCAGTACCACCAGACCCGGCCCTGGCTGCTGCTCGACGAAGGCGCCACCTACACCAGCAGCGCCATGCCGCAAAAGCGCAACCCCGGCCTCTTGATGCGCACCCGCGAAGCCGCCTCCGACGTGGTCGGCCTGGCCAACGCCACCACCCTGCGCGCCCACAACGTCACTACCGGCATGACCGACTACAAGGCCGCCTTCGACGACCTGGGCCTGTTCCGCTCCACCGGCGACATGTTCAAGCGCCTGGACCAGGTGCTCGACGCGCTGAAGATCAATTCCGCCCGCGCCGAAGAAGAACTGGACGCCGACTGGACCACTTCCATGGAACTGGCCGACACTTTGGAGCGTAAGCACCACGTCCCCTTCCGCATCGGCCACAGCTTCGCCTCGCTGATCGTCGAAAAAGCCCGCGCCGACGGCACTTTGCCCAAGGACTTCGCCTACGCCGATGCGCAGGCGTTGTTCACCCAGGCGGCGGACAAATACAAATGGAAGGACAACACCCTGCCCCTGAGCGAAGCAGATTTCCGCGCCAGCCTGTCCCCCCGCGCGATGGTGCAAAGCCGCAAGGGCACCGGTGGGCCACAGCCTGAAGAAGTGCGGCGCATGTTGGCTGAGGCGCAGGCGCGGTTGAAGGAGGATCGGGCGTGGATGCAGCAGCGGCGGCAGAAGCTGGTGGATGCGGATGTGGGGTTGGACAAGGCGTTTGATGGATTGATGGGGCGGTGATCTGGCGGGAGCACGCGATCCGTGTGGGAGCGGCCTTGCGCCGCGATGGGCCGCATAGCGGCCCCGGCGATTTGAGGTGCGGGCTGAAATCCTGGGGCCGCTTCGCAGTCCATCGCGGCCGGTCCGGCGCCCCGGCGAGGCCGCCCCCACATGGATCGCGCCCCAGCATCCCAGGCTCAAATCACAGATTGGCAGGTCCACTGCTCGACACAATGTTTGAGTGATCAGGCAGAAACGCGCCTCCGTGTGGGAGCGGCCTTGCGCCGCGATGGGCCGCATGGCGGCCCCCGGCGATTTGAGGTGCGGGCTAAAATCCTGGGGCCGCTTCGCAGCCCATCGCGGCCGGTCCTACAGTGGATCGCGTGACCTGGGAAGAATCGCACCAAGCCCCGAAACATTTTGAACCAAAAATCTCACCCCCCTCTCCATCCGTAAACGAAGCGGCTAAAAAAACCGCGGCGAACCCCGGCACCCCCTTGCATGCACCCCGGGCCTTTTACTGCTGGTAGCGGAGCCTCAAATGATCCAAACCCCCTTGCTGATCGGTTTCATCGTCATGGCCCTGGCATCACTGGCCATCTACATCAAAGGCGCACACTACGGCCCGCTGCTCGGCCACACGCTCATTCACGCCGCCGTCCCCTTCATCGCCGCCACCGCCTACCTGTGCATGTACCTGGGCGTCGGCAACCTGATCAAAGTCGACGGCAGCGTCACCTACCTGGCCCGCTACGTAGACTGGGCCTTCACCACCCCACTGCTATTGGCAGGCGTCGTCAGCTCCGCCTACTACGGCACCCGCGACCTGTACGGCAAAAGCGGCTACATCACCGCCATCGTCACCCTCGACGTGATCATGATCGTCACCGGCCTGATCGCCTCCCTGACCCCCTACGGCGTGATCAAATGGGTGTTCTTCGCCTGGTCCTGCGCCGCCTTTGCCGGCGTGCTGTACCTGCTGTGGAAACCCGTCGCCAGCATCGCCAGCCAACAACCCGGCGTCAGCCCCGCCTACCGCCGCAACGTAGGCTTTCTCACCGTGCTGTGGCTGATCTACCCCGTGGTCTTCGCCGTCGGCCCTGAAGGCTTCTGGGCCGTGAGCGACACCACCACCGTGTGGGTATTCCTGGTGCTCGACGTGCTGGCCAAGGTCGTCTACGCCTTTACCTCCGAACGTAACCTGCGCGCCGTGCCGGTAGGCCGAGGCTACTGAGCATGACCTGTACAGGGCGCAGCTGGCGCGCCCTTGTGGGGCTGGCGATAGCAGCCAGCCTTGCAGGCGGGCTGGCGCCGCTGGCCTACGTGCTGATGGTCGGGCTCGGGCTTGGCCTGCTGCATGGGGCCAGCGACCTGTACCTGGTCGAGCACGGGCAGCGTAAGCGCTTTGTGCTCAGCTACCTGGGCGTGGCCGTGGTGTGCGCCCTGGCCTGGCAAGTGGCGGGGGCGTTGGCGCTTACCGCCTTTTTATTGCTGTCGGTTTGGCACTTCGCCCATGAAGATGAGGTGTTTCAGCGGCGGCATGAACAGATTGCGCTGGGGCTGTTCATCCTGGGCGGGCCTGCAGTGTTGCACCGTAATGCGGTAGCCGAGTTGCTCAACCTGGCGATGGCGGCCGGTGCCTCTTCTGCCTTGGGTGGATGGCTGGCGGTGACGCTTGCGTGTGCCGGGCTGATTGCGTTCGGTGTGCTGCTGATGAGTGCCTGGCAACGGCGTGACCTGCGCCTGGCGGTGACCTTGCTGCTGGTGGTGGTCACACCGCCGCTGATTGGGTTTGCGCTCGGGTTCTACCTGCTGCATGCCGAACCCCAAACCCGTGTGCGCGAGCGAATGGTGGGTGCCTTGTCGATGGGCGACTACCTGCATCGCACCTGGCCAGTGCTCGTTGGCGCAGGGGTGTTTGCCCTGGTAGGTGGGGCTGTGTTCTGGCAGCAGGAACAGACCGGCATTCGGGCCCTGTTCGTGGTGCTGGCGGCGTTTGCACTGCCGCATATGGTGGTGTTGCCGCGTTTTCTTTCGGGGCGCGCAGTGCCTCAGGTGCCCGGCCCGGTTTGACCGGATTGCCAGCCCCGGCGCGCAGGTGCGCCGGGGGATCGGGGTCAGCGCATCATGCCCAGTTCAGCGTCGTCCAGCAGGGCTTTGCCGAGTGCGCAGAGGTAGTGGGCGGCCCAGATCAGTTTGGGTTTGTCTTCCATCAAGCCTTCGAGGGTAAGGTCGCGGGCGTAGCCCATCAATTCCGAAGCCTGTTCGCGGGCGTGTTGGCAGGGGATGCCTGGCTCGAAGCGGAACAGCGCGTGGGTGTGGTTTTCGCCTTGGTAGAAGACGGTTTGGCCGAGCGTGCAGGGGGTGTCTGGGGTGGACATGGGTGTGGCTCCCTGAAGTTTTTTGGGCTGGCTGTTTGGCTAGGCAAGTTGATGACTGCCGTTTTGCTTGAGCCAGGGGCTTGAGGGTTAGTGCGTGGGGTGTCGCGAGGGAGGGTGGTGGATTTGCAGGAGGGCGGATTCCAGCAGGCGGCGCAGGGATTCCAGCTCGTGCATGGAGGCCATGATCAGTGGGGCTGCCGGAGAGCGGGGCTGCGTGAGGAGGGCTTGTTGGGCCACGGCTTCGGCGCAGAGGGCGTAGTCGGCGGCTAGGGTTAGGGTGTCTTCCAGGGTGACGGGTGTGGGTGGTGGGTCGGGGACGATTTTTAACATGACGGCTCCTGACGTGGTGAAGCGACCACCTGCTGCGGCTAAACAGGAGGGTGGCAGCTGTACGCGGGTTAGCCGACCGGGACGTCAGGCACCCGGCGCACTCGAAAGTGCCCCACGCACAGCCGCCATAAGGCGACAACACCGATTTCCCGGTATTGCACAGCTGTGGTGTCCGACGTTTTTTCAGGCGGCTAACCTGGTCGCTGGATGTCAGCGACATGGCGAGACTACGGTCGGCTTTTGGGGTGTGCAATGAGAAATGGGCTTGGGGAGTATCTTTGGGAAATGGACTACAGGGAAGTGGGGAAATCTGAGGTTTTGGGCGTGATGGGCTATTCCTGAGCTTGGTTGCAGGGACGTTGGGAGTGTTGATTTGACGTTGGCCCCAAATCCTAAGGACCGACTGGCGCTCATCGATGCATTGATACTGTCATTTGTTGAGCCGGGGTAATTTGAAGCCGGTCGGTATCTATCTGTTTTGGCTGGTAAATAATTTTTTGGTCAACTTGCTTTGAATACCAGTTGAAACGCTGCGTTGTCTGGATTCCGATGGACAGTGCTTTTTGATAACCGCCCCCGAAAACGAATCGGGGCCGAATCTATAAAGCAAATGGTCATCCTAGTGATCGTTGCCCCTGCGCTTGTCGGTACAGGGGCTCTTAGCAAACGATACCGTCAATGATTGCTGTGTTGGCTAAGCCGACTCTCGAAGTATTGCGCCGTCTCTTTGTCGGTGCAGTACAGGTAGCAACCCTTCATCCCGCGTGTCATCAGAGTTCGGTACGTATTTTTGATGATCAGGTCTGTTTCACTTTTCGCGAGGGTAGGTTGCTCTTTCATCATTTTTTTCCAGCCGCGAATCGATTTATCGTGCTTGTCGCGCTCACCTGGGGAGGTCACGACCTTACCGTCACGTACGACTAGGTCAGGCCCGATGATGACCCCGATATAGTCGACTTCCAAACCTTGGCAGGTATGAATGCAGCCAACCTGCTCAATGGAGTTCTCAGCGATGATCCATAGGCTGCCATCCTGATCCAGATTCCATTGGCGTTTGTAGTCACCAATGACGATATCAGCAGCGGTGGAGTCTTTCTTGCTCAGCCAAGGCCAGCAATAGCCCGCGACCACACGAGCTTTGTTTCCGTGGTTTTTTTCGTTGATTGCTTCATGCATCGCCTGAGGTGAGTCGAACACCTTAAACTCGTACTCTTGGGTCTCAAGCGTAGGATTTGCCGTAGAGCGAATGCCTAGCGTGTCATCCAACCATGCCAGGTAACCGTCAGAACCACTGCAGCGAAACTGCGAAGACAGCACGTGTTCTTCAACCACAGCACCCTTGGCTTTCGCAAAGGCGCGAATCGCCTGCTTGCTGCCGATATCGCTCAAGGTTACACGCTGGTCCTCATCAATGAAGAAAATGGAGCATTTCGCTGAGTCAATCAGCTCCTTGATCTGGTTCTCCCCAAGGTTTCCATAAAGCCCGCTTTTCTCATTCAGTCGGTGAGCTTCGTCCACGATGAGCGCATCGAATGTGTTGGGCTCAGTGTCGATGAATGCCCCAGAGCCTGAAAAGAAATTCGAGAAATGGCTGCGCTTGATGGTGCCAACCAGTTTGCTTTCGTAGACCTTGCGAGGGGCAGCATTCTTGGAGACGTATTTGCTCATCAGCTTCAATTCGGTGAGCTTCACCAGCAGATTGATAGCCAGGACAGTCTTCCCGGTGCCCGGCCCACCTTCGATGATCATCACCTTTGGTGCTTGGACCGAGGCCTCGCTTGCCGCCGCCAGCGCCGACTCAAAAATTGCTTTCTGATCGTCAATCAATACGAACTCGGGTTTGCCTTTCATCAACCCCCCTAGGGCTTCGGCTAGCGCCTTGGATGGGCGAATTTTCCCTCCGGACAGCTCGTAAAGAACCTCTTTGTTGTCGCCATGAATTATATGCTTCTTCAGAAAGGTTCTGAGTTTACTGAGCTCTTCCGGGCCTTTTAGAAACAGCGGAGCCTTGCTGATGTGGGGCTCATAGTGGGCTGAATCTATGACCCCGTCGCTGACGTAGTTATGGAGGTAGGCGCACGGACGGATTTCGATGCTTTTGTCATACACCGCCTCGTTGAAGCCTTCCAGCAGCGCTGCATAGGACCATACCTGATAGGACGGGTGAATGGTCTCGATGAGGCCGCCACCCAATGCCGTTTTGACGATGGCGTCTTTGGTGGTGGCGTTGGCCTTGCTCCATTGCTTCAGCTCGATCAGTACGGCTTTTTTTGCCTGGTTTTCGTCGCGACCGGTGAGTAGAAAGTCGATTCGCTTCGACGACTGCGGAATGTGCAATTCAATGGCTAGGCCTGCATCGCTCGGCAGGCCCTCATCTCTAAGGACCTTGGCCATGTACGTTAGGGACCCTTGCCACGACCTGATTTCCGAGGTGCCAACGTTCTTGCCGGTTGCTTCCTTGTAATGCCTGAGGATCACCTCCTCAATGTCATCGTTATCGTTGTCTTTAAGAAATTGCTGTTTGGTCGCAGCGTAAACGATCACGGTTTGTCCTTGGGTGCAGATTGGGCAGAGTGGGTCATGCTTTTTGACGGATGTAATTCAAATCACTGCTTAACGCTTCAGCATTTCTTTAAGCTGTTCCATGCTGAGAGTAACATCACGATTTTTATGAACTACGGCATGGCAGTTAGCGCACAATGTGACGAGGTCGGTCTGCGGGTTGACTGCTGTTTCTTCCCCATATGCGGAGATTGGTATAAGGTGATGAACGTGGATGAAACCTTTTGCGTACTCGCCATAGACTTTTTCAAAATTGAAGCCGCAAGCTTTACAGCTGAGACCATGAATAGCAATTGCCTTCAGCCTCAGAATTTTATTGCGTTCATAACGAGTTCCGAAATAATTGGTCTTGTCCCCTTCATTTGCAGACTCGAAAGCTAGTGGGTCGAATGCAAAGGCTGGCTCGCCAGCTGTCAATTTTGTAGCCGAGAGATCAGCAAGGCGGATGATCGCGTAATAGTCGCTCCTAGAGATACCTCGCACACCATCGCGCCAATAGTTACTGGTCCTATTGCTTGGTATCGTTTCTAGATACGCTCCTTCGACCTTCGCTAGGACAGCTTTTTCAAATGAAATGAAACCTTCGATCAGCGCGTAGAGGTCACCCTTATCGCTCTTCTTATCTATACAGACTTCAGCGATGCGTGCCATGCCGAAATAATGTGGCTCAGGGCTGAGGCGGGCAGATGCAAACGCTTTATCTTTTATACGACCTTTGTAGTAAATAACCTCAGTGTCTGGCTGCAGCAGTGCTCTGTAGCGCTTGGGGAAGTGGTACACCACTCCGGTTTCATCATCCCATTGCGAAACATCGTTTTCAGTAATGATGGCAGGCATCCCGTTTCCCCCAAGCAGAGGATTGAAGCCTACCAAAAAAAAGGAAATTTCCCACCTAGCTTTGAGTAAAGCATAGGAAAATCTCACAATTTAATCCTGGTGGCCACTCCGGGCGACTGTGCGACCCGGGCTTTTTGTAACAAATGGATTGGCGCTAATCGGAAGGGAGGTATTGCATATACGAGTTAAGAGGCTTACGTGCTGAGAGGACGGACCTGTAGGTAGCTGCTTCGGCTCGGTCAGGCTTAAGGATAAATTTGGGGGAGGCGGTTCGAATTGATCTGTAAATCGTGCACGCAAAAAAATCGCCCACAAAAAAAGACGCCCATAGGCGCCTTCCTTCATCAATTTGGTGGAGCCGGGGGGATTTGAACCCCCGTCCGCCAATACTCCGCTGTCGGTACTACATGCTTAGCCGTGTCTACTGAGTTAATCCGCAGCCGCCCGACGGGCAGGGTGCTTTGGACGAGTTGGGTAAGTTTTAGTCGCTTTGCCCCCAACGTGCTACACGACGATCCTGTTCTGTATGACAATCACTTCGGGTTTACAGGCATCCCCTGGTGATTGCTGGAGCCGAAGCTACCAGGAGAGCGGGCTCAGCTGCTTACGCAGCGAGAGCGTAGCCCTCGTAGTTTTCGTCATTGGCAACTATAGAAAGTTGCAACAGTGGATTTACGAGTTCTGTTACCAACTCGGCATGCACCTAGAGTTTCGCTACCGGCGTCGAATCCTAATCGGCCCCACACTAGCTCTAAGCTAACGCACCTTACGGCACGTGAACCGGAGTATACGGCATTGCGCGGGCGGCGTCGACAGCTGAGCGCTCACCCGCGCGATGCATTAGGCGCCGCCGCTGCTCGAGCCGCTGCCCTTGTTGGTTTTATCCAAACGTTCAACGACTTTGCTGGTGATTTCGATGCACTTCTTGGTGTCGCCGGAAGCCTGGGCTTGCTTGGCTTCGTCCACCTTGTTCTGGACGGCAGTGTCCAGGCCTTCGGAGGTGGCACCGGCGGTGGCCATGCTGTCGTTGATTTTCTGCAGGTTCAGGGCGCACAGGTCGTCGGCAGCGAAGGCCGGCGAAGCGAGCAGGGTAGCGGCCGCGAACAGGGCCGAAAGCGCGGTACCTTTCATGGGAGTCTCCTCTGTGGCCTCTGGTAGGTGGGCCTGTAAAGGTGGACTGTGCCGTTTGGCTGACAGTTCCGTTGTGATGGTGGCGGGATGGCATGAGGGTTTGTGGCGGGATGTTGCTGGGGTGTGGGGAGGGGGGCGTCGGGATGGGTATGACTCATTGGCGGGGGAAGGGGCCGCTTTGCGGCCCATCGCGGCGCGAGGCCGCTCCCACAGGGAGAGTGGCCTTGTCGCGGGTTAGGCTACTGGGCAGGCGGTTGGGCGGGTGCCGTCTACGACTTCGTTGTAGGGGGCCTGGTCGCGGTCGCGCAGGCCGTAGTCGCGGATCACCGAGGTAACGCGCACGCGGTAGTCGTCGAAGATTTTGTCGCGGCCGGCGCGTTGGGCGGAGAGGTGGGCGGTGACGTTGCGCCACTGCACCACGGCTTCTTCGTCGCGCCAGGTGGTTACCGACATCACTTTCTTGGGGTTCAGGGTGCTCTGGAAGCACTCCACCGAGATGAACCCTTCCATGGGCTTGAGCAGGGGGGTGAGCTTGTTGACCAGGTCTACGTAGGTTTCGCCCTGGCCGGGCAGTGCTTGCAACTCGAACAATACGACGATCATGGGTAGTGCCTCATCCTTGATGACTTTGTTGTTTTCATGCGGTGCTGGTGCAGCGGGTTACTTCAGGTTGGCAAGCCAGGCGCGCATCACGCGGGCGGCGGCCTGGGTCAGGCGCTCGCCCAGTTCGGCAGCGGCCGAGCGCAGGGCGATAGGGTCCAGGCCGGTCTGGCCGACTTCGTTGGCGTGGCCTACCAGCCACTGCTCGATGCGGGCGGGGTCGGCTTCCAGGTGGCATTGAAGGCCCAGGATGCGGTTGTCCACGGCAAACGCCTGGTGCGCGCAGATGTCGGTCTTGGCCAGCAGCACGGCGCCCTCTGGGATGTCGAACTGGTCGCCGTGCCAGTGCAGCACGGGCACGTCGCCCAGTTCGGCGAGCGGCGATTGCTGGCCTTCGGCGGTGAGGGTAAGGGGCGAGAAGCCAATTTCCTTGACGCCCATAGGGTAGACCTTGGCGTTCATGGCGCGGGCGATCAGTTGTGCGCCCAGGCAGATGCCCAGCATGGGCTTGCCCGACTCGACGCGTTGGCGCACCAGCTCAAGTTCGGCCTTGAGGAAGGGGTAGGGCTTTTCGTCGTAGGCGCCGATGGGGCCGCCCAGCACGATCAGCAGGTCGGCCTGCATCACCTGTTCGGGGTGAAGGGTTTCGACGGTGGGGTCGATGTAGGTCAGGGTGTAGCCGGCTTCGTTCAGGACGGGGGCCAGGGTGCCGACGTCTTCGAAGTGGATGTGGCGCAGTGCGATGGCTGTCTTCATGTGCAAACCCGATGATGAAAGAAGTGAGGGCGCGGTTTACGCCGAGGGGTTGAGGTCGACCTTGATCGTACCGGCCTTGGGAAAGGTGCAGCAGGCCAGGGCGTGGCCGTCGCGCTTGTCCTGGTCGGTCAGGCAGAAGTCGGGTTCGACGCTGTACTCGCCTTCCGACACTTTCAGCCGGCAGTGGCCGCAGATGCCGGCGCGGCACAGGCTGCGCACTTCGATGCCGCTGGTTTCCAGCATCTCCAGCAGGCTCTTGCCTGCGGCGGGCTCCAGCACCTGGTCGTTGTGCTGAAGGTGCAGGCGCAAGGGGCTTTCGGCCTGGGCATTGTCTGGCGTGGCCGGGGCAGAGGCGGCTGGCGGGGTGAATGATTCGATCAGCAGGGGGCAGGCGGGGAACAGCGCCAGCAAGTGCTCGCGCATGCCCTGGGCAAAGCCGTGGCTGCCACAGATCACCACGCTGTCCGGGTTGCCCAGTGCTTGGAGGTCCTGGGCTTGCGGGCGGCCGGCCTTGAAGTGGCCTTTGCCGTGTACTGTTTCGCGGGTGACGAATATCTGCAGGTCGAACCAGGGGCAGCTCAGTTCCAGTTGCAGCAGTTCGTGCAGGAACGGGATGTCGGCAATGGACGGCACGCACAGCAGCAGGCTGACCTGCGGCACGCTCAGGCCGCGCTGGGCGCGCTCGTGCAGCCCGCGCAGCAGGGCGATGGGCAGGGTGATGCCGATGCCGCCGGCCAGCAGGCCGACGTGGCGGCAGGCCTGGACCGAGGCCAGGGTGATGTCACCTGCGGCGAACTGCACGTCGAAACGCGAGCCGGGTTGGCAGGTGGCGTGCAGCTGGTCCGAGACCCCGCCGCGCCCTTCGCGCTTGATCGCCAGCTCGAACTGGTCGTTGCCGAGCCTGCGGGTGATGGAGTACAGCCGTTGCTGGCGGGCGCCAGACAGGTCCGTTGCCTGCAACGCCACGTGCCGGCCGGGCACCAGGTCTGCTAGAAAGGCGCTGGAGGCGTTGAGCACGCGCAGGCCGAATACTTTGATCTGCGCGGTCTCGCTGCTGACGTGCTCGCACACGGCTTCGAAGCTTGTCGGGGTACTCATGCGCTAGCCCTCTCGCGCAGCTGTTCGACGGCTTGTTCGGCGCTCTCCAGGCCATTGCCGGCCAGGCCGATGCGGTTGACCAGGGCTTCGAGGGAGTCGGTATAGACGCTGATCTCGTTGTTGTCGCCCACGTCGTGCAGGATCTCGTTGCCGTTGGGCAAGCCCAGCATGTCGAACACCCGCGCCCAGGCGCCCATCTCGTTGTTGGCGAACATCTGCACGGTGCGCAGGATGATCGAGCGCAGGTACAGGCGTTCCTTGCGGGTCAGGCCGTTGACGATGTCGGTGGCGACGAAGCTGAACACGCTGGAGTGGCTCCACTCGTCCATGGCGTGGGTGCGGGTGACTTCGTGGCAGACCGACTGGATGGTGCTGTCTTCGGCCATGGTCTTGAGGTAGTCGGTGATCAGCGTTTCGCTGGCGCAGGCGATGCCGAAGCGGGTCAGGCGGCGTTCCCATTCGGCGGTGCAGTTGGCCAGCAGCGCTTCGCGCCAGGTCACCAGGTTGAAGGCGCTGAAGTCCAGGGGGGTAAGTTGGCGCATGTCATAGATGTAATTGCAGGCCATGATCGACATACGGGTATGCAGGGCTTCATCAAGCAGGGCTTGTGACATCACATCTTGCAGCAGTGCGCGGTTATGGCTTTGCGGCGGGGTCTTGATAATGTCTTCACACGCCGGCACTACCACATTGCATTCAATATAAATGGTCTTGAGGTTATAGATGCCCCAGGCGTAGGACATGCACTTGGACTGCAAGTCCTTGGGGGCTTCAAGCCAGGCCTGGTGGTTGCGAAACGGTAGCAGTGAATGGCTGAAGTCGTTCTTGTTGGCATCGAACGCCAGGCCCCAGTAATCGGGCTGTGGCTGGTTTACAGCAGCGCGGGTTTTCCACAGGGTTGAAAGTTTGGCCAGCATGCCTTTAACTGCATCATCGGTACCGCTATGGTTAACATCCATGTTAAAACTCCAGGCTATCGGTTGTAGTTGTTAAGTTTGATTACGCCGGCGTAGTTGCACGCGCAGGTGCGGGCGGCGCCCTTCAAGTTTGTGGTTAAAATGTTTCGTTATTATTGCTTCAAGTCATTTAAATGAAAGTTGCAGGGCAGTGACTTTGCGCTGCCGCGCCATTACCCATTCCTGCAGCAATGTCAGGGCCACGGTCAGGCCCATGAACGCGGCACTGGCCCAGAAAATCGCGTTGGGGTGGCCCTGGTCCAGCAACCAGCCGAACCCGACCGGCCCGATGGCACCGCCGATGTTGAACCCCGTGGACACGATGCCGAAGGTCTTGCCTTCGGCCCCTTTGGTAGCGGCGGCCCGTACCAGCATGTCCCGTGACGGGGCGATTACGCCGGTCAAAAAGCCTGCCGCGCCCAGCACGGCGAGCAAGAGCGGCTCGCTCAGGCCCGCCGTGGCCACTAGCAGCATCAGCACGCACGCCACCGCAAAAGCACTGGCCGCCACCACTCCGTGACGCTGGGTGCGGTCGGCCAGTGCACCGCCTGCCAGCACACCGAAGGCGCTGGCGAACAGGAAGGCAGTCAACGCCGAGTTGGCCCAGTACAGCGCCACGCCCTGGCCTTGCATCAGGGCCGCGACAGAAAACTTTTCGATGGCCCCGGTGCTCAGGTTCAGCAGCACGAACAGCAGGGTCAGGCTGATGATCATGGGCGAGAGCAGCGCCACGCGTTGTGCCTGCACGGGCTTGGGTGCCGGGGCGGGCGGCGTGTCACTGACCTGGGCCAGTGCCGAGCCGGGTATCAGGAGCAGGGCCAGTGCTGCAAAGCCCACCAGTGCTGCGGTCGCAAAGGCCATGGCCGGGCCGCTAGCCACCGCCACCCCCAGCAACAACACCGGGGCCACCGCCGCGCCCAGAAAACCTGCAAAGGTGTGCACTGAAAACGCCTTGCCGATGTGCGCAGGGTTGATGTGCCGCGACAGCAGGGCGTAGTCGGCAGGGTGGTAGACGGCATTGGCCACCCCCGCCAGCGCCATGCCCACCAGCAGGCAGGTGTAGCCGGGCAGCAGGGCAATGAGCAGGAAACTGCAACTGCCTAAGGCCAGGGCCATCAGCAGCAGGCGCCTGGCGCCATGGCGATCGACGGCGAAGCCCATGGGGGCCTGCACCAGCGCAGTGACGATGTTGAACACGCTGAGGGCCAGGCCCAGCGCTACATAATCCACGTTCAAAAAAGCAGGCAGCAGCGGAAAGAGCGCCGCCAGCACCATGATGTGCAGGTGGCTGACAAAGTGTGCTGCGGCGACTTGCGGCAACAGGCCGATACGTATCGTCATGGTGAAACCTGTAGGGGCATGAGCTGAGTCGGCGCAGAGCTTAAAGAGGCTATGGTCTTGCCGGGTAGTCCAGTTAATGGCATTAGGCCAGACCACTTTGGCCCATCTTTCGCGCGTTCTGGCATGCCCAGGGCAGACGCCTGCTTGCCGGGCCAGGACAGGTGGTCTGCAACAGCGCGGGCAACCGGTACGGTCGCAGGCGCCGCAGGCCGCTAGGGTAGTGCGGTTATTGCCGGCGTTCAGACAAGGAGTACACATGCCGCATTTCGCTTATAAAGAGGGCCACGCGCTGCCGGGCATCAGTGCCGCTGCGCTGCCGCAGGTGGACAGCGAGGTGTGGACCGCCATCGATGCCGAGCGGCTGCGCCAGGTGCAGTCCATCGAGCTGATCGCCGCCGAGAACGTGGTCAGCCGCGCCGTGCTCGAAGCGCAAGGGTCGGTGCTGACCAACAAGTATGCCGAGGGGTATCCGGGGCGGCGCTATTACGCCAGCTGCGCCAATGTGGATGTGGTCGAGGACCTGGCCACCGAGCGGGCCCGGTTGCTGTTCGACTGCAGCTACGCCAACGTGCAACCCCACTCTGGCAACCAGGCCAACCAGGCGGTGTTCCTGGCGCTGCTGGAGCCGGAGGACAAGATTCTCGGCCTGGACCTGAAGTCTGGCGGGCACCTGTCCCACGGCGCGGCGTTCAACGTGTCCGGGCGCTGGTTCCAGGCGGTCAGCTACGGTGTGCACCCGCTGACGCACCTGGTCGACATGGACCAGGTGGCGCACATCGCCCGCCGTGAGCGGCCACGGCTGATCATCGCTGGGGCGTCGGCGTACTCACGTGCGCTGGATTTCGCCCGTTTCCGCGCCATTGCCGACGAGGTTGGGGCGTACCTGATGGCCGACATCGCCCACGTCGCCGGGCTGGTCGCAGGCGGCGCCTATCCCTCGCCAGTGCCTCATGCCCACGTCACCACGCTGAGCACCCACGCGACCCTGCGCGGCCCGCGCGGGGGGATGATCCTGTGCAACAACCAGACCCTGGCGCGCAGGATCAACGCGGCGGTGTTCCCCGGCCTGCAAGGCGCTGCGCTGATGCACACCGTCGCGGCCAAGGCCGTGGCCCTGGGCGAGGCGCTGCAACCGGGCTTCGGCTCCTACGCCCATGCGGTGGTGGCTAATGCCCGGGCCTTGTGCGGGCGGTTGGCCGAAGGCGGCTTGCTGGTGGTATCGGGCGGCACGGACTGCCACCTGGGGGTGATCGACCTGCGGCCCTGGGGCCTTGCCGGTAACGCCGCCGAAGGCGCGCTGGAGGCGGTTGGCATCACCGTCAACCGTAACGTCGTGCCCGGGGACGAGGTCAAGTCCAGCGTCACCTCGGGCATTCGCCTGGGCAGCGCGGCCTGTACCTCCCGGGGCATGGGCGAGGATGAGTTCCGCGAGATCGGGGACATGATCCTGGCCATGCTCGGGGGCGTGCGCAGCGGCGCCATGGACAGCCGCACCGAGCGCTCGATCCGCGAGGGCATCTTCGACCTGACCCGGCGTTTCAAGCTGCCTTACTGAACCCGGCGCTCAAAGCTTGAGGGCGTTGGCCAGGCGCAGCATGGCCGCTTCGATCTCGTAGGCCGTGAGCGAGGAATACCCCAGCAGCCAGCCATGGGTCTGCGGCTCGCCCAGGTACAGGCTGCTCAGGCCCGACAGCTGCACGCCGGCTGTGGCCGCCTGGCGAATGGTCTTTTCTTCGGACCAGCCTGGCTTGAGCAGGCAGGGGATCTGCAAGCCACCTGGCGGCAGGTGGGCGGTGACCACCGGGCTCAGGTACTTGGCGATGGCATCGTGCATCACCGCCCGGCGCCCGGCGTACAACTTGCGCATGGCGCGTACGTGGGCGTTGTAGTGCCCGTCCTCCATGAAGCGCGCCAGGGTCAACTGCAAGACCTGCGGGGTGTGGCCATCCATCATGCTGCGGGCATAGGCGAAAGGCTTGACCAGTTCGGGCGGCAGCACGATGTAGCCCATGCGCAGGCCAGGGTAGAGGGTCTTGCTGAAGGTGCCGATGTACAGGGTGCGCTGGTACCGATCCAGGCCCTGCACGCAGGCGGTGGGCTGGCCGTCGTAGTGAAACTCGCTGTCGTAGTCGTCCTCGATGATCCACTTGGCTTTTTGTGCGGCCCAGTTGATCAGCTCCAGCCGGCGCTCCAGGGGCAGGGTCGCGCCCGTGGGGTACTGGTGCGAGGGGGTGACGTACACGCAGTTGGCGCCGCTGCGGTCGGCGAACAGCAGGTCGGTGCGGATGCCCCGTTCGTCCACGTCGATGGGCAACACCTTGGTTTCGGCGATGGCGAACGCCTTGCGGGCGCCGTAGTAGCCGGGGTTTTCCAGCAGGATGGGTTTGCCGGCATCTACTAGCAATTGCGCGCACAGGTACAACGCCTGGCGCGTACTGCTGAGCACCAGCACCTGGTCGGGGGTGCACGTGGCCCCGCGTTCGAGGTTCAGGTAGGTGGCGATGGCCTTGCGCAGGGGTTCGGCGCCTTGTGGGTCACCGTGCAGCAGGACGCTGGCGCGGTAGTCCTTGACCACCTGGCGTTGCAGCCGCTCCCAGACGTCGGTGGGGAAGCTACGGGTTTCCGGCAGGCCGGTGGCGAAGGCCTTGATCACTTGCTGGTCACGCACGCCACCGGTCTCGAAGATCATGCGCCCGCGTTGGCTGAGTTCGGCGCCGGGCGCGACCACGCTGCGCCGCACCTCTTGCGTGCGTTGCCGGCGTGGCCCGGCCCCGCGCAATTCGGCGCCCACCGTGTCGCACACGTAGCTGCCCGCGCCGCCGCGGCGCACGATGAAACCGTCCCGGTGCAGCTGCACGTAGGCGTTTTCGACGGTATCGCGGGCACAACCCAGGGACTTGGATAGCACACGGGTGGAGGGCAGTTTCAGGCTCGGGCCCAGCGCGCCATCGAGGATCAACGCACGCATGGCGCGCTGGATGCGCTGGTGCAGGTCCAGCAGCTGAAACTCGGCGTCGTTGAGCCGAATCTTCAGGGTGTCCAGCGCGAAGGTCTTCGCCATGTGGTCTGCTCTCCATCCATGAACTGGCAGGTAAGGGCAGGCCAGTTTATCCGTAGACTCCGGCCTTCGCCAGCCAGGCCAGGCCTGGTATTCACCGCGTCGGCGCGTTCACGCACAGGAGTCCACCCCCCCATGGCACGGTCACACAATTTCAGCGCAGGCCCCACCGCAGTCCCCCTGGAAGTGCTCAACCAGGCGTACGACGAGTTCCACGATTTTGCCGGCACGGGCATGTCCATCATGGAGATGAGCCACCGTTCGCCCATCTTCCGCGCCATTGCCGAGCAGACCGAGGCCGACCTGCGCGAGCTGCTGGAGGTGCCGGCGCACTACCGGGTGCTGTTCGTGCAGGGCGGCGCTTCGTTGCAGTTCGCCCAGGTGCCCATGAACCTGGCCGGTGAAAACGGCAGCGTGGACTACCTGCACACCGGGTTGTGGTCGGGCAAGGCGATCGAGGCGGCGCGCCAGTATTGCGAGGTACGCGTGGTCGCCAGTGCCCAGGGCACCGGCTTTGACCGGGTGCCGGCGGTCCAGGACTGGCAGCTGAACCCGAAGGCTGCCTACCTGCACTACACCGAGAACGAGACCGTGCACGGCGTGCAGTTCGCCGAACCGCCCGCCAGCGAGGCGCCGCTGGTGTGCGATGCCTGTTCGAGCCTGCTGTCCAAGCCCATCGACATCGCCCGCCATGGCCTGGTGTATGCCGCCGCCCAGAAGAACATGGGCGTGGCCGGGCTGACGGTGGTCATCATGGACCCGGCGCTGCTGGACCGCTGCCACGGGTTCACCCCGGACATTCTCAACTACGCGTGTATCAGCGATGCCCAGTCGATGCTCAACACGCCCGCCACCTTCCCCTGGTACCTGACCGGCCTGACGTTGCAATGGATCAAGCGCAGCGGGGGCTTGCAGGTGCTGCACCAGCGCAACCAGACCAAGGCCAGCCTGCTGTACGAAACCCTCGACGGCAGCGACGGCTTCTACCGCAACCCGGTGCAGCCGACCTATCGCTCGATCAACAACGTACCGTTCCGGCTGGCCGATCAAGCCCTTGAAGCGGCTTTCCTGCGCGAGGCCGAGGCGGCCGGGCTGCATGGCCTGAAGGGCCACGCCAGCGTCGGCGGTATCCGCGCCAGCCTGTACAACGCCATCTCCGTCGAAGCGGTGGCCGCCCTTTGCGAATTCATGGGGGCGTTCGCCCGCAGGTACGGTTGAGCGCACTGAAAGTGGTCTGGTCTGCCTAGGCGAAGCGTCAGGGTAAAACCAGCCAATCTGCGGCTATAAATGACTGCCTACCGCAGCCGGATACAGCGTCTAGCAAGGAGCCAAGACCTATGTCATCTACTCGTACCCCCTCGCCCCTGCGCTTGCAGGACCTGCTGCACCCGGTGGTGGCCGGGCTCATTTCGGTGATCGTCAACTATGGCGGCACCTTCATCCTGGTGTTCCAGGCTGCCAAGGTCGCAGGGCTCAGCCCCGATCTGACCGCCTCCTGGGTGTGGTCGGTGTCCATCGGCGTGGGCGTGACCGGGCTGCTGCTCAGCTGGGTCAGCCGCGAGCCGATCATCACCGCCTGGTCCACGCCGGCGGCGGCGTTCCTGATCGTGGCCCTGGCCACCACGCCCTACGCCGAGGCGGTGGGAGCGTACATGGTGTCAGCGGTGGCCTTCGTGCTGCTGGGCGTGTCGGGCTACTTCGAAAAAGCCGTGCGCCTGATTCCGCCAGGGGTGGCCGCGGGCCTGCTGGGCGGCATCCTGTTGCAGTTCGGTATCGGCGCCTTCGCCAGCATGAGCGTCGACCCGCTGCTGGTCGGGCTGCTGATCGGGGCGTACATCGTGTTCAAGCGCCTGAGCGCCCGCTATGCGGTGGTCGGCATCCTGGTGCTGGGGCTGGTCTACCTGGTGATGCAGGGGCGGGTCGATTTCGCTGGGCTGTCCCTGGAATTCGCCACGCCAGTGTTCACCCGCCCCGAGTTCTCGCTCAACGCACTGCTGAGCGTGGCGCTGCCGCTGTTCCTGATCACCCTGACCGGCCAGTACATGCCCGGCATGCTGGTGTTGCGCAACGACGGGTTCCGCACCAGTGCCAACCCGATCCTCGGCATCACTGGGCTCGGCTCGCTGCTGATGGCGCCGTTCGGCTCCCACGCCTTCAACATCGCCGCCATCACTGCCGCCATCTGCACCGGCAAGGAAGCGTCCGAAGACCCATCCAAGCGCTGGGTGGCGGGTGTGGCCGCCGGCATCTTCTACATCCTGGTGGGCATCTTCGGGGTGACCCTGGCGGCGGTGTTCATGGCCTTCCCGGCTACCTTCATCACCACCCTGGCGGGGCTGGCCCTGCTGGGCACCATCGGCGGCAGCCTGGCCAATGCCATGCTCGATGCAAAAGCGCGCGAGGCGTCGTTGATCACCTTCCTGGCCTGTGCGGCCAATATCACCCTGCTGGGTATCGGCGGTGCGTTCTGGGGGCTGGTGATCGGCCTTGTGGCCTACGCCGTGCTCAACGGTCGCCTGCCTCGCCGGGCCAAGGCCGTTCAGGCAGAACCGGCAGCAGTGCCCACCAAAGGAGCGACAAATTGATGAGCGAGTACGCCGAAGACCTCACCACCCTGCATGCGCGCCACGGCCGCTACCCGCAGGCCAACACCGTCGAGGATTTTCGCCGCAACCTGGCCGCCGTGCATGAGCGCATCGCCCGGGCATGCGAGCGGGTCGGGCGAGACCCGGCCGAAGTGCGCCTGCTGCCGGTCAGCAAGACCTTCGACGAAGCGCATCTGCGCCTGGCCTATGCCGCCGGTTGCCGCCTGCTGGGCGAGAACAAGGTGCAGGAGGCCCAGCGCAAGTGGGAAGCCATGGCCGACCTGCACGACTTGCAGTGGTCGGTGATCGGCCACCTGCAGACCAACAAGGCCAAGCAGGTGGCGCGCTTTGCCAGCGAGTTCCAGGCGCTGGACAGCCTGCGGGTCGCCGAGGTGCTGGACCGCCGCCTGCGCATTGAGGGGCGGCAGATGGACGTGTTCGTCCAGGTCAATACCTCCGGTGAGGCCAGCAAGTACGGGCTGGTGCCTGATGACGTGGCGGCATTTGTGCAAGCGCTGCCAGCGTTCCCGGCGCTGCGTGTGCGCGGCCTGATGACCCTGGCGCTGTTTTCGGCCGACGCCGCGCGGGTACGCCCGTGCTTTGTGTTGCTGCGCGAGTTGCGCGACCGGCTGCGCGCCAGTGCGCCTGAAGGGGTGTCGTTGCAGGAGCTGTCGATGGGCATGTCGGGTGATTTCGAAGTGGCCATCGAGGAGGGCGCCACGGTGGTGCGCGTCGGCCAGGCGATCTTCGGCGCCCGCGCCATGCCCGATGCCTACTACTGGCCTACGGCCGATGCCGCGCCGCACCAGGAAGCCACCCCGTCGCTGGCCACCAGCCACTGACCCCTCTGTACAGGAAACCTGCAATGTCTGCTGCTCCCGCTTACCTGATGCACACTTCAGCCCGCCAACCGGTTGCGTTCAGCCGGGGCCAGGGCGCCCTGTTGTGGGATTCGCACGGGGTCGAGTACCTCGACGCCATCGCCGGGGTGGCCGTGACCAGCCTGGGGCACGCCAACCCCGAGATCGCCTCGGCCCTGGCCGAACAGGCCGACGTGCTGCTGCACACCACCAACATGTTTCGTATCCCGTGGCAGGAACAGCTTGGCGAGCGCCTGTGCCGGCTCTCGGGCATGGAGCGGGCGTTCTTCTGCAACTCCGGCGCCGAGGCTAACGAGGCCGCGCTGAAGCTGGCGCGCTTGCACGCCACGGCCCGGAACGTCGCCCAACCCCAGGTGCTGGTGATGGAAAACAGTTTCCATGGGCGCACCTTGGCAACCCTGGCCGCCACCGGCAACCCGGCCGTTCACCGCGGCTTCGAGCCACTGATGCCAGGCTTCATCCGCGTGCCCTACGATGACATTGAGGCCGTGCGCCAGGTCGCGGCCAACTCGCCCAACGTGGTGGCCGTGCTGGTCGAGCCCGTGCAGGGCGAGGGCGGTGTGCACCCGGCGTCGGCGGGCTATCTGCAAGCGCTGCGCCAGCTGTGCGACGCGCACCAGTGGCTGATGATGATCGACGAGGTGCAGACCGGCATGGGCCGTACCGGCACCTGGTTCGGCTTCCAGCACGCCGGCATCGAGCCCGATGTCATCACCCTGGCCAAGGCCTTGGGCAATGGCTTCCCCATCGGCGCGTGCCTGGCCCGTGGCAAGGCCGCCGAGCTGTTCTCCCCTGGCCACCATGCCTCCACCTTCGGCGGCAACCCGCTGGCATGCCGCGTGGGCTGCACGGTGGTGGACATCATGCAGCGCGATCACCTGCCGCAGCGGGCTGCGGTGCTGGGCCAGCGTTTGCTGGCGGCCCTGCAACTGGCGCTGGCCGGGCACCCTGAGGTGGTGTCGGTGCGCGGCCTGGGCCTGATGGTCGGTATCGAGCTCAACCGCCCCTGCGCCGAACTGGTGGACCGGGCCCGGGACGAGCAACACCTGCTGATCACCGTCACCCGAGGTACCACGGTGCGCCTGCTGCCGCCACTGATCTGCTCCGAGGCGCAGATCGACGACATCGCTTCACGCGTGACCCGCTTGCTGTCATCCCAAGCCTGATTCAGAACAAGGACGCTTAATACATGTACGACTCGACGCTGACCCTCAACGCCTTCGATCCAGAGCTGCACGCCTCGATTCGCAACGAAGTGAATCGCCAGGAAGACCACATCGAGCTGATCGCCTCGGAGAACTATGCCAGCCCATTGGTGATGCAGATCCAGAGCACGGTGCTCACCAACAAGTACGCCGAGGGCTATCCCGGCAAGCGCTACTACAGTGGCTGTGAATACGTGGACGTGGCCGAAAGCCTGGCCATCGAGCGGGTCAAGGCCCTGTTCAACTGCGACTACGCCAACGTGCAGCCCCACGCCGGTGCCCAGGCCAACGCGGCGGTGTTTTTGGCGCTGATCCAGCCAGGCGACACCGTGATGGGCATGAACCTGGCCCAGGGCGGGCACCTGACCCACGGCAACCCGGCCAACTTCTCGGGCCGCCACTACAAGATCGTGCCCTACGGCCTGGACCCGAAGACGGGCTTTCTGGACTATGACGAGATGGAGCGCATCGCGCTGGAAACCCGCCCGAAGATGCTCATCGGTGGTTTCTCGGCCTACTCGCGCTACAAGGACTGGGCACGCATGCGCAGCATCGCCGACAAGGTCGGGGCCATCTTCTGGGTGGACATGGCCCACGTGGCCGGTCTGGTTGCCGCTGGCGAATACCCGGACCCGCTGCCCCACGCCCATGTGGTCACCAGCACCACCCACAAGACCCTGCGCGGCCCACGCGGCGGCCTGATTCTGTCCAAGGGGCAGGACGAGAGTTTCTACAAGAAGCTCGATTCGGCGGTGTTCCCTGGTGTCCAGGGCGGCCCACTGATGCACCAGATCGCGGCCAAGGCCGTGGCCTTCAAGGAAGCGCTGTCGCCGGCATTTCGCAGCTACCAGACCCAGGTGGTAACCAATGCCCGGGCCATGGCCAAAGTGTTGCAGGCGCGCGGGTACAAGATCGTGTCGGACGGGACCGACAACCACATGATGCTGATCGACCTGTCGGCCAAGCCCTACACCGGCAAGGAAGCCGATGCGGCCTTGAGCAGCGCCTATATCACGGCCAACAAGAACTCGGTGCCTAACGATCCGCGTTCGCCGTTCGTGACCTCGGGGCTGCGCATCGGTACGCCGGCAGTGACCACCCGTGGGTTCGATGTCGAGGCGTGCGAGCAGGTGGCGGGCTGGTTGTGCGATGTGCTCGATGCCCTGGAAACCGGGCGCAGTGACGAGGTGGGGCACCATGTGCGTGAGCAGGTGGTTGCGCTGTGCCGTCGTTATCCGGTTTATGGCTGAGAGGGTCGGGACCTGGCACCGGAGGTGTCGGGTTTTGATGCAGGTTTTATAACCTGTGTGAAAGGGCTGCCTGGCAGCCCTTTCTTGTTGCTGAGTTTGCTGTGCCGTTGGGTATCGGATGAAGATCACCGGGGCCGCTGCGCGGCCCATCGCGGCGCAAGGCCGCTCCACTGGGTTTTGCGTATTTGAATACTGCTCGGATGTACTGTGGGAGCGGCCTAGTGCCGCGATGGGCCGCGCAGCGGCCCCAGGCTCCCAGCATCGAACGCGGGGCTCCAGCTACCGCGCCTGGGTCACCCGATCCACCAGGTACACCAGCCCGTGATAATCGATGCCACTGTGGGTCGACAAGCCAATCTCACAGGTGCGGCTGGTAGAAATACCCTCACCACAGTACTGCACGGCATCCTTCAGGCTGCGCAAGGCATGGGCATTGAGCTCCGGGGTGGTGAAGCCCTTGTCGCCAGCAAACCCGCAGCAATGAATGCCTTCCGGTATCACCACCTGGGTGCTGCACCGCCGCGCCAGGTCGATCAGGGCCTGGCTTTCGCCCAAGTGCTGCGTACTGCAGGTCACATGCACGGCCACCGGTTCATCCTGCGGGGTGAAGGTAAGCCGGTCGACCAGGTGCGTGCGGATGAAACGCACGGGGTCGTACAGGTCCAAACGGGTATCCCCCAGGTCCTGGACCAGGCGCAACGTGCAGGGGCTGGTGTCGCAATAGATCGGGTCCAGGCCGCCACGGCTGGCGTGCAGCAGGGCATTGATCAGCTCCTGGCGCTTGTGTTCGGCCTGCTCGGGGTAGCCTTTGGAGGCGAAGGGCTGGCCGCAGCACAGGCTTTCGGCATTCTCCGGGAAGACGACCTGATACCCCGCTTTCTCTAATAGGCTGCGGGTTTTGTCCAGCAACGAGCTCTGCTCGCGATCGGCATACGCAGGGCCCATGACCTTGGACACGCAGGCAGCCAGGTAGACCACGCGCGGGCGCGGGTCGTTGCTCGCCTCACCTACGCGCACAGGGCGCAGAGGCTGGGGCATCGCCGGGGTCCAGCGGGGCACGCGGCCTTTGCTGGTCTTGCTCAGGACGGCGCTCAAGCGGTTAAGACGAGGCGCGCCCAGTAGCTTGCGGGCTGTATTGGCGGCGGTCAGGGACAGGCGCGCGCCGCCCATGGCCGTCTTGAAGTGTTCGGCCAACCAGTCGGCGGTCTTGCCATGTTCGGCCGCCTGGGCGCGCAGCTTCTTGACCAGCTCGCCGGTGTTGATGCCCACCGGGCAGCGCTGGGCACACAGCCCCGTGGCAGCGCAGGTGTCCATGCCCTGGTACTGGAAGGTGTCGCGCAGGGCGCGGGTATCCTGGCCGTTGCGTTCCTTGGCCTGGATATCCCGCCACATGACGATGCGCTGGCGCGGGCTGAGGGTCAGCCCCTTGGACGGGCACACCGGCTCGCAGAAACCGCATTCGATGCACTTGTCGACGATTGCGTCGGCAGCCGGCAGCGGCTTGAGGTGCTTGAGGTGAATGGCCGGGTCTTCGCTGAGCACCACATCAGGGTTGAGAATGCCGTTAGGGTCGAGCAGGCGCTTGAGCTGCCACATCAGCTGGTAGGCATCATGCCCCCATTCGAGCGCCACGAAGGGCGCCATGTTGCGGCCGGTGCCGTGCTCGGCCTTGAGCGAGCCGCCGAACTCCACGGCCACCAACTGCGCCACGTCGTCCATGAAAGCCTGGTAGCGAGCCACTTCCTCGGCGCTGTTGAAACCCTGGGTGAAGACAAAGTGCAGGTTGCCTTCCAGCGCATGGCCGAAAATGATCGCCTCGTCGTAGCGGTGCTGGTCGAACAGCTGGATCAGGCGGTTGACGCCCTCGGCCAGTTGCTCGACGGGGAAGGTGACGTCTTCGATGATGACCGTGGTGCCGGTCTGGCGCACGGCGCCCACGGCGGGGAAGGTGTCCTTGCGGATCTTCCACAGCTGGTTGTACACCACCGGGTCTTCGCTGAAATCCACTTGCTGTTCCAGGGGGAACTCGGCAATCGAGGCCATCACCTGGTGCACCTGCTCGTGCAGCAGGGTCTGGCTGGCGGCGCGGGATTCGATCAACAGCGCGCAGGCATTGGCCGACAGGCCCTTGACCCACACCGGCATGCCGGCCATGTCCTGCACCGAGCGCAGGCTGCGCCGGTCCAGCAACTCCACCGCCGACACGGGCTGGCGCTTGAGGATCGGCACGGCGCGGCAGCAGCTTTCGACACTGGGGAACACCAGCAGGGCGCTGGCCTTGTGTGGGTGGTCGGGCACGGTGTCGTAGGTCACCGCGCTGATGAAACCCAGGGTGCCCTCGGAGCCGACCAGCAGGTGCTGCAGGATGTCGAGCGGCTGGTCGAAATCCACCAGGGCATTGAGCGACATGCCGGTGGTGTTCTTGAGCCGGTACTTGTGCCGGATGCGCTCGGCCAGGGCCGTGTTGGCGCGGGTCTCCCGGCCCAGGCGGGCGAGGGCGTCGAGCAAGGTGGCGTGGCTTTTCTGGAAGGCCGCGACGCTGACCGGGTCCTCGCTGTCCAGGCAGGTGCCGTCGGCCAGCACCAGGCGCAGGCCGGCCAGGGTGTGGTAGGTGTTCTGCGCCGTGCCGCAGCACATGCCGCTGGCGTTGTTGGCGACGATGCCGCCTATCTTGCAGGCATTGATCGAGGCGGGGTCCGGGCCGATCTTGCGCCCGAATGGCGCCAGCCAGGCATTGGCCTGTGCGCCGATGACACCCGGCTGCAGCCTGATCTGCTCGCCCTGGCCGCGCACCTCGCGCCCGTTCCAGTTATCGCCCAGTACGATCAGAACCGAATCACTGATGGCCTGGCCGGACAAGCTGGTGCCGGCAGCGCGGAAGGTGATGGGCACTCGCTCACGCTGGGCCAGCTTGATCAGGCCGACCACCTCGGCCTCGGACTCCACGCGCACCACCAGCTTGGGGATCAGGCGATAGAAGCTGGCATCGGTGCCGAAGGCCAGAGTAGAGGTCGGGTCGTCGAAGCGACGCTCGGCAGGTATCAGGCGCTCGGCATCGCGCAGAAACGCAGCAGGCAGGCTCATGCAGTCTCCTCGCGGGGCCGCGACGTCTGGTGCGGCGCGTGCCCCGGTAATCAGGCGGTGTTTCAGGCAGGCGCTCAGGCGCCCAGTTCGCGTACCAGCGAGTCGCGGGTGATCTCGCCGATGGACTTGGTGCCGGTCAGCACCATGGCCACGCGCATTTCTTTCTCGAACAGCTCCAGCAGGTTCTTCACCCCCGCCTGGCCATGAACTGCCAGGGCATACAGAAAGGCCCGGCCGATCAGCACGGTGTCCGCGCCCAGGGCGATCATGCGCACCACGTCCAGGCCGCTGCGAATGCCGGAGTCAGCCAGGATCTTCAGGTCGCCCTTCACCGCGTCGGCAATCACCGGCAAGGCGCGGGCACTGGATAGCACGCCGTCGAGCTGGCGGCCACCGTGGTTGGACACGACGATGCCGTCGGCGCCGAACTTGACCGCATCGCGGGCATCGTCGGCGTCGAGGATGCCTTTGATGATCATCGGGCCGTCCCAGAACTCGCGGATCCACTCCAGGTCGCGCCAGGAAATGGACGGGTCGAAGTTGTTGGCCAGCCAGCCGATGTAGTCGGCCAGGCCCGTGGGGTTGCCCCGGTAGGTGGAGATGTTGCCCAAGTCGTGCGGGCGGCCCATGACGCCCACGTCCCATGCCCACTGCGGGTGGGTCATGGCTTGCAGCATACGCCGCAGCGGGCCGTTCTTGCCGCTCATGCCCGAGTGGGCATCACGGTAGCGGGCGCCGGGAGTAGGCATGTCGACGGTGAACACCAGGGTGCGAACGCCGGCGGCCTTGGCGCGCTCCAGGGCATTGCGCATGAAGCCGCGGTCCTTGAGCACGTACAGCTGGAACCACATCGGCCGGTCGATGGCCGGGGCCACTTCTTCGATGGGGCAGACCGAAACGGTGGACATCGTGAACGGGATGCCGTGGGCGGCCGCCGCACGGGCCGCCTGCACTTCGCCACGACGGGCGTACATGCCGGTCAGGCCGACCGGGGCCAGGGCCACGGGCATGCTCAGGGTTTCACCGAACAGCTCGGTCTGCAAGCTGAGTTCGGACATGTTCTTCAGCACGCGCTGGCGCAGGGCGATGCTGGCCAGGTCCGAAACGTTGTGGCGCAGCGTGTACTCGGCGTAGGCGCCGCCGTCGGCATAGTGGAACAAGAAGGGCGGCAACTTGCGTTGGGCGGCGGCGCGGTAATCGGTAGAGGCAGAAATGATCATGGGCTCTCGCAGCTTGGCAGGTGAGTAAGGCCGGGCAATGTGGGCTGCCCGGCCCCTTTCACTTTAGTGATGAACCAGCATGCCGGTCAGCCAGTAGGCCTGCACCAAGGTGATCAGGCCGACGATGGTGGCGAAGAACAGGCTGTGCTTGACGGTGAAGCGGAACAGGTCGGACTCCTTGCCCACAAGGCCGGTGGCGGCGCACGCCACGGCGATCGACTGCGGCGAGATCATCTTGCCGGTCACGCCGCCGCTGGTGTTGGCTGCAACCAGCAGGGTGTCGTTCACGCCGATCTGGTGTGCGGTGGTGGCTTGCAACGAGCTGAACAGGGCATTGGAGGAGGTGTCCGAACCGGTCAGGAACACCCCCAGCCAGCCCAGGAACGGCGAGAAGAACGGGAACGCCGCGCCGGTGCCAGCCAGTACCAGGGCCATGGTCGAGGACATGCCGGAGTAGTTGGTCACGAAGGCGAAGGCCAGCACCATGCCAATGGACAGGATGGGCCAGCGCAGCTCGTACAGGGTTTCCTTGAAAGTGGTCAGACCAGTTTTGAGGTTGATCTTGAGCACGGCCATGGAGATCAGCGCCGACAGGAAAATCGCGGTGCCTGTGGCAGAAATCGGGTCGAGCTTGAACACGGCCGGCATGGCCGTAGGCGCGGCCACGATGGGGGCGGTCTTGATCACCAGTTGATCGAGGTGCGGGATGGCGAAGTTGAACACGAAGTTGTACATCGCACCGCCCGGGGCGAACGCGGCCTTGAAGGGCTTGAGGGTCCAGATCGTGACCAGCACCGTGAGAATCAGGAACGGCGACCAGGCTTTGAAGATTTCACCCAGGCTGTAGGGGCTTGGCTGGCTGCCACCGGTTTGCACCACGGCCGCGCCAACGCTGCCAGTGGCCGCTGCGAACGAGCGCTTGGGCTGCCACACTTTCAGGAACAGGGTCAGGGCGATCAGGCTGGCCAGGGCCGAGGTGATGTCCGGCAGTTCCGGGCCGATGAAGTTCGAGGTGAAGTACTGGGTGACGGCGAAGCTCAGGCCGGCCACCAGGGCTGCGGGCCAGGTTTCTTTCACGCCGCGCAGGCCGTCCATCATGAACACCAGCCAGAAAGGCACGAACAGCGACAGCAACGGCAGCTGGCGACCGGTCATGGCGCCGATGTGGAAGGCGTCGATGCCGGTGACCTGGCCTGCCACGATGATCGGGATGCCCAGCGCGCCGAAAGCGACCGGTGCGGTGTTGGCGATCAGGCACAGGCCTGCGGCGTACAGCGGGTTGAAGCCAAGGCCCACCAGCAGCGCGGCGGTGATCGCTACCGGCGCACCAAAGCCGGCCGCCCCTTCCAGGAAGGCGCCGAAGCAGAAACCGATCAGCAGCACCTGCAAGCGCTGGTCGTCGGTGATCGACAGCACCGAGCTGCGGATCACCTCGAACTGGCCGCTCTTGACCGTGAGTTTGTACAGGAACACGGCCGCGACGATGATCCAGGCGATGGGCCACAGACCATAGAGGAAGCCGTAGCCGGCAGCGGCCAGGGCCATGTCGACAGGCATCTTGAAGGCGAAGATCGCCACCAGGATCGACAGACCCAAGGTGATGCTGCCGGCGACGTGGCCTTTGAGGCGGAAGACGGCCAGGGCCAGGAAGAAGAATACGATGGGGATGACCGCCGCCAGGGCGGACAGGCCGAGACTGCCCAGCGGGCTGTAGAGTTGTTGCCAGGTTTGCATATGGGGTGGCCCCTAATTGTTGTTGGTCATGCGCTGGCCCTGGATAATTGGTAAGACCAATTTACAATGGCTCGCCGCTAGGTTAAAAGCGCACACGGGGGTGTGTCAATTTGTCCGAGGCAGCACTTTGGTCGAATGCCGATAAGCGGGCAGGTGATGTGGCATGAAAAACGAGCGCTGGTTGGTGTCGGCCGGCTGCGGATCGGCGAGAATGGATGCCCCGGATATCAGCCGGGATTCGTGGAGAGCGTGTGATGGTTTTTGATCAGGTCCGCCAGCGGCGCCTGTCCGACGACATTGTCGATCGGTTGGAAGGGATGATTCTGGAAGGCACGTTGACGTCGGGCCAGCGGCTGCCGGCCGAACGCGTGCTGGCCGAGCAGTTCGGGGTGTCACGCCCGTCGCTGCGCGAAGCGATCCAGAAGCTGGTGGCCAAGGGCTTGCTGGTCAGCAAGCAGGGCGGCGGCAACTATGTGGCGCAGTCGCTGGGCTCCACGTTCAGCGACCCGTTGTTGCAACTGCTCGAACACAGCCCCCAGGCGCAACACGACCTGCTGGAGTTCCGCCACACCCTGGAGGCGTCTTGTGCCTATTACGCTGCCCAGCGCGCCACTGCACCCGACCGGGCTCGCTTGAAGGAGGCGTTCGACGTGCTGCAGGACTGCTACGCGCGGGCAGGGGAGGTCACACGGGCCGAAGAAGGCGCCGCCGATGCGCGTTTTCACCTGGCCATTGCCGAGGCCAGTCACAATGCCGTGCTGCTGCATACCATCCGCGGGTTGTTCGACTTGCTCAAGCGCAACGTGGTCACCAACATCGGGGGCATGTATCAGCAACGCAGCGAAACGCGCGACATGCTGATCAGTCAGCACCGGGAGTTGTACCTGGCGATTGTCGAAGGTCGGGCCGAGGATGCGCGGGAGGTGTCCAGCCGGCACATTCTGTACGTGCAGGAGGTGCTTGAAGAGGCGCACGAAGAGGCGCAGCGGGTCGCGCGGGCGGAGCGGCGCAACGGGCACTAGGGGTATTTGTGCAGGCGAGTGTGCGCGTGAACAGCAGGCCGCTGCGGGCGACGTGCTGTTCATGGCAAGTACACATCCCTTTGAGGAAAAGATCGGGCAACTAGCTGCCCGTATCATCACTCGGCGGGGAAGGGGGCAAACGTTAGTCTTCCTTGCCCTTGTTGCGTACGGCCCGCTGCAGCTCGCGGTTGGAATCGCGTTCGCGCACGGTATCGCGCTTGTCGTATTCCTTCTTGCCCTTGCCCAGTGCGATTTCGCACTTGATCAGGTGCTTGCTCCAGTACAGCGCCAATGCCACGCAGGTATAACCCTTCTGCGCCACGGCCGCTTCCAGGCGCTCGAGCTCACGCTTGTTGAGCAGCAGCTTGCGGGTGCGGATAGGGTCTGCGATGACGTGGGTGCTGGCGGTGGTCAGCGGGGTGATGTGGCTGCCGAACAGCCAGGCCTCACCGTCCTTGAGCAGCACGTAGCTGTCAACGAGGTGCGCCTTGCCGGCTCGCAGGCTTTTTACTTCCCAGCCGGACAGGACCAGCCCGGCCTCGAACTTGTGCTCGATGAAGTAATCGTGTCGCGCTTTCTTGTTCTGCGCGATGGTCCCGGTCGGATGTTTTTTTTGCTTAGCCATAGGGACGGCATTATAGGCAAGTCCGCGCGTCGTCCGCTATGGGATTTCTGCGTGCTTGAGCCACTGGAATGAATACCGGACAATACCTGCACTGTCATAGGTACAGAACCTGTAATCGGAATGCTGCGAAGCACCGCCACCCAGCCTTGGAAGTGACGCCTGGATGACTACCCATATTCAACGCTCCGCCCTGCTGCCATACCCCGCCCAGGCCTTGTACGACCTGGTAAACGATGTGGCCAGCTACCCGGACTTCTTGCCCTGGTGTTCCGACTCGACGGTGCTCGAAGCCAGCGAAACTCACATGCGCGCCAAGCTCGAGGTGGCCAAAGGCGGTATCAGCCAGCACTTCGTTACCCGTAATGTGCTGGTGCCGGGGCAATCCATCGAGATGAACCTGGAGGAGGGGCCGTTCTCTCAGCTGCACGGCATCTGGGTGTTCAAGCCCTTGGGTGAGAAGGCCTGCAAGATCAGCCTGGACTTGTCGTTCGACTATGCCGGCTCATTGGTGCGCGCCACCTTGGGGCCGCTGTTCAATCAGGCCGCCAATACCCTGGTGGATGCGTTTTGCGAGCGTGCCAAGCAGTTGTACGCTGCTTCCTAAGGGTTGCAATCGAGGTATGGCCACACTCAAGTGGCAGGGAGCGATGACGCTCGATTGGAAGCGTCTCTTGCAGCAATGAAAAAGCCCGGACACTGTCCGGGCTTTTTCGTATCAGCGCGTTTAGCGCGTTTCCAGCGGTGCCGGTGTAGGCACTGGCGTGGTTTCGATGGTGTCGATCTCGCGCTGGATGGATTCCTCGACCGAGCCTGGTTTGGCCGGTTTTTCTTCCGGTTGGGCTGCCGGCTGCTCGCCGTTGGCACCTGGGCTGACCGTGGTGTCGCCGCTGCCACCAAGGATTTCCTGGTCGCGGCTGACGCCCGGCATGAAGTCGCCAGACAGGCTTACCAGCTGGTCGCTTTCATTGAAGAAAATGCTCATGCGTTCCTGTTGGCGCTGACCGCCACCAGGTTGCAGGCTGTAGAGGTAGTCCCACCGGTTGGTGTGGAACGTATCCTGAATCAGAGGGTTGCCCATGATAAACCGCACTTGCCGCCGGGTCATTCCCGGACGCAATTGGTCTATCATGTCCTGCGTGACGACATTGCCCTGCTGGATGTCGATTTTGTAAACCCCGGGAAACGAGCAACCGGCGAGTGCGAGCAGTCCCACGAAGGTGAGGCTGGTTAGCAAGAGCTTGGTGTTTTGCATCGGTGGGCGACTTCCACTATCTTGGCTGGACAACGTAAACACCGATCATACCCGTATTAAGAGAAGCTGCGAAGCAGCATCGGCGAGAAAGCTGACCATGGTTGAAAATAGCGAATTGCGCAAAGCCGGTCTCAAGGTGACCCTGCCTCGAGTCAAGATCCTTCAAATGCTCGACTCTGCCGAGCAGCGTCACATGAGCGCCGAAGATGTGTACAAGGCCCTCATGGAGGCAGGCGAGGATGTTGGCCTGGCCACCGTGTACCGTGTACTGACCCAGTTCGAAGCAGCGGGTCTGGTGGTTCGCCACAACTTCGACGGCGGTCATGCGGTGTTCGAACTGGCCGATGGCGGTCACCACGACCATATGGTCAACGTGGATACCAGTGAAGTCATCGAGTTCATGGACGCCGAGATCGAGAAGCGTCAGCGTGAAATCGTCGAAGAGCATGGTTTCGAGCTGGTGGACCACAACCTGGTCCTTTATGTGCGTAAGAAGAAGTAACGATTACTTCGTTCTGAACAGCAAAGGCGACCCTGGGGTCGCCTTTGTTTTTTCTGCAAACGGTGGTGGTGACCGTTATTCCGGCCCTGTGCCGAAGTGCCTCAGGCCTTGCCGCTGACCACCATCTTGCGCGCATGGGCCAGCGATTCCTTGGTCAGGTCGATGCCACCCAGCATGCGCGCCACTTCTTCGACCCGCTCGCGTTTGCCAAGGCTGGCCACGGCCGTGTGCGTGGTATCGCTCTCGCGGACCTTGTGCACGAACAGGTGGTGATGCCCTTGGGCGGCTACCTGAGGCAGGTGGGTGACGGTCAGCACCTGGCCGCGTTCGCCCAGGCGACGCAACAGCTGGCCCACGATTTCCGCCGTAGGCCCGCCGATACCCACGTCCACTTCGTCGAATACCAGGGTAGGAATACGCGACGTCTGTGCCGTAATGACCTGGATCGCCAGGCTGATCCGGGACAGTTCGCCGCCCGAGGCGACTTTGGACAGCGCCTTGAGAGGCTGGCCGGGGTTGGCGCTGACCAGCAATTCGATCTGCTCCAGCCCATTGGGTGATAGGTCGGCCGTGTCATTGGGCGTGAGCTGAATGCAGAAGCGGCCACCGGGCATGCCCAGGCGCTGGATTTCCTGCTCGACCGCCTCTGCCAGTTGCTTGGCGGCATGCTGACGCAACCCGCTCAGTTCGCGGGCCTTCTCTTTATAGTGCTGAGCGAATGCAGCCATTTCTTCGCCCAGGCGCTCCAGGGATTCATCGCTGGCGTTGAGCCCTTCGAGCTCCTCCATCAACTGCTGCTGCAGGTGCGGTAGCTCCGTGGGGTGCACCCGGTGTTTGCGCGCCAGGGTGTAGATAGTGTCGAGGCGCTCTTCCAGGGCCTGGAGGCGCATGGGGTCGGCATCGAAATTGTCGAGGAAGCGGTTGAGTTCGCCCACGGCTTCTTCCACCTGAATCTGCGCGCTGGCAATCAGGTTGGCCGCTTCCGACAGTGCCTTGGGGGCGTTGCTGGCAGCGCCCAGCCGGTTGAGGCTGGAGGTGAGCGCGCCAAGCACATTGCCCGAATCGCTTTCACTGCACTGGTCGATGACCTGGCGGCAAATGCCGAACAGGGCCTCGGCGCTGGTGAGGTTCTTGTGCTCCTGCTCCAGGTGCTCCAGCTCGTTTTCGCCCAGGCCTAGGTTGTCCAGCTCTTCGAGCTGGTAGCTGAGCAGTTGGTGACGGGCACGCTGTTCGTCGCCGGAATTGGACAGGCGCTCCAGTTCGAGCCGCGTCTGGTTCCAGCGCTTGGCCGCCATCTGTACTTGCCGGGCCAGGTCGATGGCCCCGGCGTATTCGTCGAGCAGACGCCGATGGGTATCGGCCTTGAGCAGGGACTGGTGCTCGTGCTGGCTGTGGATGTCGATCAGCAGCTCGCCCAGGGCCTTGAGGTCCCCAAGGGGGCAGGGTGTACCGTTGATATAGCCACGGCTGCGGCCTTCGGCAGTGATGACACGCCGCAGGATGCACAGTCCATCGCTGGCCAGGTCACGTTCGGCGAGCCAAGTGTGGGCCTCGGGGATGTCGACCAGGTCGAACGTGGCGAGGATGTCGGCCTTGTCGGTGCCGGGGCGTACCACGCCGCTGTCGGCGCGGTCGCCCAAGGCCAAGCCCAGGGCATCGAGCATGATCGACTTGCCCGCACCTGTCTCGCCCGTGATCACGGACATGCCGCGGGCGATTTCCAGGTCGAGGTGTTCGACGATGGCGTAGTTGTGAATGGACAGGTGCACCAGCATGAGGGCGACTCCAGAAAGTCATGTCTGGTTATTTATACAGTAGTTTTTTCCAGCCTGCCAATGCCCTTTTGGTGCAAACGCTTCAAGGCGTAAAAACCAGGCTGCCCCTTGAAGCTGTATTTTCCGGCCCCATATACGCCACATCACCGGCGAGCCTGGCTCGCAGTCCACCAAATTGCGCAGGAGATATCCCATGGCTGATGAGCAGCTGAACGAGAAAGACCTCAACGTCGAGCAAACCGGTGCCGACAACGCAGCTGATGCCCGCGTGCTGGAACTCGAAGAACAGCTGGCCGCGGCCAAGGACCAGTCACTGCGTACCGTGGCCGAACTGCAGAACATTCGCCGGCGTGCCGAGCAGGATGTGGAAAAGGCGCACAAGTTCGCCTTGGAGAAGTTCTCCACCGACCTGCTGCCTGTGATCGACAGCCTGGAACTGGCCCTGACTCACTCCAGCGCCCAGGACGAACACGTCAAGCAGATCCGCGAGGGCGTCGAGCTGACCCTGAAGATGTTCCAGGACACCCTCAAGCGCTACAACCTCGAAGCCATCGATCCGCATGGTCAGCCGTTCAACCCTGAGCACCACCAGGCCATGGCCATGCAGGAAAACGCCGAGGTCGAACCCAACAGCGTACTGAACGTGTTCCAGAAGGGCTACCTGCTCAATGGCCGCCTGCTGCGCCCCGCCATGGTGGTGGTCAGCAAGGCGCCGAGCGCAGCGCAACCTTCTATCGATGAAAAGGCTTGAAATCCTTTCGGGCATCCCCATCTAGGTGTCAAGCCTTCAAGTATTACCGCAGTTGGCCGCAGTAGCCGCTGCTACCTCATTCAAGTTTCGGGAGAGTTAACATGGGCAAGATCATCGGTATCGACCTGGGGACCACCAACTCGTGCGTCTCCGTGCTGGAAAACGGTAACGTCAAGGTCATCGAGAACGTCGAGGGTGCGCGTACCACCCCATCGATCGTGGCATACGCCAACGATGGTGAAATCCTGGTCGGCCAGTCGGCCAAGCGCCAGGCCGTGACCAACCCGCACAACACCCTGTTCGCAGTCAAGCGCCTGATCGGCCGCCGCTTCGAAGAAGACGTCGTACAGAAAGACATCAAGCTGGTGCCTTACAAGATCGTCAAGGCCAGCAACGGCGACGCCTGGGTCCAGGCCAGCGGCAAGGACATGGCGCCACCGCAGATCAGCGCCGAAGTTCTGAAGAAAATGAAGAAGACCGCCGAAGACTACCTCGGCGAGCCTGTGACCGAAGCGGTCATCACCGTACCGGCCTACTTCAACGACAGCCAGCGTCAGGCCACCAAGGACGCCGGCCGCATCGCCGGTCTGGACGTCAAGCGCATCATCAACGAGCCGACCGCCGCTGCACTGGCCTACGGCATGGACAAGGCCAAGGGCGACCACACCGTGATCGTCTATGACCTGGGTGGTGGTACCTTCGACGTTTCGGTCATCGAAATTGCCGAAGTCGACGGCGAGCACCAGTTTGAAGTACTGGCCACCAACGGCGACACCTTCCTGGGTGGCGAAGACTTCGACATGCGCCTGATCGACTACCTCGTCGACGAGTTCAAGAAAGAGTCCGGCATGGACCTGAAGAACGATCCACTGGCCCTGCAGCGCCTGAAGGAAGCTGCTGAAAAGGCCAAGATCGAGCTGTCTTCGGCCCAGTCGACCGACGTCAACCTGCCGTACATCACTGCAGATGCAACCGGTCCGAAGCACCTGAACGTGAAGATTTCCCGCGCCAAGCTGGAATCGCTGGTCGAGGACCTGGTCAGCCGCACCATCGAGCCTTGCCGCATCGCGCTCAAGGACGCCGGTATCGACGCCAGCAAGATCGACGACGTGATCTTGGTCGGCGGTCAGACCCGTATGCCGCTGGTTCAGAAAGCCGTTGCCGACTTCTTCGGCAAGGAAGCGCGCAAGGACGTGAACCCGGACGAAGCCGTCGCCATGGGTGCTGCCATCCAGGGCGCAGTCTTGGCCGGTGACGTGAAGGACGTCCTGCTGCTGGACGTCAGCCCGCTGACCCTCGGTATCGAAACCATGGGCGGCGTGATGACTTCGCTGATCGAGAAGAACACCACCATCCCGACCAAGAAGTCGCAGGTGTTCTCGACTGCTGACGACAACCAGGGCGCCGTGACCATTCACGTGCTGCAAGGCGAGCGCAAGCAGGCGGCACAGAACAAGTCGCTGGGCAAGTTCGACCTGGCTGACATTCCGCCAGCGCCACGTGGCGTGCCGCAGATCGAAGTGACCTTCGACATCGACGCCAACGGCATCCTGCACGTCAGCGCCAAAGACAAGGCCACCGGCAAGTCGCAGTCCATCGTCATCAAGGCCAACTCCGGCCTGTCGGACGACGAAATCGAGCGCATGGTGCGTGACGCCGAGGCCAATGCCGAGGAAGACCGCAAGTTCGAAGAACTGGCCGCTGCCCGTAACCAGGGTGATGCACTGGTTCACTCGACCCGCAAGATGGTCGCTGACGCGGGTGACAAGGTCACCGCTGAAGAGAAGACTGCCATCGAAGCGGCCGTGGTTGCCCTGGAAACCGCCGTCAAAGGCGACGACAAGGCTGCCATCGACGCCAAGGTCGAAGAGCTGTCCAAGGTCTCTGCACCGGTTGCCCAGAAAATGTACGCCGAGCAGTCGGCCGAACAGCCTCAGGGCGGCGCGCAGCAGGCCGAGCCGGAAGCCAAGCACGACGACGTGGTGGACGCCGAGTTCGAAGAAGTGAAAGACAACAACAAGCAGTAAGTCCTGCAAGTTGTCGGCCAGTGCACCGCCGTTTGGCGGTGGACTGGTAGGATGTCGCCGCGCGGGGGCTTGCTCCCGCGTTGACGTATCTGGAATTCGAGATTTTTTGCAGCATTTGTCAGCCCCCCGTGGGGAGCAGATGCTGACGGCGCGGCGCAGATGCCGGACGCCCAACAAGGTGCAAATGACCTATGTCCAAGCGTGATTATTATGAGGTCCTGGGTGTCGAGCGCGGCGCCACGGATGCTGACCTCAAGAAGGCCTATCGCCGGTTGGCGATGAAGTACCACCCCGACCGCAACCCGGGTGATAAAGAGTCCGAAGACAAATTCAAGGAAGCCAACGAGGCGTACGAGGTCCTGTCGGATGCCAGCAAGCGCGCGGCGTTCGATCAATATGGCCATGCCGGCGTCGATCCGAGCATGGGTGGCGGCGGGGCCGGTTTCGGGGGCGCTAACTTCTCCGACATCTTCGGTGATGTGTTCAGCGACTTCTTCGGTGGTGGCCGGGGTGGCGGACGCGGCGGCGCTCAGCGCGGCAGCGACCTGCGTTACACCCTGGAGTTGAACCTGGAAGAAGCCGTGCGCGGCACCACGGTCAGCATTCGCGTGCCAACGCTGGTCAACTGCCAGCCGTGCGATGGCAGCGGTGCGAAGAAAGGTTCCACCCCGTCGACCTGCCCCACCTGCGGCGGTATCGGCCAAGTACGCATGCAGCAGGGCTTCTTCTCGGTGCAGCAGACCTGCCCGCGCTGCCATGGCCAGGGCAAGATCATCACCGACCCTTGCGGGGCCTGCCATGGCGAAGGCCGGGTCGAGGAATACAAGACCCTGTCGGTCAAGGTGCCAGCAGGTGTCGACACCGGTGATCGCATTCGCCTGTCGGGCGAGGGTGAAGCCGGCGCGCACGGTGGGCCGACCGGCGACCTGTACGTGGTGATCAACGTGCGCGAGCACGAGATCTTCCAACGTGATGGCAAGCACCTGTACTGCGAAGTGCCGATCAGCTTCACCGACGCTGCGCTGGGTGGCGAGCTCGAAGTGCCAACCCTCGATGGTCGGGTCAAGCTGCGCATCCCCGAAGGCACCCAGACCGGTAAGCAGTTCCGCCTGCGTGGCAAGGGCGTGGCGCCTGTGCGCGGTGGTGGTGCGGGTGATTTGCTGTGCCGCGTGGCGGTGGAAACGCCGGTCAACCTCAGCCGTCGTCAGCGCGAACTGCTCGAAGAGCTGCGTGATTCGCTCGAAGGCGACAGCTCCCATTCGCCCAAGGCCAGTGGCTGGTTCGATGGCGTGAAGCGCTTCTTCGGCGATCTTTGACAAGGAAAAGGCTATGCGACGTATTGCAGTGATGGGCGCGGCAGGGCGAATGGGCAAGACCCTCGTCGAAGCCGTGCAGCAAACCGCAGGTGCCGGCCTGACGGCTGCCATCGACCGCCCGGACAGCACGCTGGTGGGTGCGGATGCAGGCGAGTTGGCCGCCCTGGGGCGCATTGGCGTGCTGCTGTCCGACGACCTGGTCAAGGTTGCCGATGACTTCGACGTGCTTATCGACTTCACCCATCCATCGGTCACCCTGAAGAACCTGGCGTTCTGCCGCAAGCATGGCAAGGCCATGGTCATCGGCACCACCGGGTTCACCGTGGAAGAAAAGCACCTGCTGGCCGAAGCGGGCAAGGACATTCCGATCGTGTTCGCGGCCAACTTCAGTGTAGGGGTCAACCTCAGCCTCAAGCTGCTGGACATCGCGGCGCGTGTGCTGGGCGACGACGTCGATATCGAGATCATCGAGGCGCACCACCGCCATAAAGTCGATGCGCCTTCGGGCACCGCGCTGCGCATGGGCGAAGTGGTGGCCAATGCGCTGGGGCGCGACCTGCAGGAAGTGGCGGTGTATGGCCGCGAAGGGCAGACCGGTGCACGTGATCGCAAGACCATTGGCTTTGCCACGGTGCGCGCCGGTGACGTGGTCGGTGATCACACGGTGCTGTTCGCTGCCGAAGGCGAGCGCCTGGAGATCACCCACAAGGCCTCCAGCCGCATGACGTTCGCCAAGGGTGCCGTGCGAGCGGCCTTGTGGCTGGACGGGCGCGAGCCTGGCCTGTACGACATGCAGGATGTGCTCGAGCTGCACTGAGCCCTCGGCCCAGACCAGAGCAACCTGCCGCCGATGATACGCACCCAGGCGTGTCTGGGCGGTGGGGCCCACCTCTAGCAAGTGGCTCTGGTAGCGGTCTGTCGCATTCATGTGTTTAAGAGGCACATATGCGGTAGACCGAAAACGCACTTTTCTGTAAGCTACAGCTTTAGTGTGTCCACTAAAAGCGCGCAGCGAATTGAATTCAGCACATAAAAGCGGGGTGACGTGTCCATACGTCACTCCGCTTTTTTGCAACCTGCGATCGCCCTTTCATGCTTGATTTTCGGGAGGTCTTCTTGACAAAGCCAGCCATACTCGCCCTTGCCGACGGCAGTATTTTCCGCGGTGAGGCAATCGGTGCCGACGGCCAGACCGTTGGTGAAGTGGTATTCAACACCGCTATGACCGGCTACCAGGAAATCCTTACAGACCCTTCCTACGCGCAGCAAATCGTGACTCTGACCTACCCGCACATCGGCAACACCGGCACCACGCCAGAAGACGCAGAATCCAACCGCGTCTGGTCGGCCGGCCTGGTCATTCGCGATCTGCCGCTGCTGGCCAGCAACTGGCGTAACACCCAGTCGCTGCCCGAGTACCTCAAGGCCAACAACGTGGTGGCCATTGCGGGCATCGACACCCGTCGCCTGACTCGAATCCTGCGTGAAAAGGGCGCTCAGAACGGCTGCATCCTGGCCGGTGACGACATCAGCGAAGAAGCCGCAATCGCCGCTGCGCGCGGCTTCCCAGGCCTCAAGGGCATGGACCTGGCCAAGGTGGTTTCCACCAAGGAGCGCTACGAATGGCGTTCCAGCGTGTGGGAGCTCAAGACCGATAGCCACCCCACCCGCGAAGTTGCCGACCTGCCTTATCACGTGGTGGCGTTCGACTACGGCGTTAAGCTGAACATCCTGCGCATGCTGGTCGCCCGTGGCTGCCGCGTCACCGTGGTGCCGGCCCAGACGCCCGCCAGCGAAGTGCTGGCCCTCAACCCGGACGGTGTGTTCCTGTCCAACGGCCCGGGCGACCCCGAGCCCTGTGACTACGCCATCCAGGCGATCAAGGAAATCCTGGAAACCGACATCCCGGTCTTCGGCATCTGCCTGGGTCACCAGTTGCTGGCCCTGGCCTCCGGCGCCAAGACCGTGAAGATGGGCCACGGCCACCACGGTGCCAACCACCCGGTTCAGGATCTCGATACCGGTGTGGTCATGATCACCAGCCAGAACCACGGCTTTGCGGTGGACGAAGCGACCTTGCCTGGCAACGTGCGCGCCATTCACAAGTCGCTGTTCGACGGTACCCTGCAGGGTATCGAGCGCACCGACAAGAGCGCGTTCAGCTTCCAGGGCCACCCTGAAGCGAGCCCAGGCCCGACCGACGTCGCGCCACTGTTCGATCGTTTCACCGATGCCATGGCCAAGCGCCGCTGAGTCTCCTGCTTCAAGGCCCCGGGCTGGCATGTGCCATGCCCGGATGCGCCTGACCCAGATTGTTCAACGCGGCTTGCCGACTGACCCCGGATTTGAGTGACAACCATGCCAAAACGTACAGACATCAAAAGCATCCTGATTCTCGGCGCTGGCCCGATCGTGATCGGCCAGGCCTGCGAATTCGACTACTCCGGCGCCCAGGCTTGCAAAGCCCTGCGCGAGGAGGGGTTCCGCGTCATCCTGGTGAACTCCAACCCAGCCACCATCATGACCGACCCGGCCATGGCCGACGCCACCTACATCGAGCCGATCAAATGGCAGTCGGTGGCCAAGATCATCGAGAAAGAGCGCCCTGACGCTGTCCTGCCGACCATGGGTGGCCAGACTGCCCTGAACTGCGCCCTGGACCTTGAGCGCCACGGCGTTCTGGAGAAGTTCGGCGTGGAAATGATCGGCGCCAATGCCGACACCATCGACAAGGCCGAAGACCGCTCGCGCTTCGACAAGGCCATGAAGGACATCGGCCTGGAGTGCCCGCGCTCCGGTATCGCCCACAGCATGGAAGAGGCCAACGCGGTGCTCGAGAAGCTTGGCTTCCCTTGCATCATCCGTCCGTCGTTCACCATGGGCGGCACTGGCGGCGGCATCGCCTACAACCGCGAAGAATTCGAAGAAATCTGCACCCGTGGCCTGGACCTGTCGCCGACCAAGGAACTGCTGATCGACGAATCGCTGATCGGTTGGAAGGAATACGAGATGGAGGTGGTCCGCGACAAGAAGGACAACTGCATCATCGTCTGCTCCATCGAGAACTTCGACCCGATGGGCGTGCACACCGGCGACTCGATCACCGTCGCGCCGGCGCAGACCCTGACCGATAAGGAATACCAGATCATGCGCAACGCCTCCCTGGCGGTGCTGCGTGAAATCGGCGTCGAGACCGGCGGTTCCAACGTGCAGTTCGGCATTTGCCCGAATACCGGTCGTATGGTCGTCATCGAGATGAACCCGCGGGTGTCGCGCTCCTCGGCATTGGCTTCGAAAGCCACCGGCTTCCCGATCGCCAAGATCGCCGCCAAGCTGGCCATCGGCTACACCCTGGACGAGCTGCAGAACGACATCACCGGTGGCCGCACGCCGGCTTCCTTCGAGCCGTCGATCGACTACGTGGTGACCAAGTTGCCACGCTTTGCCTTCGAGAAATTCCCGAAGGCCGACGCTCGTCTGACGACCCAGATGAAATCTGTCGGTGAAGTCATGGCCATCGGCCGTACCTTCCAGGAATCCTTGCAGAAAGCCCTGCGTGGCCTGGAAGTCGGCGCCTGCGGCCTCGACCCGAAAGTCGACCTGGCCAGCCCCGAGGCTGCCAGCATCCTCAAGCGCGAGCTGACCGTACCGGGCGCCGAGCGCATCTGGTATGTAGCCGACGCCATGCGTTCGGGCATGACCTGCGAGCAGATCTTCGACCTGACCGGTATCGACATGTGGTTCCTGGTGCAGATGGAAGACCTGATCAAGGAGGAGGAGAAGGTCAAGACCCTGGCCCTCACCGCGATCGACAAGGACTGCATGCTGCGCCTCAAGCGCAAGGGCTTCTCGGACCAGCGTCTGGCCAAGCTGCTCGGCATCACCGACAAGACCCTGCGCCGTCACCGCCACAAGCTGGAAGTGTTCCCGGTGTACAAGCGCGTCGACACCTGCGCCGCCGAGTTCGCCACCGATACCGCCTACCTGTATTCCACCTACGAGGAGGAATGCGAGGCGAATCCGTCGAGCCGCGACAAGATCATGATCCTCGGCGGTGGTCCTAACCGCATTGGCCAGGGCATCGAGTTCGACTACTGCTGCGTGCACGCCGCCTTGGCGCTGCGTGACGACGGTTACGAAACCATCATGGTCAACTGCAACCCGGAAACCGTGTCCACCGACTACGACACTTCCGACCGCCTGTACTTCGAGCCGCTGACCCTGGAAGACGTGCTGGAAGTCTGCCGCGTCGAGAAGCCCAAGGGCGTGATCGTGCACTACGGCGGCCAGACCCCGCTCAAGCTTGCCCGCGCCCTGGAAGAAGCCGGCGTGCCGATCATCGGCACTAGCCCCGACGCCATCGACCGTGCCGAAGACCGTGAGCGCTTCCAGCAGATGGTGCAGCGCCTGAACCTGCTACAGCCGCCAAATGCCACCGTGCGCAGCGAAGAAGAGGCCATCAGCGCCGCCGGCACCATCGGTTACCCGCTGGTCGTGCGTCCGTCCTACGTCCTGGGTGGTCGCGCCATGGAGATCGTCTACGAGCTGGACGAGCTCAAGCGCTACCTGCGCGAAGCCGTGCAGGTGTCCAACGACAGCCCGGTGCTGCTGGACCACTTCCTCAACTGCGCCATCGAGATGGACGTGGATGCGGTCTGCGACGGTACCGATGTGGTCATCGGCGCGATCATGCAGCACATCGAGCAGGCTGGCGTTCACTCCGGTGACTCGGCATGCTCGCTGCCACCTTACTCGCTGAGCAAGGAGGTGCAGGATGAAGTGCGTGTGCAGGTCAAGAAAATGGCCCTGGAGCTGGGCGTGGTTGGCCTGATGAACGTGCAGCTGGCCCTGCAGGGCGACAAGATCTACGTGATCGAAGTCAACCCGCGCGCCTCGCGTACCGTACCGTTCGTGTCCAAGTGCATCGGCACGTCGCTGGCCATGATCGCCGCTCGTGTCATGGCAGGCAAAACCCTGAAGGAGCTGGGCTTCACTCAGGAAATCATCCCGAACTTCTATAGCGTGAAGGAAGCCGTCTTCCCATTCGCCAAGTTCCCAGGGGTTGACCCGATCCTCGGCCCTGAGATGAAATCGACCGGTGAAGTGATGGGTGTCGGTGACAGCTTCGGTGAAGCCTTCGCCAAGGCCCAGATGGGTGCCAGCGAAGTGCTGCCGACCGGTGGTACCGCGTTCATCAGCGTGCGTGACGACGACAAGCCGCAAGTGGCCGGAGTCGCCCGCGACCTGATCACCCTGGGCTTCGAAGTGGTGGCAACCGCAGGTACCGCCAAGGTCATCGAGGCGGCGGGCTTGAAGGTGCGCCGCGTGAACAAGGTGACCGAAGGCCGTCCTCACGTGGTCGACATGATCAAGAACGACGAAGTGTCGCTGATCATCAACACCACCGAAGGCCGTCAGTCGATCGCCGATTCCTACTCGATTCGCCGCAATGCGCTGCAGCACAAGATCTACTGCACCACGACCATTGCGGCCGGTGAAGCCATCTGCGAGGCGCTGAAATTCGGTCCGGAAAAAACCGTTCGCCGCCTGCAGGATCTGCACGCAGGACTCAAAGCATGAGCATGACCAAATACCCGATGACCGTTCAGGGCGCTCGCGCCCTGGAAGAAGAACTGCTCTTTCTGAGCAAGACCGAGCGCCCGCGCCTGAGCCAAGCCATCGGTGAAGCGCGTGAGCTGGGCGACTTGAAGGAGAACGCCGAATACCATGCCGCCCGCGAAGAGCAGGGCATGGTCGAGGCACGTATCCGCGATATCGAAGGCCGTTTGCAGAACTCGGTCGTGATCGACGTGACCACCATTGCCCATACGGGCAAGGTCATCTTCGGCACAACCGTCGATCTGGAAAACACCGAAACGGGTGATCAGGTCACTTATCAGATCGTTGGCGAAGATGAAGCCGACGTGAAGAAAGGCAAGCTGTCCAACAGTGCGCCGATCGCTCGCGCCATCATTGGCAAGGAAGAGGGTGACACCGTTGTCGTCAAGACGCCAAACGGTACGGTCGAGTACGAGATTGTCGAAGTCAAGCACATCTGACCGGCGCCTGCGGGCGCCTTCCCTTGAGGGGATCCTCTGGCAACTGGCCCAGGTATTCTGGGTCGGTGGCCTGTGGGTGTTCCACGTGGGGTTGGTGCCTGCTTTGAAAGTCAGCGGCCTTGCGCCGTTACTGGTTCAAGACATTGCCGGGCAGATCGATCGTTGGTTGATCGGCGTGGCACTGCTCGGCTTGATCACCCAGCTGGCGGTATTGGCAAAGGTGGAAGGCCCGGCTGCCTGGTGGCGCCAGTTCCGTGGCCAGATGCTGTTGCTGGGCCTTGGGGCCTGCATCGGCTATTACACCTTGCGCTACGGAATCTCCGTGGGCGAGCGCTGGCAGATGTTCTGTTTCCTGGTGCTGGGCTTCTCCGGCATCGTGCTGGTAGCCCAGCCCGTCCCGCTCAGGGCGCGTCACGCGCGCCACTGAGCGGCGCCGCCGTTACTTGTAACGGTGGACGTTGGACAGCTGCTTGTTCGGCTGAGGGTTCTTGCGGTAGATCAGTGCTTTCTTGCCGATGGTCTGCACCAGCTCGGCGCGGCCGGCCTTGCACAGCGCGGCGATGGTTTCGGCACGCTCTTCGCGGTCTTCGGAGCGAATTTCGACCTTGATCAGCTCGTGGTCGGCCAATGCGCGTTCCAATTCGGCGACGACGCCTTCATTCAAACCGTTGCCAGCAACGATCAGGACCGGCTTGAGGTCATGACCAATGGACTTGTATTGCTTCTTCTGCTCGTTATTGAGCGGCATAATCTGACCCTTTCCGTCTGATTCTGTAAAATTGACCGGCATTTTACCCGAGGGCCACCGGCTCCGCCCAGTCAATCACCACGCATATCATCGAGGTGCCCCGTGGTACAACGTTCCAAAAGCAGCGCAAACTGGCTGCGAGAGCATTTCAACGACCCTTTCGTCAAACAGGCGCAGAAGGACGGCTACCGCTCGCGGGCAAGCTACAAGCTGCTTGAGATCCAGGAGAAGGACCGTCTGATCCGTCCTGGCATGAGTGTCATCGACCTGGGTGCAGCGCCGGGCGGCTGGTCCCAGGTGACCAGTCGTCTGATTGGCGGTCAGGGTCGACTGATCGCCTCGGACATCTTGGAGATGGACTCCATCCCCGATGTCACCTTCATCCAAGGGGACTTCACCCAGGACGAGGTGCTGCGGCAAATTCTCGAAGCCGTCGGCGATTCACACGTAGACCTTGTGATTTCGGACATGGCCCCCAATATGAGTGGTACGCCCGCGGTCGACATACCGCGAGCCATGTTCCTTTGCGAGCTGGCCCTGGATTTGGCAACCCGCGTGCTGCGGCCCGGCGGTGATTTTTTGATCAAGATCTTCCAGGGTGAAGGTTTCGATGTGTACCTCAAGGACGTGCGAACCAAGTTCGACAAGGTACAGATGCGCAAACCGTCTTCATCGCGGGACCGCTCCCGCGAGCAGTACCTGCTTGGCAAGGGGTTCAAAGGCGCGTGAACGGTACGAAGCGCAGCGGCCGATAGTTAATTCCAATCGGTCACGGCGTCAGGATCGTCCGAACTTCGTGTAGTCTGGATTTCACAAAGGGTTACAGACGGTGCCTGCGGTTGCGTGGGCAATGTAGTAAGTTAGGGCGATGAATATCATGCGAGGCACGGCTGCGTCGTGCGCCGGCCTCAGAGGGTAGCGAATTGAACGACATGGCAAAGAATCTGATCCTGTGGTTGATCATCGCAGCTGTCCTGGTGACGGTGATGAACAACTTCTCCAGCCCTAACGAGCCGCAGACCCTCAATTACTCCGACTTCATCCAGCAGGTCAAGGATGGCAAGGTCGAGCGAGTGACCGTCGACGGTTACATCATCACCGGCAAGCGCTCCGACGGCGATAGCTTCAAGACCGTGCGCCCGGCGATCACCGACAATGGCCTGATCGGCGACCTGGTGGACAACCACGTGACCGTCGAAGGCAAGCAGCCCGAGCAACAGAGCATCTGGACCCAGTTGCTGGTCGCCAGCTTCCCGATCCTGGTGATCATCGCCGTGTTCATGTTCTTCATGCGCCAGATGCAAGGCGGGGCGGGCGGCAAGGGTGGCCCCATGAGCTTTGGCAAGAGCAAGGCGCGCCTGCTCTCCGAAGATCAGGTCAAGACCACCCTGGCTGACGTCGCCGGCTGCGACGAGGCCAAGGAAGAAGTAGGCGAGCTGGTCGAGTTCCTGCGCGACCCGGGCAAGTTCCAGCGCCTGGGTGGCCGCATTCCCCGCGGTGTGCTGATGGTCGGCCCTCCCGGTACCGGTAAGACCCTGCTGGCCAAGGCCATTGCAGGTGAGGCCAAGGTGCCGTTCTTCACCATTTCCGGTTCGGACTTCGTGGAAATGTTCGTCGGTGTCGGTGCCAGCCGTGTGCGCGACATGTTCGAACAGGCCAAGAAGCACGCCCCGTGCATCATCTTCATCGACGAGATCGACGCCGTCGGCCGCCACCGTGGTGCTGGCATGGGCGGGGGCCACGACGAGCGTGAGCAGACCCTCAACCAGTTGCTGGTAGAGATGGACGGCTTCGAGATGAACGATGGCATCATCGTCATTGCCGCGACTAACCGCCCTGACGTGCTCGACCCCGCGCTGCTGCGTCCCGGGCGCTTCGACCGTCAGGTTGTTGTAGGCCTGCCGGACATCCGTGGTCGTGAGCAGATCCTCAAGGTGCACATGCGCAAGGCGCCGATTGGCGACAACGTCAACCCGGCCGTCATTGCCCGTGGTACGCCTGGCTTCTCCGGTGCCGACCTTGCCAACCTGGTCAACGAAGCCGCTCTGTTTGCCGCCCGCTCCAACAAGCGCCTGGTCGACATGAAGGAGTTCGAGCTGGCCAAGGACAAGATCATGATGGGCGCCGAGCGCAAAACCATGGTCATGTCCGAGAAGGAAAAACAGAACACCGCCTACCACGAAGCCGGCCATGCGATCGTAGGTCGCCTGGTGCCTGAGCACGATCCGGTCTACAAGGTGTCGATCATCCCGCGGGGTCGTGCGCTGGGTGTGACCATGTTCCTGCCCGAAGAAGATCGCTACAGCCTGTCCAAGCGTGCGCTGATCAGCCAGATCTGCTCCCTGTACGGCGGTCGTATCGCCGAGGAGATGACCCTGGGCTTCGACGGCGTCACCACCGGCGCTTCCAACGACATCATGCGTGCCAGCCAGATTGCGCGAAACATGGTCACCAAGTGGGGCTTGTCCGAGAAGCTGGGCCCGCTGATGTATGCCGAGGAAGACGGCGAAGTGTTCCTGGGTCGTAGCGCAGGTGGCCAGCAGACCAGCGTCTCCGGTGAGACGGCCAAGCTGATCGACTCCGAAGTGCGCAGCATCATCGACCAGTGCTACGCGACCGCCAAGCAGCTGTTGACCGAAAACCGCGACAAGCTCGATGCGATGGCCGAGGCCTTGATGAAGTACGAAACCATCGACGCCGAGCAGATCGACGATATCATGGCGGGCCGTACGCCTCGCGAACCTCGCGATTGGGATGATGATTCGGCTTCCGGTACACCGGCTGCCCAGGGTGATCGCCCGGAATCGCCAATCGGTGGTCCAGCGGCTCAACACTAAGGGCATCTATGAGCTCAGTGCAGCACCCGACCCGATTGCCTTGCGGCAATCGGGTTCTTGATTTGTCGCGTACCCATGTCATGGGTATCCTCAACGTCACGCCCGATTCCTTCTCCGACGGCGGCCGCTTCAGTCAGCGCGACGAGGCCTTGCGCCACGCCGAAGCGATGGTGGCCGCCGGAGCCACGCTGATCGATGTAGGCGGGGAGTCCACCCGCCCGGGTGCGCGGCCCGTTTCGGTCACCGAAGAGCTGGAGCGCGTGGCGCCGATGGTCGAAGCCATCCACCGTCATCTTGATGTCGTGGTGTCGGTCGATACGTCCACGCCTGCCGTCATGCGCGAAGCCGCCCGCCTGGGCGCTGGCCTGATCAACGATGTGCGGGCCCTCGAACGCGATGGTGCGCTGGATGCCGCGGCTGCCACCGGGCTGCCGGTGTGCCTGATGCACATGCGCGGCGAGCCCGGCACCATGCAGGACGACCCGCATTATGACGATGTCACCGAGGACGTGGCGCGCTACCTTCAGCAGCGCATGATGGCCTGTGCGGACGCGGGCATTGAGGCCGACCGCATCGTGCTCGATCCAGGCTTCGGTTTCGCCAAGACCCTGGCCCACAACCTCAGCCTGTTCAAACACCTCGAAGCGCTCCATCGTCTGGGGCGTCCGCTTCTGGTGGGCGTTTCCCGTAAAAGCATGATCGGCCTGACGCTCGAGCGTCCTGTCGGTGAGCGTCTCTATGGCAGCCTAGCGCTGGCGGCGCTGGCCATGGCCAAGGGTGCAAGTATCCTGCGCGTGCATGACGTAGCACAAACCGTTGACGTTGTTCGCATGATCGCCGCCGTTCAGCACGCCGAATAAGAACATTGGAGTCCCTATGAGCAGAAAATATTTTGGTACCGACGGCATTCGTGGCCGCGTCGGCGAATACCCGATCACCCCGGAGTTCATGCTCAAGCTCGGCTGGGCGGCCGGCATGGCGTTTCGCAAGCAAGGCCATTGCCGCGTGCTAGTAGGCAAGGACACGCGGATCTCCGGCTACATGTTCGAGTCTGCGCTCGAAGCTGGTCTTTCGGCTGCCGGGGCCGACGTGATGCTGCTGGGCCCGATGCCCACGCCTGCCATTGCCTACCTGACCCGCACCTTCCATGCCGAAGCCGGTATCGTCATCAGTGCCTCGCACAACCCGCACGATGACAATGGCATCAAGTTCTTCTCGGGGCAGGGCACCAAGCTGCCGGACGAAGTGGAGCTGATGATCGAGGAGCTGCTCGACCAGCCCATGACCGTTGTGGAATCGAGCAAGCTGGGCAAGGTCTCGCGCATCAACGACGCAGCCGGCCGCTACATCGAGTTCTGCAAGAGCAGTGTGCCCAGCAGCACCAGCTTCGCCGGCCTCAAGCTGGTGGTCGACTGCGCCCATGGCGCCACGTACAAGGTCGCGCCCAGCGTGTTCCGTGAGCTGGGTGCCGATGTCACTGTGCTGCACGCCCAGCCAGATGGCCTGAACATCAACGAAGGCTGTGGTTCGACCCACATCGAATCGCTGCAGGCCGCCGTGCTGGTCGGGCATGCGGACCTGGGCATCGCCTTCGACGGTGATGGCGACCGTGTGTTGATGGTCGATCACACCGGCGCGATCGTCGACGGTGACGAGCTGCTATTCATCATCGCGCGCGACCTGCATGACCGCGGCAAGCTGCAAGGCGGCGTGGTGGGTACGCTCATGAGCAACCTGGGGCTGGAGCTGGCGCTCAAAGACCTGGATATTCCGTTCGTGCGTGCCAAGGTCGGTGACCGCTACGTCATGGCCGAGCTGCTCGAGCGCGAGTGGCTGATAGGCGGGGAAAATTCCGGTCATGTGGTGTGCTGCAACTACACCACCACCGGTGATGCGATCATCGCCGCGCTGCAGGTGCTGATGGCGCTCAAGCGCCGTGGCGAGACCCTGGCCCAGGCGCGCCAGGCATTGCGCAAATGCCCGCAAGTGCTGATCAATGTACGCTTCGCTGCAAGCGACGTGGACCCGCTCGAGCATCCGGACGTCAAGCAAGCCAGCGCGCAGGTCACAGAGGCCCTGGCAGGCCGTGGGCGGGTATTGCTGCGTAAATCCGGGACCGAGCCGCTGTTGCGCGTCATGGTCGAAGGTGAGGATGAACACCAGGTGCGTCTGCACGCCGAAGCACTGGCAAAGCGCGTCGCAGAAGTTTGTGCCTGAAGCCGCTTGCCAGCGCGAATCTGGTTGGGTAAGATCTGCGCCCACTTTGACCGACGAGGTAAAGCATGCGTCGCCCTATGGTTGCTGGTAACTGGAAGATGCACGGTACCCGCGCCAGCGTCGCTGAGCTGACCGAGGGCTTGCGTAATCTTGCCCTGCCGAGCGGGGTGGAAGTCGCGGTATTCCCGCCAACTTTGTTCATCAACCAGGTGGTTGCTGAACTCGATGGCAAGGGTATTATCGTCGGCGCACAGAATTCTGCAGTATTGCCCGAACAGGGCGCGCTGACCGGTGAAGTTGCTCCGGAACAGCTGGCTGAAGCAGGTTGCAAGTTGGTGTTGATTGGCCATTCGGAGCGTCGCCAGGTAATCGGCGAAGATGACGAAGTGTTGAATCGCAAGTTTGCAGCGGCTCAGGCCAAAGGTTTGAAGCCAGTGCTCTGTATCGGGGAAACCCTTGAAGAGCGCGAGGCAGGCAAAACGCTCGAAGTTGTTGGGCGTCAACTCAACAGTATCATCGAAGCCTTCGGTGTTAGTGTGTTTGCCAATGCGGTAATTGCCTATGAGCCTGTATGGGCCATCGGCACCGGCCTAACGGCCACGCCTCAGCAGGCCCAGGATGTGCATGCCGCCATCCGCAGCCAGCTTGCGGCGAAAGATGCTGAAGTGGCTGCGAAGGTGCAGTTGCTCTACGGCGGCAGCGTGAAGGCGGCCAATGCGGCCGAACTGTTCGGCATGCCGGATATCGATGGGGGCCTCATTGGTGGGGCTTCCCTGAACGCAGACGAATTCGGTGCAATTTGTCGCGCCGCAGGAAACTGAACAAATGCTGGAAACAGTCATCGTTGTTTTTCATCTGTTGGCAGCGCTGTCGCTGGTAGTGCTGGTACTGTTGCAACAGGGTAAGGGGGCGGAAGCCGGTGCATCTTTTGGTGCGGGTGCTTCCAATACCGTCTTCGGAAGTCAGGGCTCTGCCACCTTCCTAAGTAAATTCACTGCAATACTCGCTGCCACTTTCTTTTTGACAGCACTTGGGTTAGGATACTTCGCGAAGCAACAAGCTCACCAGCTTAGCCAAGCAGGTCTTCCAGATCCAGCAGTGCTAGAAGTGAAAGAGCAGCCAAAGCCGGCCATCAATGATGATGTACCGGTGCTCCAAGAACAGAAGAGCGAAGCCACTCCTAATTCGAGTGATGTACCTCCTCCGGCAGAAGAGCAGAAGTAACGGGTTTCAAAGTAGTATTGCCGAGGTGGTGGAATTGGTAGACACGCAACCTTGAGGTGGTTGTGCCCATAGGGTGTAGGGGTTCGAGTCCCCTTCTCGGTACCATTTAAAGCTTGAGAGCCCGCCTTGGCGGGCTTTCTTGCAGGTGAAGGTTTGGATTTGACCCTCAAGTGGGTTCGGTCTTATACTTTCGCCCCAGCTTTGTCGCGGGGTGGAGCAGCTTGGTAGCTCGTCGGGCTCATAACCCGAAGGTCGTTGGTTCAAATCCAGCCCCCGCAACCAGCTTCAGCGAAGCCCCTTTTCAGGGGCTTTTTGCTAACCGAACAGTTCAGGCGTCGTTGTCCAACGGCGCTTTCAGGGATGGGCGCTTCGCCCATTTTTTATTTGCACAGCATGCACGAGGGGGTTCAGGTGTCGAGCAAGCTAGAACAGTTGCAGGCCTTGTTGGCCCCGGTTGTCGAGGGTCTGGGCTATCAATGCTGGGGGATCGAATTCGTTTCCCAGGGCAAGCATTCGGTATTGCGTATCTACATCGACAAGGAAGGCGGCATTCTGGTGGACGACTGCGAAGCTGTCAGCCGTCAAGCCAGCGCCATCCTGGATGTCGAGGATCCGATCAGCAGCGAGTACACCCTCGAGGTGTCTTCTCCAGGCATGGATCGCCCACTGTTCACACTGGAACAGTTTGCCTCGCATGCCGGCGAACAAGTGAAGATCAAGCTGCGCTCACCCTTCGAGGGTCGTCGTAACTTCCAGGGCCTTCTCCGCGGTGTGGAGGAGCAGGATGTGGTGGTCCAGGTGGACGACCAGGAGTTCCTACTGCCGATCGATTCGATCGACAAGGCCAATATTATTCCCAGTTTTGACTGAGACGTGCCGGGTCCGACGGATTATCCGGGCCCAATGGCTTGCGCAAGGCGAGGCGTACGATGAGCAAAGAAGTACTGCTGGTTGTTGAATCGGTATCCAACGAAAAAGGTGTACCGCCCGGCGTCATTTTCGAAGCGCTGGAGGTGGCCTTGGCCACCGCAACCAAAAAACGTTTTGAAGACGAAGTCGACCTGCGTGTGGAAATCAACCGCCACACCGGTAGCTACGAGACCTTCCGTCGTTGGACCGTGGTCGATGAAGCCGACCTCGATGATCCGGCCATCGAAACCTGGCTGGACAAGATCAAGGACACACATCCCGAAGCCAAGATTGGCGACGTGATCGAAGAAAAGATCGAGTCCATCGAGTTCGGCCGTATCGCCGCGCAGACCGCCAAGCAGGTCATCGTGCAGAAGGTCCGTGAGGCCGAGCGTGCGCAGGTGGTGGATGCCTACCGTGAGCGTGTGGGCGAAATCATCTCCGGCACCGTCAAGAAGGTCACCCGCGACAACGTCATCGTCGACCTGGGCAACAACGCCGAGGCGTTGCTGGCCCGCGAAGACATCATTGCCCGCGAAACTTTCCGTGTTGGTGTGCGCCTGCGTGCACTGCTCAAGGAAATTCGCACCGAAAACCGTGGTCCTCAGCTGATCCTGTCGCGCACCGCGCCGCAGATGCTGATCGAGCTTTTCCGCATCGAAGTGCCGGAAATCGCTGAAGGCCTCATCGAAGTCATGGCCGCCTCCCGTGATCCGGGTTCGCGAGCCAAGATCGCCGTCCGCTCCAAGGACAAGCGCATCGACCCGCAAGGCGCCTGCATCGGCATGCGTGGGTCGCGCGTCCAGGCCGTATCCGGAGAGTTGGGTGGTGAGCGTGTGGATATCGTTCTCTGGGACGATAACCCGGCGCAGTTCGTCATCAACGCCATGTCGCCGGCTGAAGTCGCGGCGATCATCGTTGATGAAGATGCCCATGCCATGGACATCGCCGTCGCCGAAGACAACCTGGCCCAAGCCATTGGCCGTGGCGGTCAGAACGTTCGCCTGGCCAGTCAGTTGACTGGCTGGACCCTGAACGTGATGACCGAGAAGGACATCCAGGCCAAGCAGCAAGCCGAAACTGGCGACATCCTGCGCAATTTCATCGATGAACTGGAAGTCGACGAGGAGCTGGCCCAAGTGCTGGTCGACGAAGGCTTCACCAGCCTTGAAGAAATTGCCTACGTACCGTTGGAAGAAATGCTCAACATCGATGGCTTTGACGAAGATATCGTCAATGAGCTCCGCGCTCGAGCCAAGGACCGTTTGTTGACCAAGGCCATCGCTACCGAAGAAAAACTGGCAGACGCCCATCCGGCCGAAGACCTGCTCTCCCTTGAGGGCATGGACAAGGACCTGGCGGCGGAACTGGCGGTGCGCGGCGTGGTTAACCGCGAAGACCTGGCCGAGCAGTCGATCGACGACCTGCTCGACATCGACGGCATCGACGAAGAGCGTGCCGGCAAGTTGATCATGGCCGCCCGAGCCCACTGGTTCGAGTAATTAGGCGCGGCCTGAGGAGAGAAGTGCATGACGCAAGTCACGGTGAAAGAACTGGCCCAAGAGGTCGAGGCACCGGTAGAGCGCCTGCTGCAGCAGATGCGTGAGGCAGGTCTGCCGCACACCGACGCCGGTCAGGTAGTGACCGACAATGAGAAGCAGACGTTGCTGACTCATTTGAAGAGCAGCCACAAGAGCAAGGCGGAAGAACCGCGCAAGATTACCTTGCAGCGCAAAACCACCAGCACCCTGCGTGTCGCCGGTAGTAAGAGCATCAGCGTAGAAGTACGCAAGAAGAAAGTATTCGTGCAGCGCAGCCCGGAAGAGATCCAGGCTGAGCAGAAGCGTGAGCTCGAAGAGCGCCGTGCAGCTGAAAACGCTGCCCGCGATAAAATTGACGCCGAAGTACGTCAGCGCAACGAAGAGCAGGCACGTCGCCAAGCTGCTGAGGCCGCTGCTGCCGCTCCGGCCCCTGTGGCCAAGGCAGAACAGGCTTCGGCCCCTGCCGCAGCGCCGGTAGTGGCCAATGCGCCGACGTCGGAAGACGCTGCCGCTCGTGCTGCCGAGCGCAAGAAAGACGAGACCCGTCGCAACGAGAGCCGCACCCGTGATGACGACCGTCGTCGTGGCGAAGCGCCGCGTGTGTCGATCAAGGTTAAGGTCAAGGAAAAGGAAAAGGCTCCGACGCCTCGTGCCGCGCCGCGTACCACCGACGAAGAGAGCGATGGCGCTCGTCGTGGTCGTGGTGGCAAGAGCAAGCTGAAGAAGCGTAACCAGCACGGCTTCCAGAACCCGACTGGTCCTGTCATTCGTGACGTGACCATCGGCGAGACCATCACCGTCTCCGAGCTTGCCAACCAGATGTCCGTCAAGGGCGCTGAAGTGGTCAAGTTCATGTTCAAGATGGGCACCCCGGTGACCATCAATCAGGTGCTCGATCAGGAAACCGCGCAGCTGATCGCCGAAGAGCTGGGCCACAAGGTCACGCTGATCAGCGATTCCGCCCTGGAAGACTCCCTGGCCGAATCCCTGAAGTTCGAAGGCCAGACCGAGTCCCGTGCGCCGGTCGTGACCGTCATGGGTCACGTTGACCACGGTAAGACCTCGCTGCTCGACTACATCCGTCGTGCCAAGGTTGCTGCTGGCGAAGCCGGTGGTATCACCCAGCACATCGGTGCCTACCACGTGGAAACCGACCGCGGCATGGTCACCTTCCTCGACACCCCAGGCCACGCTGCGTTTACCCAGATGCGTGCCCGTGGTGCCAAGGCGACCGATATCGTCATCCTGGTAGTGGCGGCGGACGACGGCGTGATGCCACAAACCCGCGAAGCCGTTCAGCATGCAAAGGCAGCTGGCGTACCGCTGGTGGTGGCGGTCAACAAGATCGACAAGCCTGGTGCTGACCTCGATCGCATCCGCAACGAGCTGGCCGTCGAAGGCGTGACCTCCGAGGACTGGGGTGGTGACACGCCATTCGTCAAGGTTTCGGCCAAGATGGGTACCGGCGTGGACGAACTGCTCGAAGCGGTACTGCTGCAGGCCGAGATCCTCGAGTTGACGGCTACGCCGACCGCCCCAGGGCGCGGTGTGGTGGTCGAATCGCGCCTGGACAAGGGCCGCGGCCCAGTCGCTACCATCCTGGTTCAGGACGGTACGCTGCGTCAGGGCGACATGGTGCTGTGCGGCTCCAACTATGGCCGCGTTCGCGCCATGCTGGATGAGAACGGCAAGCCTGTGAAGGAAGCTGGCCCGTCCATCCCGGTCGAAATCCTTGGCCTGGACGGCACGCCGGAAGCCGGTGACGAGCTGTCGGTAGTGGCTGACGAGAAGAAAGCCCGCGAAGTTGCGATGTTCCGCCAAGGCAAGTATCGCGAGGTCAAGCTGGCCCGTGCTCACGCAGGCAAGCTGGAAAACATCTTCGAGACCATGGGTCAGGAAGAGAAGAAGACGCTCAACATCGTCCTCAAGACCGATGTGCGCGGTTCTCTCGAGGCGCTGCAGGGCTCGCTCGGCGGCCTGGGCAACGACGAAGTGCAGGTTCGTGTCATTGGTGGCGGCGTAGGTGGTATCACCGAAAGCGATGCCAACCTGGCGCTGGCTTCGAACGCAGTACTGTTCGGCTTCAACGTGCGTGCTGATGCCGGTGCGCGCAAGATCGTCGAGCAGGAAGGTCTGGATATGCGTTACTACAACGTGATCTACGACATCATCGAAGACGTCAAGAAAGCCCTGACCGGCATGCTCGGCAGCGATGTTCGCGAGAACATCCTGGGCGTCGCCGAAGTGCGTGACGTGTTCCGTTCGCCGAAGTTCGGCGCCATCGCTGGCTGTATGGTCATCGAAGGTACCGTCTACCGTAACCGCCCGATCCGCGTACTGCGCGACGACGTGGTTATCTTCGAGGGCGAGCTGGAATCGCTGCGTCGCTTCAAGGACGATGCCGCCGAAGTGCGTAACGGCATGGAGTGTGGTATCGGCGTGAAGAGCTACAACGACGTCAAGGTCGGCGACAAGATCGAAGTGTTCGAGAAAGTCCAGGTGGCTCGTACCCTCTAAGGGTGAGCAGGCTGCAAGCGCCTTGGCGGGCGCTTTGCAGCACCTCTTCAGGTAGCGCCCGGTCAGGCATCGTTCTGACCGGGCGTTTGCCGCTTTACGTTACAGGTAACAAGAATGGCCAAAGAATATAGCCGTACCCAACGCATTGGCGATCAGATGCAGCGCGAACTGGCTGAGCTGATCCGTCGTGAAGTCAAGGATCCGCGTGTCGGTCTGGTCACCATCACTGCCGTGGATGTGAGCCGCGACCTGGGCCATGCCAAGGTGTTCATCACCGTGATGGGTGAAGAAACCCCCGATGCCGTGCAGCAGTCGCTCAAGGCCCTGAACAGCGCTGCCAGCTTCCTGCGCCTGCACCTGGGTCGCTCCATGCAGCTGCGCAGCGTGCCGCAACTGCATTTCCACTTCGACGAGAGCGTCAGCCGTGGCGTGCACCTGTCGGCATTGATCGAGCGTGCAGTGGCTGAAGACCGCCTGCACAAGGATGCCGACGAGTCTGGCACCAAGGAGTAATCGGTGGCCCAGGTCAAACGTATCCGCCGCAACGTCAGCGGCATCATCCTGCTGGACAAGCCCTTGGGCTTCACCTCCAACGCTGCCTTGCAAAAGGTGCGCTGGTTGCTCAATGCCGAGAAGGCCGGTCATACCGGCAGCCTCGACCCGCTGGCCACCGGTGTCTTGCCGCTGTGCTTCGGCGAGGCCACCAAGTTTTCGCAGTACCTGCTCGACTCCGACAAGGGCTACGAGACGGTCATGCAACTGGGCCAGACGACCAATACTGGCGACGCCGAGGGCGAGGTGCTGCGCACCCGCGAGGTGACCGTTGGTCGCGCCGAGCTGGAAGCCGCGCTACCCGGTTTTCGTGGTCCGATCAGCCAGATACCGCCCATGTACTCGGCCCTCAAGCGTGACGGTCAGCCGTTATACAAGCTGGCGCGTGCAGGAGAGGTAGTGGAGCGCGAGGCGCGTTCTGTTACTATTAGCCGTCTTGAACTGCTCGAATGCGAAGGCACCCGTGCACGCTTGAGCGTCGGCTGCAGCAAAGGCACCTATATTCGTACCCTGGTGGAAGATATCGGTGAAGTGCTGGGCTGTGGTGCGTATGTCGCAGAGCTGCGCAGAACGCAGGCCGGGCCCTTCGCGCTGGCGCAGACGGTCACGCTCGAGGAGCTTGAGCAGGCCCACGCCGAAGGCGGCAACGAAGCGCTCGATCGCTTCCTCATGCCGTCGGACAGCGGGCTGCAGGACTGGCCGATGGTGAGCCTGTCCGAGCATAGCGCCTTCTACTGGCTGCATGGGCAGGCAGTGCGCGCACCGGACGCGCCGCAATTCGGCATGGTTCGTGTACAGGATCACAATGCCCGCTTCATCGGTATCGGTGAAGTGAGCGAAGACGGGCGGATCGCGCCACGTCGATTGATTCGGTCGGAATGACCGAAACCATGGGCCTGGGCGTTTGCCGAGGTCCGTGGAGCAGAGGGTGGCTGTCAGTAGGCACGGTCACACCTCTTTCTATTGATACAGGGATAAGTCCCTGGCCTATTGGAACCCGTTAGCGGGGTCCGTTTAATCAGGAGAAGCCTCATGGCCCTCAGCGTCGAAGAAAAAGCTAAGATCGTTGCCGAACACCAGCAAGCCGCCGGCGACACCGGTAGCCCGGAAGTACAGGTTGCTCTGCTGACCGCCAACATCAACAAGCTGCAAGGCCACTTCAAGGCCAACGACAAAGACCACCACTCCCGTCGTGGTCTGATTCGCATGGTCAACCAGCGTCGTAAGCTGCTGGACTACCTGAAGGGCAAAGACACCACCCGTTACAGCGCGCTGATCGCTCGCCTGGGCCTGCGTCGCTAATAGCGGCCTGGTTAGTGGTGTGCATGGCGTGCCGCTGGCTTCGACAGGGCTGTTTTACAGCCTTGTCGTGGGGCACGCCAAGCATGACTTCGAGGCTGGCAGCCTGGTAATTCGAGCGGTTTTTTGCTCGGTTCCAGGCTCCCGGCCTCGAGTTGTATCTGGACGGTAGATAGGGCCGATTCCCTGCACTGCCCAAGCATTCGCAAGAAAACAGTTCCCCCAAGAGCCACTGAAGAAGGTAGGAAACCGTGAACCCGGTAATCAAGACATTCCAGTTCGGTCAATCGACCGTTACTCTCGAAACGGGCCGCATTGCCCGTCAGGCCACCGGCGCCGTGCTGGTCACCGTCGACAACGACGTCACCGTGCTGGTGACCGTGGTCGGTGCCAAGCAAGCTGATCCAGGCAAGGGCTTCTTCCCGCTGTCGGTTCACTACCAGGAAAAGACCTACGCTGCCGGCAAGATCCCAGGTGGTTTCTTCAAGCGTGAAGGTCGTCCTTCCGAGAAAGAAACCCTGACTTCGCGCCTGATCGACCGTCCGATCCGTCCGCTGTTCCCTGAAGGGTTCATGAACGAAGTGCAGGTCGTCTGCACCGTGGTTTCCACCAGCAAGAAGACCGACCCCGATGTTGCCGCAATGATCGGTACCTCGGCGGCCCTGGCCATCTCTGGCATTCCATTCGAAGGCCCGATTGGCGCGGCGCGCGTTGCTTTCCACGAAAGCACCGGCTACTTGCTGAACCCAACGTACGAGCAACTGGCTGCCTCGAGCCTGGACATGGTCGTCGCCGGTACCGAAACCGCCGTGTTGATGGTTGAATCGGAAGCCAAAGAGCTCACCGAAGACCAGATGCTGGGCGCCGTGCTGTTCGCCCACGACGAGTTCCAGGCCGTTATCCAGGCCGTTAAGGAGTTGGCTGCAGAAGCCGGCAAGCCGACGTGGGACTGGCAGCCTGCTGCCGCCAACACCGAGCTGATGAACCTGGTACGCGCCGAATTTGGCGAGCAGGTGTCGCAGGCCTACACCATCACCCAGAAAGCGGACCGCTACACCCGCCTGGGCCAGCTGCGCGATGAAGCCATTGCCCGCCTGAGCAACGAAGAAGCCGGCCCGACCGCTGGCCAGATCAAGGAAATCTTCGGCGAGCTGGAATACCGCACCGTGCGCGAGAACATCGTGAACGGCAAGCCGCGCATTGACGGCCGTGACACCCGCACCGTGCGTCCGCTGAACATCGAAGTCGGTGTTCTGCCCAAAACCCACGGCTCGGCACTGTTCACCCGTGGCGAGACCCAGGCGCTGGTCGTTGCCACCCTCGGTACTGCCCGCGACGCACAGTTGCTGGACACCCTGGAAGGCGAGAAGAAAGACCCCTTCATGCTGCACTACAACTTCCCACCGTTCTCGGTCGGTGAGTGTGGTCGCATGGGCGGTGCTGGCCGTCGTGAAATCGGCCACGGTCGTTTGGCGCGTCGCGGCGTGCAGGCGATGCTGCCAAGCGACAGCGAATTCCCGTACACCATCCGTGTCGTCTCGGAAATCACCGAGTCCAACGGTTCGAGCTCCATGGCTTCGGTCTGCGGTGCCTCGCTGGCCCTGATGGATGCCGGTGTGCCGATGAAAGCACCGGTTGCCGGTATCGCCATGGGCCTGGTCAAGGAAGGCGAGAAGTTTGCCGTTCTGACCGACATCCTGGGTGACGAAGACCACCTCGGCGACATGGACTTCAAGGTAGCCGGTACCGCCAAGGGCGTCACCGCGCTGCAGATGGACATCAAGATCAACGGCATCACCGAAGAGATCATGGAAATCGCCCTGGGCCAAGCCTTGGAAGCGCGCCTGAACATCCTCGGCCAGATGAACCAGATCATTGCCCAGTCGCGTACCGAACTGTCGGCCAACGCGCCTACCATGATCGCCATGAAGATCGACTCGGACAAGATCCGCGACGTGATCGGCAAGGGCGGCGCCACCATTCGCGCCATCTGCGAAGAGACCAAGGCTTCGATCGATATCGAAGACGACGGCTCGATCAAGATCTTCGGCGAGACCAAGGAAGCGGCAGATGCCGCCAAGCAGCGCATCCTGGGTATCACTGCCGAGGCCGAGATTGGCAAGATCTACGTGGGCAAGGTCGAGCGTATCGTCGACTTCGGCGCCTTCGTCAACATCCTGCCTGGCAAGGATGGCCTGGTGCACATCTCCATGCTGAGCGATGCGCGCGTCGAGAAAGTCACCGACATCCTCAAGGAAGGTCAGGAAGTCGAAGTATTGGTACTGGACGTGGATAACCGCGGCCGTATCAAGCTGTCCATCAAGGACGTCGCGGCAGCCAAGGCGTCTGGCGTCTAATAGCCTAGCGCTTCACAAAGGGCTCCCTCGGGAGCTCTTTTTTTTGGCTCGATTCTGGGCTTTGCCGTTATAAATACAAAAGTAGACCAGGAACTTTTAACGGACTTGCATCTTGCATGCAGGTTTATCGTGCAGATTGCAGAATGCACGAGCAGTAAAGATATCGATGATTTGTAAGTCTTTGATTTATAAGGAAACAAGCGAAGCGTATAACCTGGCACAGGCCATGCAACTACCTGTTTACCTGCCGCCAGACACACGGCGCAGACCTTTCGAAAAACAGGAGTGACTCACATGAAGAAGTTCGCCATTGCTGCCGCTACTGCTACCGCTCTGACCCTGACCATGGCCAATGCCGCTTTCGCAGCCCAGGCCACCCAGGCTCCGGTAATGCTGGCTGCCAACACCACCACTGAAAACGCCAAGCAAGAAGGCTCCGACACCTGGATCACCACCAAGGTCAAGGCGGATCTGCTGACCGAAAAAGGCGTACCAGGCAGCGACATCAAAGTAGAAACCAGCCACGGCGTAGTTTCTCTGTCCTCGGACGTAAAAGTGACCGCGTCGCAAAAAG